>DATHWV010000384.1:0-6559 GCA_035460205.1 Ramlibacter sp.
GGGTGAATTGACCTGCGTCTCGCGCATCACCATGGCGGTGTTGCAGGCCCGATAGTCAATCCGGTTTGGCTGAGGCAGCCAGCCGCTCGCTCTTCCAGTAGACGTCGTCGCCACCGTTCATGCGGTTCAGCACGCGGGCCAACACGAACAACAGGTCGCTCAACCGGTTGAGGTATTGGCGCGGCGTCTCACGCAGGGTTTCGGCGGCGCCCAGCGCCACCACTGCACGTTCGGCCCGGCGCGCGACGGTGCGGCACACATGCGCCTGCGACGCCGCACGGTTGCCGGCCGGCAGGATGAACTCCTCCAGCTTCGGCAGCTGGCCGTTGTAGTGGGCCAGCGCTTCGTCCAGAGCCAGCACGGCTTCGGGTTTCAACAGTTCGAAGCCCGGGATCGAGAGCTCGCCGCCCAGGTTGAACAGCTGGTGCTGGACTTCCACGAGCAATGGCTGCACCCCCTCCGCCAGTGGCTCGCACAGCAGCAGGCCAATATGCGAATTGAGTTCGTCGACGTCACCCATGGCATGCACCCGCAGGCTGTCCTTGGAAACGCGCGTGTTGTCCCCAAGTCCGGTAGTGCCGTTGTCCCCGGTGCGGGTGGCGATCTGTGTCAGGCGTTTGCCCATGCTCGGCTCCTTGCATTGCGCATGCATGGATTGTGCGTTACGCCGGCACGCCGGATGTTTCGAAGGCAACCCCCGGCAACAGTGCTGGCCCTCGCCACCGGTATCGGCTGCAATGGCTGCTCCATCCACTCCAGGAGTTTTTTTCAGATGAATGTGAAACGACGAAGACGCATCAATTTCGAAGCCTGCAGCGTGGCGCTGTTTGCCTCCATGGCACTGGGCGGTTCGCCCACCGCCGCACGCGCGCAAATCGTGCCCCCGGCCGTGCGCAGCGCCCCCTCGCCCATGCCCCCGACGAAGCCCGCGCCACCCGGCTTGCGGCGCAACCCGGCATCCTTCCTGCCCGATGGCAGCGTCTCCAGTCCGGGCTTTGACGAGAACCTGAAATAGCAGAGCCACCTGCTGCGCGCGGGTCCTACAGCGATTCGCGCATCCGCCTTCTGCACGCGGCGATAAGGCGCAGCAGCATGGGAACATGGGGCGCACCCGGCGCCCCGTTCAGGAGTGCCCCATGAACACCGTTTCCGCTTTTCGCGCCGCGCGGCGGCTGGGCTTGCCGCTCGTGCTGGTTGCAGCCACAACCCTCGCCCAGGCCCAAACCTTGAGGCGAGTCGCGCCCGCTGCGCAGCCGGCCAGCCCCTCCATGGCAACGCGCGCCGCCGGCGCCTTGCCCAGCCCTTCCGGCCTTGCACCCAACTCGGGAAACCCCGCAGGTCTGAACTCGCAATTCCCGGCCGGCCTGACGGCCGCTACCGCTGCCGCAACGGCGACCACCGACACCGCGGCGGAACCGGCAACCAACACCATGGGCGCGGCAGGCAGCTATGCCGCGCCAGCAGGCAGGGCTTCCGTCGGCACCGGCGGGGCCGGCTACACGCCGCTGCAAATTGCCCAATCCTTCCTGGGCGCCGACGCCAACCGCGACGGCGAACTCACCCGGGCCGAGGCGCAGCGGCTGACGATCGCGCCCTACAGCTTCGAGGAAATGGACCGCAACCACGACGGCATCCTCAGCCGGTTCGAATACGAAGACGGTGTGCGATAGGCAGCGCGCGCCCGGAATGGCCACAATGCCGGGATGAGCCGTTTATTGAAACTGTCGATCGCGATCGCGCTGGCGATCGTGTTCATCCTGGCGGCCGTCACCGGCGCGCTGCGCTATTGGGTGAACAGCGACGACTTCCGCCAGCGCGTCAGCCAGCAGATTGCTTCCGCGATCGGTGTGCCGGTCCACCTCGGCGGCATCTCGGTGGACGTCTGGCCGTTGCCCGCGGTGGCGCTGGAACAGGTGCAGGTCAAGAGCCAGCCACCGCTTTCGCTGGGGCGCATCGAAGCGCGGCCGGTGTGGATGGGGCTGCTGCAAGGGCGGCTGGAGATCGCGACCCTGATCGTGCGCGACGCGGTAGTGCCGGCGCCGGCGGTAGCCGCGATCACTGCTGCCGCGGCGAAGCAGCGTCCCGGCGGCGCTGCAAAGGGCGCGCAAGCCGGCGGCATGGCCATGCTGCCGCACCGGGTGGTGCTGGACGACGTGACCTGGGTGGACAACAAGGGCGTGCGCACGACAGTGGACGGCGAAGGGCGACGCGATGCCGATGGGCTGCCGTCTTCGGTGCGCATCGAAGTCGTGAGGGGCCGGCTGCAGGGCGCGAAAGCGACGATGCAACGCAAGGGCGACGATTGGGCGCTGGATGCGAAGGTGGGTGGCGGCTCCATCACCGGCAAGTTGCAGCTGCGACAGGCCAAGGGAGGCCCGCTGTTGACGGGCCAGCTCGAAACGAAGGATGTTGAAGTGTCGGCGCTCACAGCGCCCAGCCGCACGCTGACCGGACGTCTGGAGGCGAGCACGTCGCTCGATGCGCAGGTGCGCGAGATCGGCGCACTGGCCGACGCGTTGCAGACACGCACCAAATTCATCGTGCACGGCGCGGTGATCCACGGCATCGACCTGGCCAAGGCCGTCAAGACCGTGGGCATGAACCGCAGCGGCGAGACGCGACTGGACACATTGGCCGGCAATGTGACGACGCGCGGGCAAGCGGTGCAGGTGACCAACCTGGTCGCCAACTCGGGGCTGATGGCAGCCACCGGCAATGTCAACATGGCGCCAGACAAGACATTGAACGGCCGTGTCGACGTGACGGCCAGCGTGCCGGTGGGAGGCCGCGCCATCGCCGTGCCGCTGGCGGTAGGCGGCACGCTCGACTCGCCCAGTGTGACCCTGTCCAGCAGCGCGCTGGCGGGCGCGGCGATCGGCGCCGCCACGGCACCGGGTGGCGGCAGCCTGGGCGACCGGCTGAAGGGGCTCTTCGGCAAGTAGTCCTACAGTGCGCCGGGCGCGCTGCTGATCGATTGCCGCCGCCGCGTCCGTAGCATGGAATGGCAGGCAAAGTGCCTGTCCCAAAGGCCCATCTCCATGCATGTTTCAACGGTCGAAACCGTCCTCGAATACGACGTCAAGGAGCCGACCCATTTCTGCTTCAACGTAGAAGCCGCGCATTGGCCGACGCAGAAAATCCTGAGCGAAAGGCTGGCGGTCTCATCCAACGTGGCCGTGCATTCCTTCGTCGACACGGGCAGCGGCAACCGCTTCTTCCGCTTCGATGCACCGGTCGGCCGCCTGCTGGTGGACTACAAGGCGGAGGTCGAGGTCTACTCGGAAAACGTCGACGACCACCTGCCGGAGGTGCCGGTCAGCCAGGTGCCCGATGAAATCTTCCACTACCTCATGCCCACGCGCTATTGCGAGTCGGACGTGATGTCCAGCGTCGCCCAACAGATGTTCGGCGACCTGGAGCCGGGCATCGGCCGGGTACGCAAGATCGTCAAGTGGATCCACGACTCCATCGTCTACCAACCGGGCAGCACCAACTCAACCACCACGGCGCAGGAAGTGTTCGTGCAACGCGCCGGCGTCTGCCGCGACTTCGCGCACCTGGGCATCACCTTGTGCCGTGCGCTGAACATCCCGGCGCGCATCGTGGTGGGTTACGTGTGGTTCGATGAGCCGCCGCAGGATTTCCATGCGACGTTCGAGGCGTGGATCGGCGGCCAGTGGCTGCTGTTCGACCCGACCGGCATGGCGCCGGTGGACCGGTTGGTCCGCATAGGCACCGGTCGCGACGCCAAGGACGTGGCGTTCAGCACCTACTTCGGCAACATCGAGATGGTGCGCAAGGAAATCATCGTGATGGAGCATGAGCCGCGCAAGACCGCCGACAGTGGCGTCGCGGTGGTGCAGCTGGCGGCTGTCGGTGCCGCCGCCTGAATCCCCGCCTCGGCCTCAGTCCTTGTAGCCGGGGTCGAGCCGGTCCAGCTTTCGCAGCAACGCCGGCCACACCAGGGCACCTGCCCCGCCGCGAGTCACGGCCTTCACCGCCTGCGCGACACCATCGAGGATGCGCGGATCGACGGTGATGAGCTCGCCACCGGCCTGCGCGTCCAGCTGGATGCGGCAGGTGTTCTCGAAGGTGTACATGTTCACGAAAGCATCGGCGATGCTGGTCCCGCATACCAGCAGGCCGTGGTTGCGCAACATCAGGAAATTGGCTTGCCCCAGGTCGGCTTGCAAGCGGGTCTTTTCGTCGTCGCGCAAGGCCACACCTTCATAGGCGTGGTAGGCGAGTGAACCCAGCACGAATGTCGACTGCTGCGAGATCGGCAGGATGCCGCACTTCTGCGCGCTGACGGCGATGCCGGCGCGGGTGTGGGTATGCAGCACGCATTGCGCGTCGTCACGCGCCTCGTGGATCGCGCTGTGGATGACGAAGCCGGCCGGGTTGACCGGGAAAGGCGAGTCGATGAGCTTGTTGCACTGCAGGTCCACCTTCACCAGTGACGAGGCCGTGATCTCGTCGAACATCAGGCCGTAGGGGTTGATCAGGAAATGGTGGTCCGGCCCCGGGATGCGGGCGCTGACATGCGTGAAGACCAGGTCGGTCCACCCGTAAAGCGCCACCAGGCGGTAGCAGGCCGCAAGGTCCACCCGCAGCTGCCATTCCTCGGCGCTGACGACTTTCTTGAGCGATGCGATTTCCATTTTTTGTCTCCGGCTGTGGCTGGCCTCATTCTTGGCCGGGGCTTGACGGCTAACTGTCAAGAAATTGACAATGGACGCCCTCGCTTGTCCCCGATGCGCCTCCCGCATGCGCCAATGAAATCCACACTCGAGCTGCTCGCGCCACTGTCGGCCAACCCCTGGTTCGGCGCCTTGCCGCTGCGCGAGCGCCGCGCCATGCTCGCGGGCAGCGAGTTGCTGCGCCTGCGGCCGGGCGAGATGCTGTTCCGGCAAGGCGACAAGGTTTCGCCGGGCAAAGGCGCCTTCTACGGCCTGGTGAGCGGCAGCTTCAAGGTCTCCAGCCTGCGCGAGGACGGCAAGGAAGCCATCCTGGTGGTGCTGGAGGCGGGCAACTGGTTTGGTGAGATCTCGCTGATTGACCAGCAGCCGCGCACGCACGATGCCACCGCGCTCGGTGCGGCGGAAGTGCTGGCGCTGCCGCGCGCGGCCTTCGACGAGTTGATGAAGCGCCATGCGTTCTCCCAGGCGATCTGCCGCATGTTGGCCGCGCGCACGCGCTCGCTGTACGGCATGGTCGAGGATGCGACGCTGCGCTCGACCCGCGCGCGCGTAGCACGGCGCCTGTTGCTGCTGGCACGTGGCGACGCGACCCAATCAGCCGATGCACGGCCGGTGGTGCCGGTGTCGCAGGAGGCGCTGGCGATGATGCTGGGCATCACGCGCCAGACGCTGAGCAAGGAGTTGAAGGCGCTGGTGCACGGTGGTGCGGTGGCGCTGGGGTACCGCCAGATCCGGGTCGTGTCGCTTGCCGCGTTGGAGGCCCTGGCTTCCGGCGGATGATGGACACTTAAGATCGAAGCATGGCCACATTCGCGCAACCCTGGTATCTCGACCAGCTTGCCTGCCCGGATTGCGGTCGGCACATGGCGGCGCCCAACGCCGGCGGTGTCGCCTGCAACTGCGGCTTCGCACGCCCGGCTGGAACACCGCTGGACCTGCGTCCCATCGCACCCGTGGCCAGGAAGCTCATGGTGCCGGTCGCTTCCACGGCCGCGCGCGACCTGGCGGATTGCCTGGTTGAGCGGCCGGTCAATTCCTATTCAGGGCCACGCGCATTGCGGGATGCATCGGAGTTGTTCAGCGCCGCGGCCAGCGGCATCCACCAAGGCGCGTCATTGCTGGACCTGGGGTGCGGTCCGCGCGACCAGGCAGCGGTGGCTGCCCATCTGGGCTTGCGGTACGTGGGTATCGACTATGGGTCTGCGCAGGCGGACATCCTTGCGGACGCGCACGCCCTGCCGTTTGATGACGCCGCGTTCGACCTGGTTTTTTCCTACGCGGTCCTCGAACACCTCTACAACCCGTTCCTCGCGGTGCAGGAAGTTCATCGCGTACTCAAGCCCGGGGGCATGTACTTCGGCACGGTATCCCAGGGCGAGCCCTTTCACGACTCTTACTTTCACCACACAGCGTGGGGCGTCCTGCATGTCCTGGACACTGCAGGCCTGAAGGTGACGCGGCTTTGGCATTCGCACGACACCTTGCGGGCGTTGGCAACGATGGGCCGCTATCCGCGCGCCGGCCGCTGGTTGCTTCGCGTGGCGGACCGGCTGATGGGTTCGACCTCCATCCTGTCGCCGCGCAAGCACTTCCGGTGGTCGCGCCGCGAGAAGGACATCGACGCGCTGCATCGCGCCGCGAGCATCTGCTTTATTGCCGTCAAGGCGGCGTGATCACCCTGTCACCAGGCGCTGCGCCGCCCACAGCACCTGGTCGATCACGGCCTGTACCTTCTTCTTTGCCGCGTCTTCCACCAGTTGCCCCTGCTCGTCGAACGCGGTGGCCGCACGACCCAGTGCGTAGTTGGTCGGCGCGACCCAGAAATGCAGGTTCATCAGCAGCGGCACCAGGTGGCTTTG
>DATHWV010000385.1:0-6333 GCA_035460205.1 Ramlibacter sp.
CGCGCTGTTCGGCCTGGGCCTGTTCAAGGACGTGCGCCTGGAGGTCAACGGCGACGTCCTGGTGGTGATCGTCGAGGAGCGGCCCACGGTGGCCGACGTCGAGTTCGTCGGCTCGCGGGAGTTCGACAAGGACGTGCTGAAAAAGGCGCTGCGCGAAATCGGCCTGACCGAAGGGCGCCCGTACGACCAGAGCCTGGCCGACCGCGCCGAGCAGGAGCTCAAGCGCCAGTACATCAACAAGAGCCTGTACGGCGCCGAGGTGCAGACCACCGTGACGCCGATCGAGCGCAACCGCGTCAACCTCACTTTCACGGTGACCGAGGGCGAGCCGGCGCGCATCAAGGAAATCCGCCTGGTGGGCAACAAGGTGTTCAGCGAATCCACGCTGCGCGGCCTGTTCGACCTGGATACCGGCGGCTGGCTGTCCTGGTACACCAAATCCGACCGCTATTCGCGCGCCAAGCTCAACGCCGACCTGGAAGCGCTGCGCTCGTACTACCTGGCCCGCGGTTATCTCGAATTCCGCATCGACTCCACCCAGGTCGCCATCTCGCCGGACAAGCAGGACATCTCGGTCACGATCAACGTAACCGAAGGCGAGCGCTATGTCGTTTCGTCGGTGCGCCTGGAAGGCAACTACCTGGGCAAGGAAGAAGAGTTCAAGTCGCTGATAGCGATCAAGCCCGGCGAGCCGTACAACGCCGACCGGGTGGCCGACACCACCAAGGCCTTCAACGACTACTTCGGCAACTTCGGCTTCGCCTTTGCCAACGTCGAGGCACGCCCCGAAATCGACCGGGCCAATGGCCGCGTCGCGTTCGTGCTGCTGGCGGACCCGTCGCGCCGCGCCTATGTGCGCCGCATCAACGTCGCCGGCAACAATCGCACCCGCGACGAAGTGATCCGCCGCGAATTCCGCCAGTTCGAGTCGTCCTGGTACGACGCCGACAAGATCAAGCTGTCGCGCGACCGCATCGACCGCCTGGGCTACTTCAAGGAAGTCAACGTCGAGACCAACGACGTGCCCGGGGCGCCCGACCAGGTCGACCTCACGGTCACGATCGTCGAAAAGCCCACCGGCAGCCTGCAACTGGGCGCCGGTTTCTCGAATGCGGAAAAGCTCGCGCTGTCGTTCTCGGTCAAGCAGGAGAACGCCCTGGGCACCGGCAACTACCTGGGCATCGAGGTCAACACCAGCAAGTACAACCGCACGCTGGCGTTCAGCTCGGTCAACCCGTACTTCACGCCGGACGGCGTGTCGCGCGCCATCGAGCTGTACCACCGCGCGTCGCGTCCTTACGAGGACCAGGGCGGCAACTACGAGCTGACCACCACCGGCGCGGGCATGCGCTTCGGCATTCCCTTCAGCGAAGTCGACACGGTCTTCTTCGGCGGCGCCATCGAGCGCATGGAAATCAAGCCCGGCACCAACATTCCGGCGGCCTACCTAGCGTACGCTGAGAAGGTGGGCTACACGAGCACCTCGCTGCCGCTGTCGGTCGGCTGGGGCCGCGATGACCGCGACAGCACCATCGCGCCGACGCGCGGCCGCATGCAGCGTGCCGCCGGCGAACTGGGCATCGCGGGCGATGTGCGCTATGTCCGGACCAACTACCAGTTGCAGCAGTACTACCCGGTCAACAAGCAGTTCACCCTGGCATTCAACGGTGAACTCGGCTGGGGGCAGGGCCTGAGCGGCCGCCCGTACCCGGTGTTCAAGAACTTCTACTCGGGTGGCCTGGGGTCCGTGCGGGGCTTCGAGCAGGGCACGCTGGGTCCGAAGGACGTCACGGGTTCCGTCATCGGCGGCGCCAAGAAGATCACCCTCAACGGCGAGGTGATCACGCCGTTTCCCGGCGCCGGCAATGACCGCAGCCTGCGCCTGTTCGCTTTCGCCGACGCCGGCAACGTCTACGGCGAACAGCAGGAATTCGACCTGTCGCTGCTGCGCGCTTCGGTCGGTGTCGGCCTGTCCTGGATTTCGCCCATCGGCCCGCTGCGCGTGGCGGCGGCCTATCCGGTCAGGAAATTCCCTGGCGATAGAATCCAGAAAATGCAATTCCAGATCGGAACGTCTTTCTGATGAAGTACCTGTCCCGTTACTGCCTGGGGCTAGTCCTTGGTGCGCTGGCCCTGGCGGCGCAGGCCCAGGAGTTCCGGGTCGGCTTTGTCAACACCGACCGGATCTTCCGCGAAGCCAATACAGCCAAGGCCGCCCAGGCCAAGCTGGAGCAGGAGTTCAGCAAGCGCGAGAAGGAACTCAACGAAGTCGGCAACGGCCTGAAGGCGCTGTCCGAGCGTTTCGAGCGCGAGGCGCCCACGCTGCCTGAAAGCCAGCGCGCGCAACGCCAAAAGCAGTTGATCGACCAGGACCGCGACTTCCAGCGCAAGCGCCGCGAATTCCAGGAAGACCTGAACGCCCGCAAGAATGAAGAGCTGCAGCAGGTGCTCGAGCGCGCCAATCGCGTGGTCAAGCAGGTTGCCGAAGCCGAGAAGTACGACGTGGTGCTGCAGGAGGCGGTCTACATCAACCCCAAGCACGACATCACCGACAAGGTGATCAGGGCGCTCAACGCGGCCCGCTAGGCGGCCGCGTGGAACTGCGCCTAGGCTCCATCGTTGAAGCGCTCGGCGGAGAGCTGTCCGGCGACCCGGAGCGGCCCATTGATGGGTTGGCGCCCATCGACTCGGCCGGTCCCACGCAGCTGAGCTTCCTCAGCAATCCCAAGTTCGTTTCCCAGCTGGCTTCGTCGCGCGCTGCTTGCGTGATCGTGGCGCCGGCGCAGCGCGAGGCCGCGCAGGCCCGCGGCGACTGCATCGTCGTCGACCAGCCCTACCTGTACTACGCGCGGGTTACCCAGTTGTGGAAACAGCGGCTCGGCACTGCCGTGGGGCCTGCCATCCATCCCAGCGCGGTCGTTGATCCGGATGCGGTGATCGACCCCACCGCCCGCATCGGCGCGCTGTGCGTGGTGGAGCGGGGCGTGCGCATCGGCGCGGGCACGGTGTTGAAGCCACGCGTCACGATCGGCGAGAACTGCGTGATTGGCGAGCGCTGCATCCTCCATCCGGGCGCCGTGATCGGCGCCGACGGTTTCGGTTTCGCGCCCAACGACGGTGCCTGGGAAAAGATCGAGCAGCTGGGGGCGGTGCGCATCGGCAACGATGTGGACATCGGCGCCAACACCTGCATCGACCGCGGCGCGCTGGCCGACACGGTGATCGAGGACGGCGTCAAGCTCGACAACCTGATCCAGGTCGGCCATAACGTGCGCATCGGCCGCAACACGGCGATCGCCGGTTGCGCCGGGATCGCCGGCAGCGCCACCATAGGCGCGCACTGCACCGTCGGGGGCGCCGCCATGATCCTGGGCCACCTGACCCTGGCCGACCACGTCAACATCTCGGCCGGCTCCTTCGTTTCGAGGTCCATCCTCAAGCCGGGCCACTACAGCGGCATCTTTCCCATCGACGACAATGCAGCCTGGGAAAAGAATGCGGCGACGCTCAAGCAGCTGCACAAGCTGCGCGACCGCGTCAAGGCCCTGGAGAAAAAGAACGAATCATCATGATGGACATCCACGAAATCCTCAAGAAGCTGCCCCACCGCTACCCGATCCTGCTGGTGGACCGGGTGCTGGAACTCGAGCCGGGCAAGCGCATCAAGACACTGAAGAACGTCACGATCAACGAGCCATTCTTCGTCGGCCATTTCCCGCACCGTCCGGTGATGCCGGGGGTGATGATGCTGGAAGCGATGGCGCAGTCGGCGGCGCTGCTGTCGTTCGCCGCCGAGAGCGACGAGACCCGCGCAAATTCCGTCATCTACTTCGCGGGTATCGACGGCGCCCGCTTCAAGCGGCCGGTGGAACCAGGCGACCAGCTGGTGATGGAAGTCAGCCTGGAACGCGCCCGCGCGGGCATCTACAAGTACAAGGCCCGTGCCGTGGTCGGCGAGGACGTCGCTTGCGAGGCCGAGCTGCTCTGCACGATGCGCACTATCGCCTGACGGGGCAGCCGTGGCCACCATCCATCCCACCGCGATCGTCGATCCGAAGGCGCAGCTCGATGCGGGCGTGACCATCGGCGCTTACACGCTCGTTGGCCCCAATGTGAAGATCGGCGCCGGCACGGTGGTCGGCCCGCATTGCGTGGTGGAAGGCCACACGACGATCGGCCGCGACAACCGCTTCTACCAGTTCGGCTCCATCGGCGCCGACAACCAGGACAAGAAGTACAAGGGCGAGCCCTGCGAGCTGGTGATCGGCGACCGCAACACCTTCCGCGAATTCATCACGCTGCACATCGGTACCGTCCAGGACAAGGCGAAGACCACGATCGGCGACGACAACTGGGTCATGGCCTACACCCACGTGGCGCATGACTGCGTGATCGGCAACCGCACGACGCTGGCCAACAACACGACCCTGGGCGGCCATGTGGAGCTGGGCGATTGGGTCACGGTGGGCGGCCTCACCGGCATCCACCAGTTCGTCAAGGTCGGCGCGCATGCGATGCTGGGTTTCCAGACGGCCGTCTCGCAGGATGTGCCGCCGTTCATGCTGGTCGACGGCAATCCCATGGCTGTGCGCGGCTTCAACGTCGTCGGCCTGCGCCGGCGCGACTTCAGCGCTGGCCGCATCGCCGCAGTCAAGCAGATGCACAAGCTGCTGTACCGCGAGGGCCGTACGCTGGACGACGCCCGCAAGGCGATCGAAGCGCTCGCGCAATCGTCGCCCGAGGCAGCCGGCGATGTGGCCATGATGACCGCCTTCCTCGCCGCCGCCACGCGCGGCATCGCGCGCTGAACATGGCCCCGCCGCGGTTTGGCATGGTCGCCGGCGAGGCGTCCGGCGACTTGCTGGCCGGCCTGTTGCTCGACGGGATGCGCCGGCGCTGGCCAGACCTGCAGGCCGGCGGCATCGGCGGTCCCCAGATGGCGGGCCGCGGTTTCCAGGCCTGGTGGCCGCATGAAAAACTCGCTGTGAGCGGTTATGTCGAAGTGCTTCGGCACTACCGCGAACTGGTGGGCATCCGCAACCAGCTGCGCGAGCGCCTGCTGCGCGAACGGCCGCAGCTGTTCGTCGGCGTCGATGCGCCCGATTTCAACCTGGACCTCGAAGCGGCATTGAAGGCCGGCGGCATCAAGACCGTGCACTTCGTTTGCCCGTCGATCTGGGCCTGGCGCGCCGAGCGGGTCGAGAAGATCCGCCGCAGCTGCGACCATGTGCTGTGCATTTTCCCGTTCGAGCCCGAACTGCTGGCGCGTCACGGCATCGCTTCCACCTATGTCGGCCATCCACTCGCCGGCGTGATTCCCATGGAGCCGGACAAGCTGGCAGCCCGGCGCGTCCTCGGCCTGAAAGGCCAGGGCGATGTGCTCGCCGTCCTGCCCGGCAGCCGCGCGTCCGAGATCGCCCACCTCGCGCCGCGTTTTTTCGAAGCGGCGCGGCTGCTGCGCCAGGCGCGGCCGGGCATCGAAGTGGTGGTGCCCGCCGTCCCGGCGCGGCGGGCGGCCATCGAGGCCGCGGCCCAGGCCGCGGGCCTGGCCGGCCGCCTGAAGATCGTCGACGGCCAATCGCACACGGTACTCGCCGCCTGCGACCTCGCCTTGGTCGCGAGCGGCACGGCCACACTGGAGACCGCGCTCTTCAAGCGGCCGATGGTGATTTCATACGCCGTGAACTGGCTCACCTACAGGATCATGAAGCGCAAGCAGTTGCAGCCCTGGATCGGGCTGCCGAACATCCTGTGCGGCGACTTCGTGGTCCCGGAGCTCACGCAGCACGACGCCAAACCCGAGGCGCTTGCTGCGGCGCTCTTGGAATGGCTCGAAGCACCTGCCAGAATGGCGGCCGTGCAGGAGAAATTCAGGGCGTTGCATGTTTCATTGCAGCGCGATACGGCGACACTGGCTAGCGATGCGATCGAAAAAGTCCTCCAAGGTTGAACAGCACCGGCTGGACTGGGATCCCATCGGCTTGATGGCCGGCGTCGATGAGGCGGGGCGCGGCCCGCTCGCCGGCCCGGTGGTGGCGGCTGCGGTCATCCTGGACGACACCAAGCGCATCCGCGGCCTGGCCGATTCGAAGGTGTTGACGCCGCTGCAGCGCGACCGCCTGTACGACCAGATCTGCGAGAAAGCCCTGTGCTGCTCGGTCGCGCAGGCCAGCGTCGAGGAGATCGACGCGCTCAACATCCTGCAGGCCACGATGCTCGCGATGAAGCGTGCCGTGGAGGGCCTCAGGCTCAAGCCCGCCAAGGTGATGGTGGACGGCAACCGGCTGCCCACCATCGACGTGCTGGCCGAGGCGGTGATCGGTGGCGACGCAA
>DATHWV010000386.1:0-5829 GCA_035460205.1 Ramlibacter sp.
ATGACGGTGATACCCCAGACCACGGCGACGGGCGCGACGATCCATGGCGATGCGCCGAGCAGCCAGCCCATGGCGAGCGCGCACGCCGCACTCATCGCCATTGCGCCGATCGTGACGGCGGTGCGGCCGATACGGTCGGCCAGCGCGCCACCGCCCCATGCGCCGAGCGCGCCCGCTGCAATGGTGGCGAACGTGAGCAGGCTGGCCTTGTGGGCGGGCTCGGTGTAGCCGGCGGCCGCAAAGCTCGCCTGCAGGAACACCGCGAGCCAGGCCCACATCGCATACAGCTCCCACATGTGGCCCAGGTAGCCGAGGTTGGCCAGCCGCACGGCCGGTTGCCGCCAGGCTTGCGTGAACTTGCCGAAATCGAGCCGGGCAGCCGGGCGGATGTTCGGCCCGACGCCGCACAGGAGGATGGCGCAGCCCGCCAATGCCGAACACGCGGCGGCCACTCCATAAACGAGTCGCCAGTCGGCGCCACCGCTTGCGGCCAGCAAGTGCGGGCTGGCCGAGCCGAAGGTGAGCGCGCCTACCAGCAGGCCAATCAACAGGCCCAGGTCGCCTTTGGCCCAGGTGGCAGCCAGCCGCATCCCCACGGGGTAGACGCCCGCCATGCACATGCCGGTGAGCAGGCGCAAGGCATAGACCATCGGGCCGGTCGGCGGCAGGAAAGCAAGCGCCGCCGTTGCCACCGCCGCGGTGAGCGCCGTCATCATGAACAGGCGCCGCGGATCGTAACGATCCGGCAGCGAGAGCAGGGCGCTGAGCAGCGTTCCCAGCACGAAGCCGGCCTGGATCGCACTGGTGAGCAGCGCCGCCTGTTGCGCGCTGACGGCCTGGGTTTGCTGCACTGTTGCCACCACGGAGGCCGACGAGAACCACACGGTCATCGCGCCCACTTCGCAGGCCAGCAGGATCGCCAGCGATGCCGCCTTGCCGCGCCCGGTGACGATGGCGGGCGCGGCGTTCGTCATGTGGCTGCCGCCCGGTGTTGCGCCACCGGATGCGTCGCCGGCAGCCGGTCATGGCCGAACAGCTTGCCACGCAAGGTGCCCGGTGCGTACTGCGTCTTGTACGCACCGCGCTCCTGCAGCAGCGGCACGACCAGCGCGATGAAATCGTCGAAGCACTCGGGCACGACCGTGCGCGAGAGGTTGAAGCCGTCCACGCCTGCCTCCTGGCTCCACGCGATCAAGGTGTCGGCCATTTTTTCGGCCGAGCCCACCCAGGGCGCCTGGCGGCTGCCCAGCACCATCTGCTCCAGCAGCTTGCGCCTGGTCCATTGCGGCCCGGCGGTGCGCGTCATGGCCTCGACGTTGGAGACGATGGCCTGGCTTTTGCCGGTTTCGATCGGCTCGTCGATGTCGTACTTCGCGAAGTCGATGCCCATGGAAGCCGCGGCGTGCACGAGCGCCGCTTCAGAATTCACGTAGCGCCTGTAGTCCTCGAACTTGTCCTGCGCTTCCTGGTCGGTGCGGCCGGTGACGATGGTTGCGCCCAGGAACACCTTGATGTCATCCGCCGAGCGGCCTTGTTCAATGGCCTGGCCGCGGATGCCTTCGACGATCTTCTTCACGCCGGGCTGGCTCTGTCCGTTGAGGAAGACGCACTCAGCATGCGTCGCCGCAAAGCGTGAGCCGCGCGCCGACGAACCGGCCTGGTACAGCACCGGTGTGCGCTGCGGCGAGGGCTCGCCCAGGTGCATGGCATCGACCTTGTACTGCTTGCCTTCGTGATGCACCAGGTGGACCTTCGACGCGTCGGCGTAGATGCCCTTGGCGCGATCCTTCAGCACCGCACCATCTTCCCAGCTGCCTTCCCACAGGCGGTACACCAGTTCCATGTACTCGTCGGCCAGGTCGTAGCGGTCGTCGTGGGCGGTTTGCCCGGTAAGTCCCACGGCGCGGGCCGCGCTGTCGAGGTAGCCGGTCACGATGTTCCAGCCGATGCGCCCGGCCGTCAGGTGGTCCAGTGTGGTCATGCGCCGCGCGAACAGGTAGGGCGACTCGTAGGTGAGGTTGGCGGTGACGCCGAAGCCCAGGTGTTGTGTGACCGACGCCATCGCCGGGATCAGCAGCATCGGGTCGTTCACCGGCACCTGCACCGCGCCGCGCACGGCGGCGTCAGGGCTGGCGCCCAGCACGTCGTACACGCCCGCCACGTCGGCGAAGAAGATGCCGTCGAACAGGCCCGCCTCCAGCCGCTTGGCGTAGTCGGTCCAGTAATGGATGTCGGTGTAGCGCGTGGACTGGTCGCGCGGATGGGTCCACAGCCCTTGCTGGATGTGGCCCACGCAGTTCATGTCGAACGCGTTGATGCGGATTTCGCGGGGGGTCGAAGGCATGGGCGATTCTAGGCCCGGCCCACCTTCCTACGCCACTGCAGAAGGGGCCGTGGGTTGCACCGTGGACAGCAGCGCCTCCAGCGCGCCGATCTCGGCGGGCTTGACCAGGTGGTGGTCGAAGCCGGCCTCGCGCGCGCGCCGCAAGTCCTCCTCCTGGCCCCAACCGGTGAGCGCCACCAGCTTGGCAGGCTGCTGCGGGTAGCGGCCGCGAATCTCGCGGGCCACGTCATAGCCGTTCATGCCGGGCATCCCGATGTCCAGCAACACCACCGCGGGCAGGTAGTTGGGGTAGGCATCCAGCGCTTCGGCGCCGCCACGCACCACTTGCACCTGTGCGCCCAGGTGGTCCAGGATCAGGCCGAGGCTGTCGCCCGCGTCCACGTTGTCGTCCACCACCAGCACGCGCATGCGCGCCAACGCGTCGGCCGGCTGCGGCGTGGCCGCCAGCGCGATGGGATCGGGCGCGTCCGCTGCCACGTCCGCCAGCGGCAACCGCAACGTGAATTCGCTGCCCTTGCCCGGGCCGTCGCTGTGCCCGTCGAGGCTTCCCGAGTGCATCTCCGCCAGCCGCCGCGAAAGGGCCAGGCCAATGCCCAGGCCGCCCTGGCCGCGCCCGCTGTCACGGTCGCCGCGGCTGAACATCTCAAACATGCGGGGGATGGCATCGGTCGAGATGCCCACGCCGTTGTCCTGCACGGTGATGGCGCCTTGCTCCCCGTCGCGCCATGCGCGCACGGTGATGCGGCCACCGGGGTCGGTGTACTTCGCAGCGTTGCTCAACAGGTTGGCAACGACCTGCGCAATGCGCACCGCATCGCCTTCGATCCAGAGCGGCTCGCGGGGGATGTCGACGGCCAGAACATGCCCGGCGGCCTGCACCAGCGGCTCGCAGGTTTCCACCGCGTTGCGGATCACCGTTGCGAGTTCCACGCGTTCCCTGCGCAGCGACAGCGTGCCGCGGCTGATGCGCGACATCTCCAGCAAATCATCGACCAGCCGCACCAGGTGGTCCACCTGGCGTTCCATCATGGCGTGGATGGGTGCCAGGCTCGCATCCACCGGGTCTGCCCGGCGCAGCACCGCGATGGCATTGCGCAGTGGCGCCAGCGGGTTGCGCAATTCATGCGAGAGCGTGGCGAGGAATTCGTCCTTGGCCCGGTCCGATTGGGCCAGCTGCTCGGCGTGCTCGCGCACGGCTTGCTCGGCGGCCTGGCGATCGGTGACGTCGCGCGTGGTCCCCGCAATCGCCACCACGTTGCCTTGCGCGTCCAGCACGGGCGCGAAGATGTAGTCATAGATGCGGGTGCCGTTGGTTCCAGTGAAAGGAATTACCCCGCGTATCGGCGCACGGGTGCTGATCACTTGTTCGATTTCCCTGTCGTGCATGTCGGCATGCCACTGTTCGTAGCCTAGGTCCATCCATTTCTTGCCCCGCACGTCCTGGACGCCCCACGTCTTGAGCAACGCCTCATTGGCGTACAGGGCACGATGGTCGCGGTCGAACACATAGACAAAGTCGGGAGTGTTGTCCAGAGCTGTCTCGTAGATGCGCCGCAGTTTCTCGGCCTCGAGGACCAGCCGGGCCTTTTCCACATCGGCCTCCTTCTGCTCCGTCACGTTGCGGAAGTAGACCGAGATGCCTTCGGGCGCCGGGAAGGTGGTGACCTCGTACCAGCGCTGGTGCTTGGGGTAGAACGCTGTGAACGAAGTCTTCTCCCGCTGGAACATGGTGCGGTGGTAGGCGCGCTCGAAAGCCGTGCCTTCCAGCCCCGGGTATTCCGTCCACAGCACCTTGCCGGCCAGGTCGCCCCTCTCGCGCCCGAGGATGCGGTGCGCTTCGGGGTTGACGTAGTCGAACCGCCAGTGGCTGTCGAGCGTGAAGATGCCTTCGCTGATGCTCTCGAGGATCGCAAGTGCGTCGCGGCCGGGCTTGGCGGTCGCATCATCTGCGCGCGGAATCTCGGTGCGGTTCACGGGTTCTAGGGGGAAGAGGGGTGCGGTTGGGCTCAGCCCAAGCGTAAGGCAAGCACAACGTTTCACTCGTAGGACAAGGCCTACGGCGCAGGCCGGGACTTCGTCAACACGCCTGGGTCCTACACTGGGCCTTCCAGCCCAGCAGTAAATTCCAGTTTCATGCCACCCCAACTTCTTCGCGCGCGCTCCTGGGTCGTCGACTCTTCGCGACGGGCGTGGGCGCTGGCGCGCCAATATCCGTGGCGCGCCGCCGCGGTGCTGCCGGCGCTGCTGCTGGTTTACGTCGGCATCATGTTCGCGCTGACACCGGGCATCGCCGACCTGCGCCGGGCCAAGTCCGAAGTGCCGTCGACGGTGCTGGCGGCCGATGGCGTGGTGCTGGCGGAGTTCAAGCGCCTGAACCGCCAGTGGGTGACGCTGGCGCAGATCTCGCCGGCGGTGATCGAGGCCCTGATTGCCACCGAAGACCACCGCTTCTACGAGCACCACGGCCTGGACTTCCGGCGCACCGCCTCGGCGATGCTTCACACCGTTCGTGGCAACACACAGGGCGGTTCCACCCTCACGCAGCAACTGGCGCGCAACCTCTACCCGGAGGAAATCGGGCGCTCCATCAGCATCAACCGCAAGGTCAAGGAAGCCCTGACGGCGTTCAAGATCGAGGCGCTGTACTCCAAGGACGAGATCCTGGAGACCTACCTCAACACCGTGCCTTTCCTCTACAACGCATTCGGCATCGAGATGGCGGCGCGTACGTACTTCGACAAGTCCGCCGACAAGCTGAACGTGCTGGAGGCCGCCACGCTGATCGGCATGCTCAAGGGCACCAGCTACTACAACCCGGTGCTGAACCCCGAGCGCGCGCGCGACCGCCGCAACGTGGTGCTGGCGCAGATGGTCAAGCGCGGCAAGCTGGACGCCGTGCGCGGCGCGGCGCTGGCGAAGGCTCCGCTCAAGCTGGACTTCGAGCGGCAGGACGTGGCGCTGGGCCCCGCGCCCCACGTGGCGCAGTGGGTGAAAAAGTGGCTGATCGCCTGGGCCGATGCGCGCGGGTTCAACATCCACTCTGATGGCCTGGTGGTGCGCACGACCCTGAACACCCGCATGCAGAAGGCGGCCGTGCAGGCGATGGCCCGCCAACTGGATGCCCTGCAGCCTTTGGCCGACCGGCGCCTGCGCAAGGGACAGGACAAGGTGCCGCTGCAGTCCGGGTTCATGGCGCTGGACCCGCGCAATGGGCACATCCTGGCCTGGGTGGGCAGCCGCGACTTTGCGACGGAGCAGTTCGACCACGTCAACCAGGCGCGCCGCCAGCCCGGCTCCACGTTCAAGCCTTTCGTTTACGGCGCAGCCTTCGAACTGGGCATGGGGCCGAACGACGAACTGGTCGATGAGGCACTCGCGATCCGCGTGCCCGGTGGCGGGGTGTGGAGCCCGACCGACGGAGGCCCGCCCAGCGGCCAGAGCATGACCTTGCGCGACGGGCTGGCGCAGTCGAAGAACACCATCAC
>DATHWV010000387.1:0-4418 GCA_035460205.1 Ramlibacter sp.
TGGGTGGCCGACGTGTACACGAGCACCGCCGACATCAAGGCCCGCGGCCAGGTGATCGTCGGCTTGCTGCATGAGGACATCGGCCACCTGGGCATCTTCGTTTCCGGCAAGGTCGCGAAGAAAGAGCATGCGCAGATCGTCTCGGTGCTCAAGACAATCGAACGCCTGCCGCCCGGCCTGTACGGCATGGACATCAAGGAGGTCAAGGGCAAGGGTGGCAAGACCGAATACGAGGTGGACTTCCGCGAGCACCGGCTGGAGGACATCGTCGCCGGGCTCAATCGCGCCCAGCGCCAGGACGAAAAACCGTTCGAGGCGGTGGCCCGGGTGTCGGAGATGAACCAGCGCGCCTATGAACTGTTCGCGCGCCCCGTCGTCAAGGCCATGGCCAACGAGCAGTCGGCGCAAATGCTGCGAACGCTGCATCCGCTGCGCAGCCAGAACTGGGCACTCTCGGACCTGAACCCCTTCACCGCATGGCTGACCCCGGCGGCCAGGCAGGTCCAGGAGAACCGCCAGGCAATGGACGAATCGCATCCCTTGCGAAAGGCGGAAAAGCGCAACGCCGAGTTGTACAGCGCCATGCTGGATCACTACCGGGCGATGCGTGATGCCATGACCGAAGCAGGCTTTTATGCCAGCTACGCAAACCTGGCCACCGACGAGGAAGCGGCAAGGCAGCCGGAACCCGTGGCCCCCAACAGCGCGGAAGGCCGCGCAGCGCCGGTCGTGCGGGATGCACTGGCTTCGATCGAGCACGGCGGCTATGTCGAGGCGCTGGCACGCGTGGCCTTCCTGCTCAAGCGCAAGGGCGAGCCGCTGCCGCTGTCGCGGCTGGAGCTGAAAGCCGAGCTGGTGTCCGAGTACGAGGACGACCTGCCCGGCATGTCGCCGCACGATTGGCGCCGCATCCGTGGCGAACAGGAAATCATTGCGCGCTACGAACCGGACCGCGCGATCGAAACCCTGCCCCTGCTGCTCGACGAGCCTGGTGATCGCGCACGGCTGGTGCGCCTGGCACAGAAGGTGCTCACGGACAAGCGTGTGATGGGCACGGCGCCGACGGCGGCACAAAAAGCGATGCTCGAGCGCATCCGCGCGGCGGTGGCCGTGCGGGCCAGGCCGGCGCCGCGAAAGACCGCGGTGCGCAAGGCGGCGCCCCGGAAAGCCGCCCCGCGCAAGACAGCGCGCCGCGCCTGAAAGAAGACCATGAGCCAGAAACACGAGAAGTACCAGAAGCTGATCGACCAGTGCAAGTCCATGCCGCCCATGCCGACGGCCGTGGCGCACCCGTGCGACGCTTCTTCGCTGGAAGGCGCGATGCAGGCTGCCGGGCTCGGTCTCATCGTCCCGATCCTGGTCGGGCCGAAAGCGCGCATCGAGGCCATTGCGGCCGCGGGCAAGATTGACCTGGGCGGCGTCGAGATCGTCGATACCCCGCACAGCATGGCGTCCGCCATGGCTGCGGTGCAGCTGGTGCGCGAGGGCAGGGCCGAAGCGCTCATGAAGGGCAGCCTGCACACCGACGAACTGATGGCCGCCGTGGTCAAGCGCGACACCGGCCTGCGCACCGCACGCCGCGTCAGCCACTGCTTCGTGATGGACGTGCCGGACTATGAGCACGCACTGATCATTACCGACGCCGCCGTGAACATTGCGCCGACGCTGGAAGACAAGGTCGACATCCTGCAGAACGCGATCGACCTCGCGCATGCCATGGGCATGGCCGAGGTGCGAGTGGCCATCCTGTCGGCGATGGAGACCGTCAACCCGAAAGTGCCGTCCACCATCGAGGCGGCCGCGCTGTGCAAGATGGTGGACCGCGGCCAGATCACCGGCGCGCTGGTCGACGGCCCGCTGGCGCTGGACAACGCCATCAACCTCCAGGCCGCACAGATCAAGAAGATCAACTCGCCAGTGGCCGGCCGCGCCAACGTGCTGATGGTGCCGGACCTGGAATCGGGCAACATGCTGGCCAAGAGCCTGTCCTTCCTGGCCGGTGCGGATGCGGCCGGCATCGTGCTGGGTGCGAAGGTGCCGATCATCCTGACCAGCCGCGCCGACTCGGTGCTCACCCGGCTGGCCTCCTGCGCGGTTGCCGCCATGGTGGCCAGGGCGCGACGCGAGTCCGCGAAAGTGGTGGGGTGACAGCGTGGCCGATGTCATCCTCGTCCTGAATGCCGGTTCGTCCAGCCTGAAGTTCAGCGTCTTCGATGCGGGCGGCAGGGAGCTCACTTTGAAGATGAGCGGCCAGGTCGAGGGCTTGTACACCGCTGCGAAGTTCAAGGCGAAGGATGCGCAAGGCGCAGAAATCGGCGCCAGGGCATGGGAGGCGGGTGCCGGCACCGGGCACGCCGAAGCGCTGGCGTATCTCGTGGACTTCCTGCAAGGCCACAGCGGCAATGACAAGCTGGTAGCTGTCGGCCATCGCGTCGTCCATGGCGGCGTCAAGTACACGCAGGCCGTGCAGGTCAAACCCGGCCTGCTCGCGGAACTGGCGAAGTTCAACCCCCTCGCGCCCTTGCACCAGCCGCATAACCTCAAGCCCATCGAGATCGTGGCGCAGATGCGGCCGGACTTGCCCCAGGTCGCGTGCTTTGACACCGCTTTCCATCGCGCGCAGCCCGAGGTGGCCCAGGCTTTCGCGCTGCCGCCTTCGATCACCGACCGCGGCGTGCGGCGCTACGGCTTCCACGGGCTCTCCTACGAATACATCGCCAGCGCGTTGCCGCAGGTCGATCCGAAGGCTGCGGCGGGCCGTACGGTGGTGGCACACCTGGGCAACGGCAGCAGCATGTGCGCGATGGTGAACGGGCGCAGCATGGCCAGCACCATGGGATTCACCGCGGTGGACGGGCTGCCCATGGGCACGCGCTGCGGCAACCTCGATCCCGGCGTGATCCTGTACCTCATGGACGAACTCGGCATGGACGCCCGCGCCATCGAGGACCTGGTCTACAAGAAGTCTGGCCTGCTGGGTGTCTCGGGCATTTCAAGCGACATGCGCACCCTGCTCGCCAGCGACGCTCCGCGCGCGCGGCAGGCGGTGGAGCTGTACACCTATCGCCTGGGCCGCGAACTCGGATCGCTCGCCGCCGCCGCAGGCGGGCTCGATTCGATCGTCTTCACCGGCGGCATCGGCCAGCACGCACCTGCCATCCGCGAGAGCCTGTGCCGTGCCGCCGCGTGGCTGGGTGTGGAACTCGATGTTGCCGCCAACCAAACTGGCGGTCCGCGCATCAGCACGTCCGCCAGCAAGGTGTCGGTATGGGCCATCCCCACCGATGAAGAGCTCGTGATTGCGCGCCACACACTCAGGATCGCAGGAGCGAACGCATGACAGCACCGATCCTCCAGGGCACCAAGGTGCTGGTCTGCGGCATCGCCAACGAGCATTCCATCGCCTATGGCTGCGCCAAGGCCTTCCGGGAATTGGGCGCGGACCTCGCCATCACTTACCTCAATGAAAAGTCGAAAGACTATGTGGAGCCGCTGGCCCGCGAATTGGGCGCACAGATCCTCATGCCCCTGGACGTGGCGCAGCCCGGCGAACTCGAAGCCGTGTTCGCGCGAATCGGGAAGGACTGGGGCCGCCTCGACTCGTTCGTGCACTCGATCGCCTGGGCGCCTTACGAGGACCTGCGGGGCGGCCTGCTGAACTGCTCGGCCGAGGGCTTTGCGAAAGCCATGGACGTGTCCTGCCATTCCTTCGTGCGGATGGCGAGGCTGGCCGCGCCGCTGATGGACAAGGGCGGCACCATGTTCGCCATGAGCTACTACGGCGCAAACAAGGTCGTTGCCAACTACAACGTGATGGGACCGGTGAAGGCGGCGCTGGAAGCGTCGGCCCGTTACCTGGCGTACGAACTCGGCCCGAAGGGCATCCGCGTGCACCCCGTGTCGCCAGGACCTCTCAAGACCCGCGCCGCCTCCGGCCTCAAGGACTTCGACCTGCTGCTCAATGAAGCTGCACAGCGGGCACCACTGGGCGACTTGGTGGACATCATGGACGTGGGCTTCACCTGCGCCTTCCTGGCCACGCCTTATGCAAGGCGCCTTTCGGGGGAGACGGTTTACGTCGACGGCGGCGTGCACATCATGGCCTAGCACGCCGGGGTTCGCAGCGATTACAGTGGGACCTGCAGGAGGTTCCGCATGGTCGTCCCCACCCTTCATCGCCGCCACTTCGTCACCGCGCTCGCCGGGCTGGCCGCAGCGCCATTCGCCCGGCCACAGGGCTTCCCGTCCAAGCCCATCAAGGTGCTGATCGGCGTGCCCGCCGGCGGCACGCAGGATGTGCTGACGCGCGCCATCGCGGACTCGGTCCGCGGCTCACTGGGCACGCTGGTCATCGACAACCGGGGCGGCGCCGCGGGGCGCATCGCGGTGGAGATGGTGAAGAACGCCGAGCCGGACGG
>DATHWV010000388.1:0-17255 GCA_035460205.1 Ramlibacter sp.
CTTGGAGCCACCGGCGATGATCTGCTGTTTGACCCATTCACTGAGAATGGACGTTTCATTTCCCTTGAGGATGTTGGCCATCCCCGAGTCTTTCTGTGCCACGCTGGTCTCTCTCTGGACGTTCGAGAGCCATCGGCGACGGTCGATCGGGAACGAAGTTCATTATGCGGGTTGCCACCCCGCAGAAGAGCTCATCCGTGAGATATGTTCAACGCGCCAGCGTGGACGCCCCAAACAAACTCTGCACGAACTCCACCGCCAGCTCGGCCGTGCGGTTGCGAACGTCCAGCGCGGGGTTGATCTCCACCACGTCGAGCGAGCCCATGCGGCCGGTGTCGGCAATCATCTCCATGCACAACTGCAGTTCGCGATATGTCGGGCCGCCTCGCACGCCGGTGCCCACGCCCGGCGCGTCCTGCGGGTCCAGGCAGTCGAGGTCGAAGCTCACGTGCAGGTGCGTGTCCTCGTCCACGTCATGCAGCGCCTCGATCATGGTGTTGCGCATGCCGTGCTCGTCGATGTGGCGCATGTCGAATACCTGCAGGCCCAGCTTGCGGATCGCCTGCTTCTCTTCGGCATCCACGCTTCGGATGCCGATGAAGTCGATGTCCTCGGGCGCGATGGCCGCCGGCTCGCCGCTCCAGCCAATGAGCGCCTTGGGGCCGTAGCCCAGCAGGCAGGACACGGGCATGCCGTGCACATTGCCCGAAGGGCTGATCGATTCGTTGTTGACGTCAGTGTGCGCGTCCAGCCAGATCACGCGCAGGTGCTTCTTGGCATAGCGGCAATGGCGGGCCACCGCGCTGATGGAGCCGATGGCCAGGCAGTGGTCACCGCCCATGAGCAGCGGCACCTGCCCGGCCGCCAGCACCGCGGCCACGCGGTCGAACACCGACCGGTTCCACGCCACCACTTCCTCCAGGTGCCGCACGCCGCCGGACGGCGCGGTCCACGGTGTCGGCGGTCCGGCCAGGTTGCCGTGGTCGATGACGTTGAGCGTGTTCGAGCGCAGCGCCTCGAACAGGCCGGCAACACGCAACGCATCCGGGCCCATGCCCGCGCCGCGTACGCTGGCGCCCACGTCGGTCGGGGCGCCGATCAGGCTGACGGTTTTCATGGGGCGCATTGTGGCAGCGTCTGGCGCCATCAGGGACGCTGGCGCGTCAGCGCGTACCCAGGGCCTGGGCGAGATAGGGCGCGCTGCGGCTGGCCCTGGACCGGGCGACCTGGTACGGCGCACCCTCGGCGACGACCCTGCCCCCCTCGCCTCCAGCGCCGGGGCCGATGTCGATCACCCAATCGGCCTGCGCGGCAACACGCATCTCATGCTCAACCACGATGACCGTGTTGCCCGACGCCACCAGGCCATCGATTTGCAGCATCAACCGGTCGACGTCGCTCGGATGCAGCCCGGTGGTCGGCTCGTCCAGCACGTACAGCGCGTCACCGCGCTGGGCGCGCTGCAGTTCCGTTGCCAGCTTGATGCGCTGGGCCTCGCCTCCCGAGAGTTCCGTGGCCGGCTGGCCCAGTCGCAAATAGCCCAACCCGATGTCATGCAGCACACGCAGCGGCCGGGCGACCGGCACCTGGCCGGCGAAGAAATCCATGGCTTCTTCCACGGTCATCCCCAGCACTTGCGCGATTGACTTGCCCTCCCACTGCACTTCCAGGGTCTGGGCGTTGAAACGCGCGCCATGGCACTCGGGGCAAGGCGCATAAACGCTGGGCATGAACAACAGCTCGACCGACACAGAGCCTTCACCCTCGCAGGTGGCGCAGCGGCCCTTGGGCATGTTGAACGAGAAGCGGCCCGCATCGTAGCGGCGGCGTTTGGCCATCGGCGTTCCGGCGAACAGCTTGCGCACAGCGTCGAAGAGACCGGTGTAGGTGGCGAGATTGGAGCGGGGCGTGCGGCCGATCGGCTTCTGGTCCACCTGCACCAGCCTGCGGATGCGGCTTGCGCCTTCGGTGATGTGCCCGCGGGTCGGCGCGCCGGGCTCTCCGCTGTCCAGGCTTTCCGGTTCGTCGTCATGTTCCTGCGGCGCCGCGCTGCCCAGGTGCGCGCAGACAAGGTCAATCAGCGCCTGGCTGACCAGGCTGGACTTACCCGACCCGGAGACACCGGTGACGGCGGTGAAGCAGCCGAGCGGGAAGGCCACATCGAGGTCGCGCAGGTTGTTGCGCGTGACGCCTGCCAGCCGCAGCCAGCCATTGGCCGGGCGCAGGATGCGCTGGGGCGGCCCGGTCTCGCCGAACAGGTGAGCGCGGGTGTGCGAAGCCGCCACCTCGCGCAAACCTTCGGGCGGTCCGCTGTACAGCACGCGTCCGCCCTTTTCGCCTGCGTCAGGCCCCACATCCACCAGCCAGTCGGCCCGCCGCATCACGGCGACATCGTGCTCGACGACGAAAAGTGTGTTGCCCGAAGCCTTCAGGCGTTGCAAGGCGTCGAGCAGCGCCTGCGCATCGGCAGGATGCAGCCCCGCCGAGGGCTCGTCCAGCACGTAGACAACGCCAAAGAGGTGTGAACCCAGCTGGGTGGCAAGGCGCAGGCGCTGCAGCTCGCCCGGCGAGAGCGTCGGTGTGCTGCGCTCCAGTGAGAGGTAGCCCAGGCCCAGCCGCTCCAGCGTCGCGACCCGGCCCAGCAGGTCGCGCGCGATGCGCTGCGCGGCAAGCACCTTCTCGTCGGACAGGTTGGGAGTGCGTCGTACGTCGGGGGCGGCCTGGTGCGATGCGCCGCCCTTCGCCACGCGCGCTTTCACGGCCCGCTGCGAATCCTCGCGGCTGAGCACGGCCTTGTCGGCGGCATGTGCGTACAACTTCCCCTGCGCGGCGGGCGCCAGCAGGTGCGCCACTTGCGACAGCGGCATCCGCGACAACTCGCCGATGTCCAGGCCCATGAAGGTGACGGACAGCGCCTCGCGCTTCAAGCGCTTGCCCTCGCATTGCGGACAGGTGCCGGCTGCCATATAGCGCGCGACGCGCTTCTTCATCAGCGGGCTTTGCGTGGTGGCGAAGGTGTGCAGCACATAGTTGCGCGCGCCCGTGAAAGTGCCCATGTAGCTGGGCTCCATCTTGCTGCGCAGCGCGGCTTTCGTTTCCTTGGGCGTGAACCCGGCGTACACCGGTACCGTGGGCGTCTCGTCGGTGAAGAGGATCCAGTTGCGGTCCTTCTTCGACAACTCGCGCCAGGGCTTGTCGACGTCGAAGCCCAGCGTGACCAGGATGTCCCGCAGGTTCTGCCCATGCCAGGCGGGCGGCCACGCAGCGATGGCGCGCTCGCGGATGCTCAACGAATCATCCGGCACCATCAGCTTCTCGGTGACCTCATAGACCCGTCCCAACCCGTGACACCTCGGGCAAGCGCCTTGTGGCGTGTTGGGCGAGAAGTCCTCCGCGTACAGCATCGGTTGCTTCGGCGGGTAGGTTCCTGCCCGCGAATACAGCATTCGCAGCAAGCTGGAGATGGTGGTGACGCTGCCCACCGAGGATCGCGCGCTCGGTGTGCCGCGCTGCTGCTGCAGGGCTACCGCCGGCGGCAGCCCTTCGATGGAATCGACATCCGGCACGCCGGCCTGGTCGATCAGGCGCCGCGCATACGGTGAGACCGATTCCAGGTAGCGGCGCTGCGCTTCGGCATAGAGCGTGCCGAAGGCCAGTGACGATTTGCCGGACCCCGAAACGCCGGTGAACACCACCAGCGCATCACGCGGGACGTCCACATCGATGTTCTTGAGGTTGTGTTCGCGCGCGCCTCGCACCTGCACGAAGCCACGCACCGGCGCCGGCTGCGCCAGGTCGCCGGTTTCCGTTGTTGCCGAGCCAGGAGGGTGACGATCTCGCGCCATCCCGGCAGGTTAAGGGCGAGGCGCTCCTGCGCGGAGTCGGACGCGCGTGCGTGCCGCCGTAGGAGGTTGCCTTTGCAGGTCAGCCGGAGGGACGCCCCTTCCCATCCGGGTGATGTGTTGGATTTCCGAGCGGCCGATGCCCATGTCGCGCAGGACATGGTCGGACATCAGGCGCAGGTCTTGCACGGCCAGGCGCAGCCGCTTTCTCCGCCGGTGGCGGGAAAGCGCCGCGCGCAGTCCTTCGATCAAGGATTTCAGGTTCACTTGGGTGTCAGGAAGAAACCGGTTTACTTCACCGTCTTGGCCAGGTTGTCCAGGCCCAGGCGGTAGATGCCGGAGATCAGCTTGCGCGCCTCGTCATCGGTCGTGCCGGACTTGACGGTGAAGGTGGAGCTCCACACCACGGTGGAACCCCCATTGCGCTCGCGCACCTCGAGAGTCGACACGTATCCGGACACCGGCGCTGGCGATTCCATGATGCGGTACTTGTACATGCGCGACATCGGTGCGTGCTGCACCAGTTCCTCGGTGAACTGGGCGCCGTCCTTGGCCGTCAGCAGGCGCACGCTGCCCTGGGTGTTGCCGTCGCCCTTCACGAGTTCGGTCTTCGCGAACGCCGGGTGCCAGTCCTGCCAGCCCATGAAGTCGCGGATGGTGTCCCAGGCGCGCGCGGGCGACGCGGCAAGGTCGACCTTCTCGGTGACGGTGATCGTGCCGGCGGCGGCGGGCGCCGTGGCGGTGACACCGGCCATCAGGAGACCGGCGTAGAAGGAGCGAATGGAGGAGATTTTCATTGTTGGGATTTCCGGAAAAAGTGGTTCAAGGAGAGAAGTCGGCGGCCCGAATGAACCGCCGACGGCAGTGTTGTCCGCCAGGGGCGCTGGCGCCCACGGCGAACTCACCCAGGTTGCGGAACGCCATTGCCTATATTGGGGTGGCATGCTAACGGCGACCCCGTTCGGCGGCCAGCAGGAATCACACCCCGGCAGTACCATCGCGCACCGTGTCCACAGCCGCACCCGACCTCTTTCCTTCGCCGGTGCCGGACGCGCCCGCGGAGTTGCTCGAGCGCGAGGCCATCCTGAAGGAACTCGAGGACCTGCTGCTCTCAGTCGCGGGCGGTACCGGGCACAGCGCATTCATCACGGGCGAGGCCGGCATCGGCAAGACCAGCGTCGCCCGGGCCCTGGCGGCGCGGTGCGGCAAGGCGCGGGTGTGGTGGGGCGTGTGCGATGCGCTGGAAACGCCGCATCCGCTGGCGCCGCTACAGGACATCGCGCGAACTTCCGAAGTCAGGTTTCGCCTGCTGGTGGGCCACAGCGGAAGCCGTGCCGAGTTGTTCGAGTCGGTGCTCGCGGAACTCCAGCAGAACCCGCGGCCCACCTTGCTCGTGGTGGAGGATGCGCACTGGGCCGACGAGGCAACGCTGGACTTCCTCAAGTTCCTGGGCCGCCGCATTGACCGCACACCGTGCCTGCTGCTGGTGACCTACCGCGACGATGAGCTGGGACCCACCCATCCGCTGCGGCGCCTGCGCGGAGACCTGCCAAGCAGCCAGGTGACCTTGCGCGTGCTGCCCCGGCTCACGCCGTCCGCCGTCGATGTGCTCTCCCGCCGCGCATTCCGTTCGCCATCGGGCGTGCACGCGGCCACGCACGGCAATCCGTTCTTCGTCACCGAACTGCTGCGAAGCGGTGGGCCCGACGTGCC
Source organism: Ramlibacter sp. (assembly GCA_035460205.1). Lineage (GTDB taxonomy): Bacteria > Pseudomonadota > Gammaproteobacteria > Burkholderiales > Burkholderiaceae_C > Ramlibacter. The sequence continues at coordinate 5,556 of DATHWV010000388.1, forward strand.
GGGCAGCGTTCACGACCTTGTGCTCGGAAGGTTTGGACGGCTCAGCCCGCGGGCGCAGGCAGTGGTCAGGCTCGCGTCCCTGGTCCCCACCCGGATCGAACGCTCGCTGGTGGAAGGCCAACTCGGGCTGGACCTCGCCGTCATCGAGGAGTGCCTGGATTCCGGCCTGCTCAGCGCCACCGCGACCACGCTCCACTTCCGCCATGAACTCGCGCGCGTGGCCGTGGAAAGGTCGCTCTCCGAGCCGGTTTCGCAGGCGCTTCATGGCGGCGTGCTGCAGGCACTGGAGCAACCGGGCCATTCCGATGTTTCGCTGGCACGCCTGGTGCACCACGCCACGCACGCAGGCGACCGCGCGGCGGTGTTGAAGTACGCACCGCGCGCCGCCCGCGAAGCCCAGATGCGCGGCGCCCGGCGCGCCGCCGCGTCGCACTACCGCATCGCGTTGCAGTTCGCGCGCCACGATCCGTCCGCACAGGAGGCTGACCGCGCCGCGTTGTTGGCGCCGTATGCACGCGAGTGCCAGATGACAGACCAGCTGGACGATGCGATTGCCGCACGGCTTGAACTGGTCGAGCTTTACCGCGTGGCAGGCAACATCGACGCGCAGGCCGAAAACCTCAGCCAGCTGGCGCTCGTCTACGTTCCCGCGCTGAAGAACCGGGAAGCTCGCGCGGCAAACGAGAAGGCCATTGAACTGCTCGAGTCATTGGCGCCGGGCATTACGCTGGCCAGTGCCTACCATGTCAAGGCCCATCTGTGCATGCTCGACCGCGAGCTGGAAGACTCGGTGGCCTGGGGAGAGAAAGCCATCGCGCTCGCTGCGCAGTTCGACGGAAAGATCCTCCCCGCGACACTGACGACGCTGGGCATGGCGACCCTGCTGCTGCACTACGATGCCGGCTGTGCGCGGCTGCAGGAGGCCATTGCGTTGGCCCACACGCAGAAGCGGCCTTACGTGGCCGCCAATGCACTGTGCAACCTCGGCATGGGTTCAAGCGAGGTGTTTCGCCTGCCGCAAGCGCGGCAGCAACTCATCGACGCCATCGCGTTCGCGCAGGACCACGAGTTCGATTTCTATCGCAACCATGCCAAGTCATGGCTGGCCAGGACCGAGATGTACCTCGGCCATTGGGAGGATGCGGCGGAGCACGCGCTCGATGTCCTGCAGGAAACCCAGGACCAGCGTAGCACCAGCCGAATCATGGCGCTGGTGGCACTGGGTCGCGTGCGGGCACGTCGCGGCGACGACGGCGTTGCGCAAGTGCTGGATGAGGCACTGGCGCTGGCGCAAGCCAGCGGGACCGCCGAGCGGATGGCGCCGGTGCATGCAGCCCGCGCGGAAGCCGCATGGTTGCGCGGCGATGCGCTTGCAACGGCGGGCGAAGCGCGCCTGGCCCTGCCGACCGGCCCTTTGCCCCACAGGCACCCGGCCTACCTGGACGAACCCGCGTACTGGCTGCACCGGGCACAGGCAACGGATGGCGCGGTCGCTGGATTCGCCACCGGCCCTTTCGGCCTCCAGATGGCCGGCGCGTGGGCCGAGGCCGCGGCCGCGTGGAGTGAACTGGGTTGCCCTTATGAACAAGCCCGCGCGCTCAGCGAAGGCGACAGCGCCGCGCAACTGCAAGCGCTGTCGCTGTTCGAACAGATGGGTGCCAGGCCGGCTGCCGACATGCTCAGGCGGCGACTGCGCGCCACGGGCCAGCGCGGCGTGCCGCGCGGCCAGCGCCCGTCCACCCAGGCCAACCCGCACCAGCTCACCGTGCGCGAGATGGAAGTGCTGCAGCTGCTGTGCGAGGGGCTGAAGAACTCCGAGATCGCCGAGCGGCTGTTCCGCTCGGTGCGCACGGTGGACCACCACCTGGCCTCGGTGTTCTCCAAGCTCGGCGTGTCCTCGCGCACCGAAGCGGTGGCGGCCGCCTTGCACGCGGGCGGGCCGCTGAAAATGGGCAAGCCCGGTGCGCAAACTGGGTAAGGCCGCCGTGTCGGCTGCGGGAACGCCCGCCTAACCTGCAGTTGCGGCCGATTGGGCCGCAACCCCAGGAGCAAAACATGCCTCGTTTCATCGTTGAGCGCACTTTCGCCGGCGGCCTGCGCATTCCCATGACCCCGCAGGGCGCGCAAGCCTGCCTCACAGTCGTCGACAACAATGCCGCCAGGGGCGTGACCTGGGTGCACTCTTATGTGAGCCACGACCTGGGCAAGACCTTTTGCGTCTATGACGGCCCGTCCCCCGAGTCGATCCGCGCCGCGGCCGCCACGAACAACCAGCCGGTCGACAAGATCACGGCCGTGAGCGTGCTCGATCCCTACTTCTACCAGGGCTGACGCGTGCGCCGCCCTACCTTTCTTCGCATCCGCGCGGTCGCGCCGGCAATGCTCGCGCTGGCGGTGTCGGCATGCGGCGGGGGCGGCGGCACGTACGGGACATCCGCCCCGCCAGTGGATGCGCCCGTTCGCGAACACTATTCGAGCCTCGAAATGGCGTTCGCCTCTTCGCACCATGCGGCGGTGAAAATGGCCGACGGCCGTGTCGCCGTCGTCGGCGGCTCGCGCGGGCTGTCCACGTTGTCCGACTCAGTCGACCTGTTCGACCCGGCCGGCCGCACCTGGACCCACATCGCGAGCATGGTCACCGGCCGCTCGGGCGCGTGCGCCATCGAAGTCGCGCCAGGCAGGCTGTTCGTCAACGGTGGTGCCGTCAGCCTCTCGGGCCAGGTCGCCACCGAGTGGATCGACACACGCGCCCGCACTGCCACTCCGGGCGCGGCCGACAGCCCGCGCCGCCTTGCCCATACCTGCACCTTGCTGGCCGACGGCCACGTGCTGGTCGTGGGCGGGCGCAGCAACGAGAGCTTTCCTGGCGGCGCAAGCATGAGCGCGGAAATCTGGAACCCGGCGACGGGGGCCTGGCGCTTCGCTGCCGGGCGCATGCAGTCGGCGCGCAGCGCGCACACCGCCACCTTGCTGCCGGATGGCCGCGTGCTGCTGGTGGGCGGGTTTGGCCAGGCCACGATCCAGGGTTCGTTCGAGATCTTTGATCCCGTCACCGAGGTCTTCACGCAGGTAGCGGCACCCGCTGCCGCGCGCTCCTCCCACGCTGCCTTCCTGCAGGGCGACGGTTCCGTGACGGTGGTCGGCGGCGAAGACGATACCCGCGCGCTGGCCAGCATCGCCAGCATCGATGCGAGGCATGGCACCGCGGAGCTTGCCGGCACGCAGCTGGCCGCGCCGCTGTCGGCCGTGACGGGCGTTGCGCGGCCCGATGGCTCGATACTGCTGTTTGGCGGGCTGGGCGCGGATTTCCTGCCGCGCGCGCAGGCCTGGCTGTTGTCCCGCGGGCAAGTACAGGCTCGCATGTCGCTCCCCTCGCCACGCGCGTTTCATTCGGCCACATTGCTGGCCGATGGGCGCGTGCTGATCCTGGGCGGCGAAGGGCCGTCGGGCGCGCTGCTGGACCAGGCCCTGCTCTACGACTGACGAGCATTTCGTCTTAAGGCGTTACCGCATTGCCGCGATTTCACCAACTGGTTAAAGTCGCCGCGATGAACCTGCCCCAGCGATTCGACGACGTTCACCATCTCGAAGAGGTGATGACCCAGCCATCCACGGCGCTGGTGACGGACCTCGAACGTGCGCCCGGCGACATCATGGTGCTGGGCGTGGGCGGCAAGATGGGGCCTACGCTGGCTCGGATGGCCAGGCGGGCCGCGCCCACGCGCCGCGTGATCGGCGTCGCGCGCTTCTCGCAGCGTGGGCTGCAGGAAGAACTGCAGCAGCACGGCATCGAATGCATCGAGGCCGACCTGCTCTCGCGCGAGGCGCTGGCGCGCCTGCCCGAGGCACCCAACATCATCTTCATGGCGGGCCGCAAGTTCGGCAGCACCGGCAGCGAGTGGCTGACCTGGGCGATGAACGCGCATGTGCCGGCGCTGGTGGCTGAACGCTTTCCGCGCTCGCGCATCGTCGCGTTTTCAACAGCCTGCGTGTACCCCTTCGTCGGCACCAGCGGCAATGGCGCGACGGAAGACATGCCGCCGACGGCGCCTTCGGGCGAATACGCCAACTCGTGCGTCGCGCGCGAGCGGATGTTCCAGCACTTCTCCCACGAGCACCAGACGCCCGGCCGCCTGCTGCGCCTGTCGTACGCGATCGACATGCGATATGGCGTGCTGCACGACGTGGCGCAGAAGGTGTTGCGCGGCGAGGCCATCGACCTGGCCATGGGCCATGCCAACATCATCTGGCAGGGCGAGGCCAATGACTGGGCCTTGCGCTCACTGGCCCACTGCGACACGCCGACTTCGCCGCTGAACATCAGCGGGCCGAAGGTGAGCATTCGGGCGGTCGCGAAGGCGTTGGGTGAGCGCCTCGGCAAAGAGCCGGTGCTCACCGGCCAGGAAGCGCAAACCGCGTGGCTGGTGGATTGCGCCGAAGCCTTCAGCCTGTTCGGCCCGCCGCGCGTGGGCCTGGACCGCATGCTGGACTGGACCGCCGACTGGGTGCAGCGCGGCGGCGACAGCCTGGGCAAGCCCACGCACTACGAAGCCAGAGACGGCAAGTACTGAGAGCACGACGCCATGCATTGGTCCGACATCCCGGCTGACTCCCTGGCCGTGCTGCGCAAGGGCTCGGTCATCCCGGCGCACTTGCTGGCACTGGACGCGAACCGGAAGCTCGACGTGCGCCGCCAACGCGCGATGACCCGCTATTACCTCGATGCAGGCTCGGGCGGAGTGGCGGTGGGGGTGCACTCGACGCAGTTTGCGATTCGCGAGGTGGGGCTGTACGAACCGGTCCTCGAACTCGCGATGCAGACGGCGCGCGAGTGGGAACCCATCGGCGGCCGCCGTCCCTTGTTCATGGTCGCGGGCCTGGCCGGCCGCACGGAGCAAGCCGTGCGTGAGGCGCAGATCGCCCGCGGACTCGGCTATCACGCCGGACTCCTGAGCCTGGCGGCGATGAAGGGCGCAAGCGAAGACGATCTCATTTCGCATTGCGCCGCCGTGGCGCAGGTCATGCCGCTGGTGGGCTTTTACCTGCAGCCGGCCGTGGGCGGCATCCACCTGCCCACATCGTTCTGGCGGCGCTTTGCAGGGATCGACAACGTGGTCGCCATCAAGATGGCTCCCTTCCATCGCTACCGCACGCTCGACGTCATCCGCGGCGTGGTGGCCGCAGGCGCGGAGGGCCGGGTGACGCTCTACACCGGCAACGACGACCACATCGTGCTGGACCTGCTGGCGCCTTTCACGTTCATGCGCGAGGGCCAGCCGGTGACGGTGCGCATCCAGGGCGGCCTGCTCGGCCACTGGAGCGTATGGACGCGGCGCGCGGTCGAACTGCTGGAACGCATCCACACCGAGATTGCACAGGGCGGCATCTCGCCCGGGTTGTTGGCGCTGGACGCGCAGGTCACCGACTGCAACAGCGCGCTGTTCGACGTCGCGCATGACTTCCATGGCTGCATCGCCGGCTGCCATGAGGTGCTGCGGCGGCAGGGGCTGCTGGAGAACATTGCGTGCCTGGACCCGGCCGAGGGATTGAGCGCGGGCCAGGCTGATGAGATCACGCGCGTGGCGCGCGAGTACCCGCACCTGGTGGACGACGCGTTCGTGGCGCAGCACCGCGAACGCTGGCTCGCCTGAACCCGCTAGGGGATTCATGGTTGACAGCCATTTCGTCTGACCTTAGAGTCATTCAATTAACTGTTTAGTGAATTAACCCCGGAGACACCATGCAAAAACGCCACTTCCTCCAAGCCGTTTCCCTTGCCGTCGCCGCGCTGGCAGCGGCCTCGCCCGCCATGGCCCAGCAATGGAAACCCAACAAGCCAATCAACCTGATCGTCCCCTGGGCCGCGGGTGGCTCGACCGACCAGGTGACGCGCGTCACCGCCGCTGAACTCGAAAAGGCGCTGGGCCAGACCATCGTCATCATCAACCAGCCCGGCGCATCCGGCTCCATCGGCACCAAGGGCGCGCTGGACGCGCCCAAGGATGGCTACACCTGGACCGCAGGCGCCGCGCAGGACCTGGGCACTTACCAGACCCTGGGCTCGCTCAACACCAGCATCAAGGACTGGCACCTGTTCCTCAACGTGGCCAACATCCAGGTGATCGGCGTGAACCCGGCGACGCCCTACCAGAACCCGAAGCAGTTGCTCGACGCCATGAAGGCCAAGCCCGGCCAGATCAGCGTAGCGACCGCAGGCGTCACGTCGGCGGGCCACAACGCCATGGAGTTGATCAGCAAGGTCACCGGCGTGAAGTACCGCCATGTCACTTACGACGGTGGCAACCCGGCCGTGGTCGCCACTGTGGCCGGCGAGGCGGAAGTCACGACGCAACTCGCCGTCGAGCAGGCCGACATGATCCGCGGCAAGCGCCTGCGGCCGCTGGCCGCCGTGAGCGACAAGGCGCTGGAGTTGGAGGGTTTCGGCACCATCCCGCCGCTGTCGGCCACGCTGCCCGGTTTCACCGCGCCGGCCAACTACTTCGGCATCTTCATTCCCAAGGGTGTGCCGGACGACGTCATCAAGACGGTCGAGCGCATCTGGACCGAGAACATCACGAAGAGCGAGGCACTGAAGAAGTACGCGACCTCCCGCGGCGCGCTGTTCAACCCGCAATCGGGCGACGCTGCGCAGAAGGCCGTGTTCCCGGCAATCCAGGCCAATGCTTGGGTGCTGTTCGAAGGCGGCAAGGCCAAGGTCTCGCCGGACACCGTCGGCATCCCCAAGCCGTAACGTGACCGAGGCTGAAACCGACGAGCGCGAGCCGCCGCGCTCGGACCTGCACGACGCCATCGGCTGGACCCTGCTCGGCATTGCCGTGCTGGCCGGCTCGATCGCGATGGACCGGCTCGAGCAACAGCACATCAACCCTTACACCGTTCCCGGCCTGCTGCCCGGCTTGCTGGGCATCGCCATGATCCTGTTGGGGCTGGTGCTGGGCATCCGCAGCTGGGAGCGCGGCGCGTTGACGCAGCCACACGCGCCGGCGACGCCCGACCAGCGTGACGCGCGGCGCCGCGTGTGGGTGGTCACCGCGCTGTGCGTGGGCTACGGCGTGGTGTTGATCGGCCATGGCATCCCGTTCTGGCTGGCCTCCAGCATCTATGTCACCGCGTCCATCCTGATCCTTCAGCGCATGAGCCGCGACCCGCAGGAGCGGCAGATGTCCCCGCGCAGCGTGCTCAAGGCCCTCGTGATCGGTGTTGCGTCGTCCGTCGTCACACAACTCGTGTTCCAGGAAGTCTTCCTGGTGCGGATGCCCTGACGATGCAAGGCCTCACCGATCTCGGCCGGGCGTGGCTCAGCTTCATGGACCCCATGACGCTGCTGTACGGGCTGGGCGGCGCGTTCGTGGGCATCGTGATGGGCATCCTGCCCGGCCTTTCCGCAACGCTGGCGATCGCGCTGCTCACGACGCTCACCATCAAGCTGCCGGCCAACCAGGCCATCCTGGTGCTGATCTGCTCGTACGTCGGTGCGTTGTACGGAGGTTCGCGTACCGCCATCCTGCTGAACATCCCGGGCACCGCCGCCAACGCGGCCTCCTGCGCCGACGGCTACGCGCTGGCCAGGCAGGGCAAGGCCGGCTATGCCATCGGCATCGCGACCTCCGGTGCATTCGTGAGCACGCTTTTCGGCGTGCTGTGCCTCGCGATGTTCACGCCGCTGCTGGCCGAGGTGGCGCTGAAGTTCGGCGCCTTCGAATTCTTCTGGCTTGCGCTGTTCGGCGTCACCATGTCGGGCAGCATCGTCGGCAACGACCCGCTCAAGGGCTGGCTGATGGGATTGCTGGGCCTGTTCATCGCGCAGGTCGGGCAGGAGGGTCTTTACGCCTACGACCGGTTCACCTTCGGCTGGGACGAACTGGCCGGCGGCATCTCGCTGATCCCCGCGCTGGTGGGCGCCTTCGGCCTCGCCGAAGTGCTCACCACGCTGTCGGACCCGGTGGAGCGCAAGATCATCGAGATGAAGGATTCGGTGCTGCCGCGCTGGCGCGAGATCATCGTGTACCGCTGGACCGTGCTGCGTTCCGGCGTGATCGGTGTCGTGACCGGCTTGCTGCCCGGTGTCGGCGAAGATGCTGGCGCCTGGATGTCCTATGCCGCCGCGAAAGCCATGAGCAAGGAGCCCGAAAAATTCGGCAAAGGATCCATCGACGGGCTGATGGCCGCCGAAACCGGCGACATGGCTTCCATCCCCGGCCACATCATCCCCTCGCTGGCGCTGGGCATCCCGGGCTCGGCGCCGTCGGCGGTGTTGATGGCCGCGATGATCATCCACGGCGTGCAGCCCGGGCCCATGCTGATGATCCAGCACCCGCACTTCATCTATGAAGTGGTGGCGATGACGACGCTGGCTTCCATCACGATCCTGCTGTTCGGCCTGTTCGGCGTGCGGCCCCTGCTGCACGTGCTCAAGGTGCGGCGCGCGATCCTGATGCCCATCGTCTTCCTGCTGTGCACCATAGGCGCATTCGCATCCGCATCGCGCCTGTTCGACATCTACGCCATGATCGCCATCGGCCTTGTGGCGTTCTTCCTGCGCCGCAGGGGCTACGAAATGGCGCCGCTGGTGCTGGGTCTGGTGCTGGGGCCGCTCCTGGACAAGAGCCTGCGCCGCGGGCTGGTGCTGTCCGACGGCAGCTTGCTGCCTTTCTTCACGCGGCCCATCGCGCTGGCGTTCGCCGTCGTCACGGTGTTCACCATCCTGATGTATGTGCCGCCGTTCAGGCGGCAGGTCAAACGCGTGACGGGCGGCATTGGGGCGGGCCTGAAATCGCTCTTCGCGCGCCGCGCCTGAAGCCATGTCCATCAAGTTCTCGCTATGCAACGAGGTGCTGCAGCCGCTGCCCTTCGACCAGCAATGCGCGCTGGCCGCGAAGCTGGGTTACGAAGGGCTGGAAGTCGCGCCGTTCACGCTGGCGGCCAACCCCATGGACATCACCGATGCACAGGCCCGCGCCTACCGCCGGATGGCGGAAGACCAGGGCTTGCGCATCAGCGGCCTGCACTGGCTGCTGGTCGCACCGGCCGGGCTGTCGATCGTCGCGGACGACGAGAAGGTGCGCGACGAAACCGTACGGGTCATGCAGCGGCTGGTCGAGCTGTGCGCCTTGATGGGCGGCCAGTACCTGGTGCACGGCTCGCCGAAACAGCGCTCGGTGCCGCAAGGCAGTTCGCGCGAGGCCGCGCTGGGGCGCGCGCGTGACTGCTTCGCCAGGGTGGCGGCGACGGCGCGCGATGCCGGGCAGGTGTATTGCATCGAGCCGCTGGCACCGCGCGAGACCGACTTGATCAACACCGTGGCCGAAGCCGCGCAGCTGGTGGACGAGATCGCATCGCCGGGCCTGAAGACCATGATCGACTGCAGCGCCGCCGGCCAGGCCGAAGCGCAGGCCGTCGACGCGCTGATGGCGCAGTGGATGCCGACCGGCCGCATCGCCCATGTGCAGGTGAACGACCCCAACCGGCGCGGGCCCGGCCAGGGCGACATGCAGTTCGCTCCCATCCTGCAAATGCTCATGCGCATGCAGGCGCAGGGCCACTATGGCGACTGGGTCGCCGTCGAGCCGTTTGACTACGTGCCGGACGGGCCTGGCTGCGCCGCGCACTCCATCGGCTACCTGCGAGGCATCGTGGAAGGCCTGGCACGCCATGGCTGAAGCACCGCGCTTTGTCGTGCGCGAGATCGAGTTGTACGAGCGCCCGGTCGTGTTGCGCCTGCCGTTCCGCTTTGGCGTGGTGACGCTGACCGAATGCCCGCAGGCGTTTGCGCGGGCACGCATCGAGTTCGCTGATGGTGCCAGCGCCTGGGGTGCATCGGCCGAAATGATGGCGCCCAAGTGGTTCGACAAGAACCTGCAGTTGTCCAACGAAGACAACTTCGACCAGTTGCGCGAGGTGCTGCGCATGGCCCGCGAGGCCTACCTCTCCGATGCACAGGCGGACTCGGCCTTCGGCCATTTTGCGCGGCATCACGATGCGCACATGGCCGCCGCGGCGGCACGAGGTTTCAATCCGTTGCTCGCGAGCTATGGGCCGGCGCTGCTGGATCGTGCCGTGCTGGACGCGCTGGGTCGCGCACGCAGCGCTTCCTTCTATGGCGCGATGGCCGCCAACCTGCCGGGCATCAGCGATCGCCGCCCGGAGTTCGCCGGATTGCACATCGACGACTTCGTCGCGGCGCTGGCCCCTTCGAACGCGATCGAAGCTCGCCACACGGTCGGGCTGGTGGACGCGATCCACGAGAGCGACCTCACGCAACGCGTGAACGACGGCCTGCCGGAATCGCTGGAAGCAGTGGTGCACACCTACGGCCACTGCTATTTCAAGCTCAAGGTGAGCGGGCAGGTGGCGGCCGACGTGGCGCGCCTGGAGGCCATCGCCTCGGTGCTGGACCGCAGCGGTGCGCCCTATTGCGCCTCGCTGGACGGCAACGAGCAGTACGAACATGCCGAGGGCGTGGCCGAATTGACGCGCGCCATCTTGTCGCGCCCTTCGCTCGCACGCTTGTGGGATTCCATCCTCTTCATCGAACAGCCGATCGCGCGCAAGCTGGCGCTCGAAGTTGACCTGCGCGGCGCGGGCCTGGGCAAGCCGGTGATCATCGACGAGTCCGACGGCGAGCTGGACACCTTCGTGCAGGCGCGCGACCGCGGCTATGCCGGCGTTTCATCCAAGACCTGCAAGGGCCTGTACAAGTCGCTGCTCAACGCCGCGCGTTGCGCCGCGTGGAACCGCAACGGCGGCACGCGCTACTTCATGTCGGCGGAGGACCTGACGACGCAGGCGGGCCTGTCGGTCCAGCAGGACCTGGCGCTGGTGAACCTGCTGGGCGTCACGCACGTGGAGCGCAACGGGCACCACTACGTCAACGGGATGGCGGCGCTGCCGCAGGCGGAGCAGGAGGCATTCCTGCGCGCGCACCCGGATGTGTACGAGCACAGCCACGGTGCGGTGCGGCTGCGCATCGCGAACGGGCGTATCGCACTCGGGTCGCTCGCGCAGCCGGGTTTCGCCACCGGCGCGATGCCGGACTTCGGCGCGATGCGAACGGTCTAATGTCGCATCTGGTTGCAGAGGCTGACAAGTTCCGCCTTGTTCAGGTTGTTGGGCAAGTCGCTGCCGTCCTTACTTGTCTGCGCGGCCGAGAGGGATATGTGCTCCGCTGTGATCCGGGTCGAGCACTGCGATCAGTTCTTCCAAGTCTCGCTCCAGGCGCTTGAGCGTCCCGGCTTTCAAGGCGTGCAACGCCTCAGGCAAGACGCCTTCATATGGATTAGGGGCAGAGCGAAGGACGCGGTTGCCCTTCGCCGTAATTGTCAGCTGAACCGCGCGCCTGTCGGCCGGATCCTTTTCCGCGGCGACCAATTCCTCGGCCAGGAGTGTCCGAACCAGGTTGCTGGCTGTTGACTGGTGCACGTCCATCGCGCGGGCCAAGTCGCCGACACCGATATGTGGATGTTCCTTGACGACGCTGAGCGCCCAAACGTGGGCCCCCGAAATGCCGGCCTTCTTCTCGGTCACCCGAAAGTGCTTGCGCACTGAATTGAACACCACCCGGAACTGGCGCAGCACGCGCACGGCCTCGGGAGTCATTGTGATTTCATTGCGGCGGGCGCGGGGCATGCGCGATCATAGGCTGGTGCGGCGCAGCAGCGCGGCGCAACCCTTGGTCACGGC
>DATHWV010000389.1:0-21239 GCA_035460205.1 Ramlibacter sp.
AACTTCGCCAAGGACAACAACCTCGAAGTGACCGAGACCTGCCTGCTGCCGGACCGGCCGGCGCGGAAGTAGCGCCCAAAAGCAAAAGAGCCGTCTTGCGACGGCTCTTTTGCTTTTGCTGGCAGCGCACCCGTTTCAAACGGCGCAGGCCTTGTCAGGACTGCGGGCTGTTTGCCTGAAAGGTCAGGCGGCCTTGGCGGTTGCCAGGGTCTTGACCTTGGCGGAGAGGCGGCTCTTGTCGCGAGCGGCCTTGTTCTTGTGGAAGATCTGCTTGTCGGCAACCATGTCGACGATGCTCTGTGCCTTGGCAAAAGCTTCGGTCGCCTTGGCCTTGTCGCCGGAGGCTACGGCCTTCTCGACGTTCTTGACGGCAGTACGGTATTTGGAGCGCAGGGACGTGTTGGCTGCGTTCAGCTTGACGTCCTGGCGGGCGCGTTTACGGCCCGACGCGAGGCGCGGGTTCTTTTTCTTGGGTTTGGCTGATGCCATGGTGTAGGTTCCTTGTGTCTGAGGATGTTGCCAGCAAAGCCCACCATTATATCGCTATACACTCGGCTCGCAGCCCGCCCCCTAGATGACCCTGTTCAAAGCCGCTTCCACAGTCTCCCTGCTGACCCTGGCCTCGCGCGTCACCGGGCTGGTGCGGGACCTGCTGATGGCGGCGGTTTTCGGCGCCACGGCCCTGACCGACGCGTTCAACGTCGCTTTCCGCATCCCGAACCTGTTCCGGCGCCTGTTCGGCGAGGGCGCCTTCAGCCAGGCCTTTGTGCCGGCCCTGGCGCATTCGAAGGAGGCCGACGGCGAGGAGGCCACCCACCGCCTGATCAACAGCGTCGCCACCGTGCTGGCCTGGGCGCTCCTGGTGACCTGCGCGCTGGGCGTGGCCGGCGCGCCTGTCCTGGTCTGGGCGCTCGCCAGTGGCTTCAAGCAGGACCCGCACAGCTTCGAGGCAGCAGTGTTCATGACGCGCTGGATGTTCCCCTACATCGGCTTCATGTCGCTGGTGGCCCTGTCCGCCGGCATCCTCAACACCTGGAAGCGCTTTGCCGTGCCGGCATCCACCCCGGTCCTGCTCAATCTGTGCATGATCGGCGCCGCCTGGCTGGGCGCGCCCTGGTTCGCCTCAAAGGGCATCGAGCCGATTTACGCCATGGCCGGGGGCGTGATGCTCGGCGGCATCCTCCAGTTGGCCGTGCAGGTGCCGGCGCTGCACCGGCTGGGCCTTTTGCCGCGCATCGGCCTGGGCTGGACCGCCTTGAAGACCGCCTGGAACGACCCCGGCATGCGAAGCGTGGCCGGCATGATGCTGCCCGCGCTGCTGGGGGTGGGCGTGGCCCAGATCTCCCTGCTCATCAACACGCAGATCGCGTCCTGGCTGGCCCCGGGCAGCGTGACCTGGCTGGGTTATGCCGACCGGCTGATGGAGTTCCCTACCGCCATGCTGGGCGTCGCCCTGGGCGTGGTGCTCATGCCCCAGCTGGCAGGCGCGCGTGCCAGCAACGACAGCGAGCGCTACTCGGCAATGCTCGACTGGGGCCTGCGCCTGGTGGTATTGCTGGCCGTACCGTCTTCGGTCGCGCTGCTGGTATTCGCCCAGCCGCTGGTGGCGACGCTGTTCCACTACGGCGCCTTCAAGGAGAGCGACGTGTCGCAAGTGGCGCTGGCGCTGGCCGGCTACGGCGTCGGGCTGGTTGGGCTGGTCGCCATCAAGGTGCTGGCGCCGGGCTTCTATGCCAGCCGCGACATGAAGACGCCGGTGCGCATCGCCGTCATGGTGCTGGTCATCACGCAACTGCTGAACATCGCGCTGGTGCCGCTGCTCAAGCATGCCGGCCTCGCGCTGTCGATCGGCCTGGGCGCGTTGCTCAACGCAGGCTGCCTGCTGGTAGGCCTGGTGCGCAAAGGCAGCTACAAGCCCGCGCCCGGATGGGGCGTGTTCATCTTGCAGGTGGTCGCTGCCACCGCGCTGCTCACCGTGTTCCTCATGTGGGCCGCCGGCAGCTTCCCGTGGCTGGCGCTGCGCGCCCAGGCGCTGCAGCGCGCCGGCCTGATGGCGCTGATGTTGCTTGGCTCTGCAGCTATCTATTTTGTAGCGCTCTGGGCAGCCGGGCTCAAGCTGCGCCAGTTTGTGGCGCGCTGACCGCGCGGCCCGCGCCAAAACTTGACGGGCGCTGGCGCGTCCATTACAAAGAACTCACTGTGTTGAATTTCAACGCTCCTACGTCACTCGAGTACTTCAGCTCGCTGGTGCAGAGCGATGATCACTTCCCCCTGCTGGAGGCAGCTGCCAGCATCGCACAGGACGAATACCCCGATCTGGACGTCCAGCAGGTGCTTGGCGACGTCGACCAGCTGCTGGCCCGCCTCAAGCGCCGGCTGCCCGCCGACGCCGCGCCGCTGCAACGCCTGCGCGCGCTCAACCAGTTTTTCTTTCGCGACCTGAGCTTCGGCGGCAACGTCAACGACTACTGCGATCCCGACAACAGCTACCTCAACGTCGTGCTGCGTACGCGCCGCGGCATCCAGATTTCGCTGGCCGTGTTGTGGATCGAAATCGCGCAGGGGCTGGGCCTGCATGCGCGCGGGGTGTGCTTCCCGGGCCACTTCATGGTCAAGGTGAACCTGCCCAAGGGCCAGGTGGTGATCGACCCGTTCACCGGCCAGTCGCTTTCACGCGAAGAGCTGGCCGAGCGTCTGGAGCCGTACAAGCGCCGAAGCGGACTGGTCGACGAGTTCGAGGTGCCGCTGGGCCTCTATCTGCAGGCAGCGCCGCCGCGCGACATCATCGCGCGCATGCTGCGCAACCTGAAGGAAATCCACAACGCGCAGGAAGACTGGCAGCGCCTGATCGCGGTGCAGGACCGCCTGGTGATCCTGCTGCCGGAAGCCTGGGCCGAATACCGCGACCGCGGCCTGGCGCACGCGGAGCAAGGCCATGCGGCGCTTGCTGTCGCGGACCTCGAAACCTACCTGGTGCATGCGCAGGACGCGCTGGACATCGACGTGGTGGCCGACCGCGTGGCCGACCTGCGCCGCGCGAAGAACTAACGCTTGAGGAAGCGCGGGATTTCCGGGCCTTCGCCGGTCGATCTCGGCAAGGTCCGCACCGGCATGCGGTGCTCCACTGCGGGCGAGCGCGCGCCCGCCGACGACATCAAGCGAGAACCGTGGATCAGCGCTTCCTGCGCCGGCATGAGGCTGTCGGGCCGTGACGTGCCCACGCGAGTGGGACGCGGCTCCGACGGTGAAGGATCGTTCGCCGCTTGCGGCGGCGACAGGATGGGCAGCATCCACTCGATGATCGGCGCCCACTGTTCCAGGTCCGCAGCGGCCTGGGCAGGTGGCAGGTCGAACATCGTCAGTCCCCGCTCGAGGCTTCGCACGTAGAGCTGCGTCTCGCGCAGCGGGCCCAGGAACGGCACGCCCAGCGCGCGCGACCAGTCGCCCAGCACTTCAGCGGCGCGGGTGCGCCCGTCGATGCGCATGCCCACCGTGGCCAGGCGGCAGCGCCCGGAGGAGACTCGCGGCAGGGCGATGAGCTCCGCATGGCAGGCGGCGGCCGACTCGCGGTCGAACATCGACGAACACACCGGCATCACGATCGCGTCCGCGAACATCACCACGCGAGCCAGTTCAAAGCCGTGGATGCCGCCGGGCGTGTCCAGCACCACGTGGCTGATGCCGGTGGGCACGCGCAACATGTTCTTCTGGTCCATGGCCCAGGGCGCGATCTGCGGCAGCGCGCTGTCGCGCCGGCGCAGCCAGGCGCGGCTGGACTGCTGGCGATCCACATCGCCCAGCATGACCGAATGGCCCTGGCGCGCGCACCAGGCGGCGACATGCGCGGCAAAGGTGCTCTTGCCGCTGCCGCCCTTGCGGTTGACAACTGCGATGACGGGCATCGGGTTTTTCAGGGGATGAAAGGGAGATACAGTTTGGTACGGAAAGGTCAGCTCGTCCATAGGCAAGACCCCATGGGAACCTTGCGCTAGGGGTTTTGTAGCAAACCGGCATCGGACGGGCGTCCGGACACACCGAATTGGCGCCAGGTGCGGCGCAATTGGGTGTCGGAGCTGAACCCGGCCAGTTCGGCCGCCTGGGCCACGTTGCGTCCCGACTGGAGCGCGGCCTGCGCCACCGCCAGCCGGATGCGTCGCAAGTACGCCAGCGGAGCGGTTCCTGCGTGGTCGAGGAACAGGCGGGTCAGGTGGCGCGGCGAGGTGTGCGCGACCTCCGCCATGCGCGGCACGTTCCAGTCGCGCTGCGGCTCGGCGCTGACCGCGTCCTGCACGCGATGCAGCGCCAGGTGCATGTGGTTGCGATAGGAGAGGAATGGCGAAAGCTCCGGGTCCTGCGGCCCGCGCCGCAAGGCAACCACCATGGTCTGCGCGACCTGGGACGCCAACGCTGCGCCGCACTCCTGCGCGATGAGGTGCAGCGCCAGGTCGATGCCGGTGGTGATGCCGGCGCTGGAGGCCACCGGCTCGTCCAGTACGAAGACGCGGTTGGCCACCACTTCGCACCCGGCGGCTACGCTGCGCAGCTCGTCGAGGTGCTGGTGATGGGTCGTGGCGCGCCGGCCCCGCAAAAGCCCGGCATGGGCCGCCAGCAAGGCGCCCGCGCAGATGGTGACAAGCCGCCGGCCTTCCTGGCCGGGCGTGAAGCGCCGCAGCCACGCCACTGTCTCGGGCGTGCCGTCGGATTGCAGTTCGATGTGCGATCCGGGCATGCCCACCAGCACGACCCAGCTGTTGGCTGGCAAGCGGTCCGGCAGCGGTTCGACCTGGGCAACGCGAATGCCGACCGACGTGGCCGGCGAGGCCTGCGGACCGACGTAGCGCAACTGGAAGCGCGCCGGCTGCCGGTTGGCTTCCAGCACCTGGTTGGCGATGCGGAATGCTTCGGCCGGCCCGGCCCAGTCCAGGATCAGGCTGCCCGGAAGCAGCACGAACAGCAGAGGGATTGGCCCGGCGCCCACGGGTTCAGGCCGGCGTGGCCAGCCGGTCGATGGCCTGCGGCACCGAGCAGATTCGCGCGAAACGGTCCTTGAGCACCGCAGCCGTGCGCGCCTTGATGTCAGCGGCGGGCAGCGGCGAGCCGTCCTCATGCTGCATGTCGAAGGTGAGCGTGGCATCGGTCACGTAGTCCACCTGGAAGCCGAGGTCGGACGCATGGCGGGTCGTGGTCTCGCAGCATTGCTCGGTGCGGATGCCGCTGATGACCAGGCGGCCGATGCCGTTCTGCGTCAGCCAGACATCCAGCCCGGTGCCCACGAGCGCGCTGTGGCGCGACTTGTGGAACGTGGCCGCCGCGTCGAACGGGGCCAGCCCCTCCAGCGGCCGCACGTGGCCCGATTCGAGGGCGAAAGCGTTCTGCGCGGTCTTCGGGCCGTCCACGTGAAAGACCCGCACCATGGGCACGCCATGTTGCTTGCAGGCCTCGATCAGCGCGTTCTGCGCGGCGAGGTAGGCCGGCAGGTCCCGTTCGGTGAAATAAGGGCGGTGACGGAAGGATTCCTGGATGTCGATCAAAACGAGACACGATTTCATGGGGAGCTCCGGGTGTGAATGTGAGGCCAATTGTTCCTTATATCGGTTGCGGAATCCATTCATTGCCGGACCGGTTTAGATCATTTTAGGACATCAGTTTGGCCCCGGGTCACGGGGTGCTCTTGATCGGCTGCGGAACGCGTGCGGCCAGGTCGCGGCGTTCGCAGCGGCGATAATTTCCGCATGACTCCCAAACACGCGACCCAGCCCGGCACGCTCAGCTACGAGCAGGCGGGCGTCAATTACGACCTGATCGATCCCCTGAAGATCTCCGCACAGCGTGCCGCAGCGGCCACGGCCGTCAACCTCGCGCCGCATGGGTTCAGCGAAGTGAAGGCTTCGCGCGGCGAGTCGGCTTATGTGATGGACGTGGGTCCGTTCTACATTGCGTCCATCGTCGAATGCCTCGGCTCCAAGGCGCTGGTGGCCGACGAAATGCACAAGCTCACCGGCAAGAGCTACTACGACGGCATCGCGCAGGACACCATTGCCATGGCGATCAATGACCTGATCACCGTGGGCGCAACGCCGCTGGTGGTGCAAGCCTATTGGGCAGCGGGTGGCTCGGACTGGTTCGGTGACGCGCAGCGCTCCCAGTCGCTGGTGGCCGGCTGGAAGCGCGCCTGCGACATCTGCGGCGTGGCCTGGGGCGGCGGCGAAACGCCGGCGCTGGCCGGCATCGTGGAGGAAGGGCGCATCGACCTCGCGGCCTCCTGCACCGGCCTCATCAATCCCAAGGAACGCCTGTCGGTGGGCGATGACATGGCGGCCGGCGATGCGATCGTGCTGCTGGCCTCGAGCGGCATCCATGCCAACGGCCTGAGCCTGGCGCGCAAGCTGGTCGAGCGCCTGCCCCAGGGCTACCTCACGCCCCTGCCTGACGGCACGACCTACGGCGAGGCACTGCTCGCACCGACGGTGTTGTACTCGCCGGTCACCGAAGCGCTGTACAAGGCCGGCATCGTGCCGCACTACACAGTCAACATCACGGGCCACGGCTGGCGCAAGTTGCTCCGGCACCCGGCCCAACTCACCTACCGCATCCACACGGTTCCCGAAGTCACGCCGGTGCTGCGTTTCATCCAGCAGCATGCGAAGCAGGACGACCGCGAGGCCTACGGCACGCTCAACATGGGCGCGGGCTTCGCGCTGTTCGTGAAGGCTGCCGACGCGCAGCGCACTGTCGCGGTGGCGCAGCAGGCTGGCGTGCCCGCCATCGTGGCCGGCACGGTTGAAGCCGGCGCAAAGCAGTTGCTGATCGAGCCCCTGGGCATCCGGTTCGGCGACGACGACCTGCAGTTGCGCTGAACATCCCGCACCGATGCAGTTCACACCCACCCAAAAGCGCGCTGCGGCCTGGTTGCTGATCGCTTTGCTGGCCTTCCTGGCCTTGCGCCTGCTGGGTCCCGTGCTCACTCCCTTCGTGGTGGCGGCGGTCCTGGCCTATGCGCTCACGCCGCTGGTGGACCGGCTCGACGAGATGGGTCGCGGCCGGCTTCCGCGTGTCGTTGCCGTCGTCATCGTCGAGCTGTTGCTGCTGTTCGCGTTCGTTTGCCTGGTGTTGCTGATCGTGCCGGTGGTCGCCAAGGAGCTGCCGCTGATGCGCCAGCAGATGCCCCTGGTCTTCGACAAGCTCCACGCCACGCTGTCGCCGTGGCTGGCGCAATGGGGCATCAACATCGCGCTCGACCTCGACAGCCTGAAGGGTGTGGTGCAGCGCTACGTGATTGCCAATTTCTCGGACGCGCTCAGCTCGCTGCTGCCTTCGCTCAAGCTCGGGGGCGGCGTGGCGCTCACGGTGATCGGCTACGCGGTGCTGATCCCCGTGGCGCTGTTCTACCTCCTGCTCGACTGGAAACACTTCGTGGCCAGGGTGCTCGAGCTGGTGCCGCCCCGCGCGCGACCCGGGGTGGACTCCTTCACCGCCGAAGCGGATGCCGTGCTCGGGCAGTACCTGCGCGGCCAGCTGCTGGTCATGATCACCATGGCGGTGTTCTACAGCACGGGCCTTGCGCTGTTCGGCCTGGACCTCGCATTGCCGATCGGCTTCTTCACCGGGCTTGCGATGTTCGTGCCCTACGTCGGCTTCGGCATCGGCCTCATCCTCGCGGTGCTCGCCGGGCTGCTGCAGTTCGCGTCGATCAAGGCGCTGGTCATGGTGGCGGCCGTGTACGGCACGGGCCAGGTCATCGAAGGCTTCTACCTGACGCCGCGGCTGGTGGGTGAGCGCATCGGCCTGCACCCGCTGGCGGTGATCTTCGCGCTGCTGGCTTTCGGCCAGTTGTTCGGGTTTGTCGGCGTGCTGGTGGCGCTGCCCGCGAGCGCGGTGCTGCTCGTCGCCATCCGCCGGCTGCGCGCCGGCTACATGGGCAGCAAGCTGTACCACAGCTGACCCCATGCCCATGAAGCAGATCGTCCTGGACATCGGCCTGGCCCGCGGGCCGACGCTGTCCAGTTTCTGCGCCGGTCCCAACGAGGCTGCGCTCAAGCACCTGCAGTTGTGGGCCGGAAACCCGACGCGCTCGCCGGTGCCGACTTACCTGTGGGGCCAGGCGGCCAGCGGCAAGACCCATTTGCTCAAGGCGGTGGAGGAATCGCTGCGCGAGCAGGGTGCCAGCGCAGGCTGGCTGGACGCCACCATGCTGGAGCCGCCCGAGTTCAACGAGAACTGGGCAGTGGTGTTGCTGGACGACGTGCACCTGTATACGGCCGTGCAGCAGCATGCGGCTTTCAACTGGTTCGTCAACGCGCAGACCCTGCAGCGCGGCGTGCTGGCGGCGGGCGCGCTGCCGCCGGCCGACCTGAAGCTGCGCGAAGACCTGCGCACGCGGCTGGGCTGGGGCCACGTGTTCCAGCTCCATGTGCTGAGCGAGCCTGAGCGGCGTGCGGTGCTGCGCCAGGCCGCCGATGCGCGCGGCGTCTTCCTCGGCGATGACGTGATGGACTTCATGCTCACGCGTTTCTCGCGCGACCTCGGCAGCCTCATGCAGCTGCTCGAGCAACTCGACGGCTATGCGATGCAGGCCAAGCGCGCGATCACCATTCCGCTGATCAAGGCGATGCTGCAGGACGAGTAGCCGCGCGCGCCAGCAGCGCGGCCAGCGCGGCCGGGTCCACCGGCTTGTGCAGCAGCGGGTAGCCATGGCGGGCCGACTGCTCCGCGGCCTCGGCGGACGTGTCGCCCGTGACCATGATGGCGGGCACGGGTTCGCCGCAACGCCGCGAGACGGCATGGATCGCGCCGATGCCGGTCGCGCCATCGGCGAGCTGGAAATCGGAAATCACCAGCCTCAGGCCGCCATGCGCCTCGGCAGCATCGGCCGCATCGAGCGCCGACGCAATGTCATGCGCGACCGCCACCTCGTAGCCCCATTCGCCCAGCAGGGCGCGCATTGCTTCGGTGAGCTGGGGATCGTCGTCGATCACCAGCACTTGCCCGACGTGGGTTCCCGCAGGTTGGGTGCCATCGCCTTCGGTCGTTTGCGCAACTGGCGGCTGCGCCAGCGGCAAGGTCACCGAGAACACCGACCCCTGTCCGGGCACCGAACGCACGTGGATCGAGCCGCCCAGCAACTGCGCCGACCGCTGCGCAATGGCCAGGCCCAGGCCCATGCCACGCTCGCGCTCGCGCACGACGTTGGCCACCTGGTAGAAGTCGCCGAAGATGCGTGCCTGTTCCTCGGGTGCGATGCCGATGCCGGTGTCGATCACCTGGATTTCCACCATCCCACCTGCGCGCCGGCGACAGCCGACGAGGATGCGGCCCTGCGCGGTGTAACGCAGCGCGTTGGCGACCAGGTTGGAGAGCACGCGCGACAGCAGCACCGGGTCGGTGTGCAGCCACAACCCGCGGGGCGGGACGACCTTGAAGCCCAGGCCCTTTTCCGCGGCGGGGCCGGCAAACGCGTTCTGCAACTCGCCAAGCGGCTCATGCAGCGCGACCAGGCGCTTGACGACGCTCACGGTGCCGCTGTCCAGGCCCGACAGGTCGAACAAGCCGTTCAACAGACGTCCCAGACCTTGCAACGACAGCTGGAGACGGCTCGCCAACTGGCCCACTTCAACACCGGTCAGCTGCGGCCGCCGCGCCATTGCCTGCAGTGCCGCGGTGAACAGGCCCAGTGCCTGCACCGGCTGGCGCAGGTCATGGCTGGCGGCAGCGAGGAATTGCGACTTGGCCCGGCTGGCGGCTTCGGCGTGCTCCTTGGCCGCACGCAACTGCTCGTCGGCGCGCAGCATGCGGATGCGCCGGCGCAGCAAGGCCCAGGTCAGCAACGCCATCGCAATGCTCGCGACGGCGCCGGTCCATGCGACCAGCAGCAGCTTGCTGGTGGCGGCCGGGTTGGCCAGGTTGGGCAGGGATTGCGCGGTCACGGTCCATGAATACCCTCCGACCTGCAGGCGCTGCGACGCGAACAGCAGCTTCACGTCGGACTCGCCGCCGACCCGGTCGCTGAAGCTGTCCTGCGTCTGCTCGTCGCCGTCCCCGACCACGCCGCCGTCATACACCTCCACCGCGATGTTGGGTCGCTCGCCGAGGATGTTGCTCATCAGGCCGTCCATGCTGAAGGCCGCATAGATCCATCCCGTGATCGCGGCCCGCCGCGCTTCCAGCGTGGACGGCGGCTTGCCACCGCCATATACCGGCAGGTACATGCGGTAGCCGGCCTGCACCTGCTGTGCATCTTCGTCCGGCAGCTTGATCTTGTTGGAGATGGCGATCGACCCCGAGTCGCGCGAGGCGTCCATCGCATGCCGGCGCGAGGGTTCGGCGTAATAGTCGGTGCCCAGCGTGCTGAGCAGGCTGGAGCCGGACGGCTCGAAGTAGAGCGCCGACGTCAGCTCCGCGCGCTCGCCCGGTGGAGAGATCGCGTACGCCGGGAAGCCCTGGTTGCGCACGGTGCGCACATGCGTTTCGCGCTCGCGCAGCGGCACGCGAAGGGAGTAGCCCATCCCCAGCAAGCCCGGGTGGGTCTCGATCCGCAGGCTGGCCACGAACGACTGGAAATCGCCGCGCTCCACCCGTGCCGCGGTGGCGAACAGGCCGTGGGTCGCGTGCAATGCCTGCTCGTAGGCGAGCATGCGTTCGCGAAAGAGGCCGACGGTTTCGCGCACGCGCGTGTCGAATTCGGCGCGCAACTGCTGGTCGATGTCCTTGCGCTCGCGGTCCCACACGGTCCAGGACACCAGCGAGCAGGCCGCCAGTACCGCCAGCGGGAGGGCGTAACTCCAAAGGGCGGTACGGCGCGATGCGGGCGGCGGGCTTTGCATCGTGTCAGCGCTGGTAGGGCAGCAGGATGCGCATCGCCTCGGCCTGCGCGTCCTGCATGGCTTTCAATGGCGTCTTCGTCCCGTTCAGCGCCGCCGCCAGTCCGGCGTTGAGCGCCCGGGTGACGCGCTGGTTCTCGTGGGTGGAGAGTTCGGCGACTGCCTGCCCCAGCTGGTCACGCGCGACCGTGGCCTGGGGCGCCTGCGCAATGTGCTGCTTCATGGCCTGCGTTTCCCAGGCCGCCGGGTTTACGGCGATGTACCCGGAGGCAATGCCCCAGCGAGCCGTGCGCTCGGGCGCCACCATCCAGCGGATGAAGGTGAGCGCAGCCTGGCGCTGCGCCGGCGGGCTCTTCTTGAACACGTAGAAGTTGCCGCCCCCGGTGGGCGAGCCGCTCTGGCGGTTGCCGGGCAGGGCGGCGACGCCGATGTCGAACCGCGCCTTGTCGCGCAGGTCGGCCAGGTTGCCGCTGGTCGTCCAGATCATCGCGGCCTTCCCGTCGACAAACTGCGCCGGGGTCGTGCCCCACTCGACAACGCCGGGTGGATGCACCCGGTGCTTGCGCGACAGGTCCACCCAGTACTGCAGCGCCTCGACCACTGCGGGGCGGTCAAAGTAAGTCTCGGTGCCGGTGGCGTTCATCAGGGTCGCGCCGTTGGCCGTCACCAGCCCCTGGAACAGCCAGTACGGAAAGCCGGACGAGGGAATCTGCACACCCCAGCGCGTGACGCGGCCGGCTTCATCGCGCCGGGCCAGCTTCTGCGCGAACTGCGCCATCTCGTCCCAGTTGCGCGGGGGACGCTCGGGGTCCAGCCCCGCCTCGCGGAACATCTGCTTGTTCCAGTACAGCAGGATGGTGGAGCGCTGGAAAGGAATGCCCCAGGTCTTTCCCGCCACGCGGCTGTTGGCCATCAGCGCGGGATAGAAGCTGCCCAGCCACGCCTTGCCGCCCACCGGCTCGACCAGTTCATCGAAGGCAAGGATGGCGTCGGCGTCAATCAGCGTGTAGATGTCCACCGCGAACAACACGGCAAGGTCCGGCGGATTGCCGCTGCGGTGCGCCGTCAGCGCCTTGGCGATCGAATCCTTGTAGGTGCCGCTGTAGATCGGCCGCACCTTGATGCCGGGGTTTTCGCGCTCGAAATCCTCCACCAGGCGGGCCATGCGATCGGCCACCGGCCCGCCCACCGCAATCGGGTAGTAAAACGAGATCTCTGTGTCCAGCGCACGGGCCCAGGGGCTGGCGGCCAGCGCAATCGCCATGAGGACGGCTCGGAGGATTTTGGGCATGGCGTCGTCGGGATTGGGAGATAGTATGCACAACATGTCGCAAGCCAACACCCGCATCGTCCTGGCAGAAGACCACGTGCTGGTGCGCGAGGGCCTGAAGATGCTGCTGTCCACGCAAGCCGGATTCGAGGTCGTCGCGGAAACGGCGGACGGCCTGGCCGTGGAAGGCCTGGTGCGCGATTGCAAGCCGGACTTGCTGGTGCTCGACCTGGGCTTGCCGGGCCGGCATGGCGTCGATGTTGCCGCCGCCGTGAAAGCTTTCGACGGTGGCGCGGTGAAGGTGCTGGTGCTCACGGGCGACCTGTCCGCTGCCTCGGTGCGCAAGGCGCTGGCGGCCGGCGCCGACGGCTATGTGCACAAGAGCGAGGACGCCGGCGAGTTGCTGGACGCCGTCCTCGCGGTGCTGGCAGGTCGGCAGTACGTGAGCAAGCGCATCGCCCAGGAGTTCCGGCCGGCGCCGATCGGCGGCGAGGAGGGCGCGGCGCCGACCCCGCGCGAGCAGGAGATCATGTCCCTGGTCGCCCGTGGCCTGTCCAACCGGGAAATTGCCGAGTTGCTGGAGATCAGCGTGACCACAGTGCGAACCCACCGGCAGAACTTCATGGAGAAGTTCGCGCTGCGCAACGCCGCGGAAATCACTGCCTACGCCGTCCAGCGCGGTTACTACAACCCGGGTTAGTCCCTCCTGCATCGGCAGGATTGGCCGCAGGGCGCCGCGCGCCTAGATTTGCCCGCATGGCGATGCACAGTTCTTACCCGGCTTTTTCCACAACGACGGGTGGCCTGTCGCCCGGCTTCCGGTGGATCGGCGTCGCGGAGCCCGCGCCCGAAGTGGTGGACCAGGTCGCACGGCAGGCCGCGATGCATGCGAGCCGTGGCGAGTATTCGCAGGCGCTGGCCAGCTACGGCCGGGCCCTGTTGCTGGACGACAGCCGTGCCGTGCTGTGGTTCAACTACGCCAACCTGCAGCGCACCATGGGCTTCCTGCGCGATGCCGCCGAGAGCTTCGAGTTCGCCCTGGGCCTGGATCCACGGCTTTTCGCCGCGCGCTACAGCCTGGCCAACCTGCTGATCGAACTGGGCCAGCCGCTGGCCGCCCGGGAACATTTCTGGCAGGTGACGCGTGACCACCCCGAGTACATGCCTGCCTGGCGCAACCTGGGCCGGCTGCAGTGCGCGATCGGCGACCTGGAGGCCGCGCGCGAGAGTTTGGCCCGGGCCCAACTGCTCGCGCCGCATGACCCGGAAATCGCCGGTCTGCTACTGGAACTGGATCGGGAACAGGGCAGTCCCCCGGAAAACTAGAATCGGGGGTCATGCCCCGTTCCAAGCCCCGAATCACCCTCTTCGATCTCGACCACACCCTCCTGCCCATAGACTCCGACTATTCCTGGGGTGTTTTCACCCAGGACATCGGCTGGACCGACCCCGTCGCCTTCAAGGCGCGCAACGACGAGTTCTTCGAGCACTACAAGGCAGGCACGCTCGACATCCATGACTATGTGCGTTTCGCGACGGACGCGGTGCGCCTGCGCGGCCCTTCCGAGGCCGCCGCGGCCCATGCCCGTTTCATGGACTCGGTGATCCGCCCGGCGATTCGCCCGGAAGCCCTGGCGCTGGTCCGGCAACATCGCGACAGCGGGGAACAGGTGCTGATCGTGACCGCGACGAATGACTTCATCACCCGGCCGATTGCCGAGGCCTTCGGCATCCAGGACCTGATCGCGGTGGAGCTTGAACGCGGGGCCGACGGCTGGATCACCGGCGAGATCACCGGCGTGCCCTCGGCGCGCGAAGGCAAGGTCGAACGCATGAACCAGTGGCTCGCCGCGCGCGGGCTCGACTGGGACGGCGTCGAAACCACCTTCTATTCGGATTCAACCAACGACCTGGCGTTGCTGGAGCGCGTCGACCACCCCGTGGCGACCAACCCGGACGAGCGCCTGCGCGCCATCGCCGCCGGGCGCGGCTGGCGCATACTCGATCTGTTCAAGGAAAAATGATCAAAAAATTCATCGACAAGCTGTTCGGCAATGCCGGTGCAGGCAAGGCTGGCAAGCCCAATTTCGGCAAGCGCCAGGAAGTCGGACCGCAAGAGCATGGCATTGACCCGGCGCTGGTGGACGACCGCGCGCTCAACGTGGTCCACACGCTCAAGGAAGCCGGCTACGAGGCCTATATCGTCGGCGGCGCCGTGCGTGACCTGCTGGTGGGCCTGCGCCCCAAGGACTTCGACGTGGCCACCAGCGCCACGCCCGAGCAGGTCAAGAGCCTGTTCCGCCGCGCCTTCATCATCGGCAGGCGCTTTCGCATCGTGCACGTGGTCTACGGCCGCGGACGGGAGCACGAGGTGATCGAGGTCTCCACGTTCCGCGCCTACATGGACAACGCCGCCGCCGAACAGGTGGCGGGCAACGAGAAGACGAGCAAGAGCGAACTGGCGGGCATGAAGCACGCCGTGGATTCGTCCGGCCGCGTGCTGCGGGACAACGTGTGGGGACCGCAGGAGGAAGACGCGACGCGACGCGACTTCACCATCAACGCGATGTACTACGACCCCGAGACGCAGACCGTGGTCGATTACCACGGCGGCATCAAGGATGCGAAGAAGCGAACCCTGCGCATGATCGGCGACCCGGTCACGCGCTATCGCGAAGACCCGGTGCGCATCATCCGTGCGGTGCGGTTTGCCGCCAAGTTGAGCCCGCTGGGCTTCAAGCTCGACTCGAAGACCGCCGCGCCGCTGGTGAAGTCGCAGACGCTGCTGGCCGACGTGCCGCAAAGCCGCCTCTTCGACGAGATGCTCAAGCTGCTGCAGACCGGGCATTCGCTAGCCACCATCGAACAGCTCAAGTCGCTGGGCATGGCGCGCGGCATCTACCCCTTGCTCGACGTGGTGGTGGAGCGGGCCGACCTGCCCTTCGTCAACGCTGCGCTGCAGGACACCGACCGCCGCGTCGGCGAGGGCAAGCCGGTCGCACCGAGCTTCCTGCTGGCCTGCGTGCTGTGGGCCGACGTGCGTGATGGCTGGGCCGAGCGGCTGGCCCGCAAGCAGCACCCGTTCCCGGCGCTGCAGGATGCGATCGATGACGTTTTCAACGCGCGTATCGGCGACGTGTCGGGCCGCGGCAAGCTCGCGGCCGACATGCGCGAGATCTGGATGATGCAGCCGCGCTTCGACAAGCGCACCGGCAGCACGCCGTTCGGCCTGGTCGAGCAGGCGCGCTTTCGCGCGGCCTTCGACTTCATGCGGCTGCGCGCCGACGTCGGCGAAGTGGACGTGGTGCTGGCCGATTGGTGGCAGGAGTTCAGCCAGGCCAGCGACGCGGTGCGCGAAGACCTGGTGGCGCAGTTGCGCGATGAACAGACCAAGGGCCAGCGCCGCGTGCGCACGGCGCGGCCGGTCGAGAAAGCCGCCGGCGCGTCAACGCAAGGCGACGCAACGCCGGCGCGTGAGCCGCGCCCTGACAGCGAGCAGGGCGACGGTGGCGCGGGCGGCGACGGGCCGCGCAAGCGCCGGCGGCGCCGCCGCAAGCCCTCGGGTGAAGGCGGTGGCGGTTCCGCCGGTGGCCCCGGCGGCGCGCAGGAGTAAGCGACCGGCAGCCCGCCATGCGAGACCTCGTGACGGCCTATGTGGCACTGGGCGCCAACCTCGGCGATGCCGCGCAGGCGGTGCGCGACGCGCTCGTGCAACTGGACAGCATCGGCCAGACCAAGGTCGTGCGTGCGTCGTCGCTCTACCGCACGGTCCCGGTCGACGCCAGCGGCCCCGACTACGTGAATGCAGTGGCCGAAGTCGCCACGCAACTCACGGCGGCCCAGTTGCTGGACCAGTTACTCGCGCTTGAGTCGGTGGCAGGCCGGGAACGCCCCTATCCCAATGCGCCGCGCACGCTGGACCTGGACCTGCTGCTGTATGGCAACGCCCGTATCGACAGCCCGCGCCTGCAGGTCCCTCACCCGCGCATGAAACAGCGGGCCTTCGTGCTGGTGCCGCTGGCCGAAATCGCGCCGGAGCTGGTTTCGCCATCGCTGCTGGCGGCAGTCGCCGCACAGCAGATCACGCGCCTGTAGTCGCGACCTTACCTGCCAGGTAATTGCCGCCATGACGCGGCGGCTCGATCATTGGGCCATCGAGAGTTCACCACCAACGGAGGTTATATGAGCGACACGGGCCTGATTGCGATTGCGTGCGGATTGATCATCGGGATGGGCGCGATCGGCGCTTGCCTGGGCATAGGCGCGATGGGCGGACGCTTCATCGACGGCGCCGTACGGCAACCCGAAATGATGGAGCCGCTGCAGACCAAGATGTTCCTGCTGGCCGGCCTGATCGACGCCAACTTCCTGATCGGCGTGGGCGTGGCGATGATGTTCGTCTTTGCGAATCCGTTCGCGAAGTAAGCCAAAGGTCAGAACCAGTCGACCACGCCGGCCTGCAGCGCGTTCTGCGGGTTCGACCCGGCATCGCGCACGCGCGCCAGCGCATCGCCCGTGCTGGCGCCCAGGGCCTTGAGCACGCAAGCCGCAGTGCTGCCGGTGCGGCCGATGCCGGCAGCGCAGTGCAGCATCACCGCGTCGCCGCGCTTCAAAGCCTGCGCGATGGCCTGCACGTCGCGCCGGAAACCTGCCTCATCGCCCGGCACACCGAAGTTGGGCACGGGCACATTCATCCAGCGGAACGGCACCGAACCTTCCGTGACGGCCGCGTGGTAGCGCGGCGAGAGTTCGGCCAGTTCGGCGCGTGGCGTCAGGCACACAACGAGTTGCAGGCCGGCGCGCTGCGCCTGGCCCTCGAAGTCACCCCAGGATTCGAAGCGCCCGGGCATCGCCCCCAGCAACAGCGAGCCGGCGATGCCTGGGGGAAGGGCGACGGGACGAAGCGCCATGGCCCGATTTTCCTATGGCCCGGTCGTGCCGCGCTGCTGGCCGACCGCAAACTCGCTGACCGGTGCGGCCTTGTTGCCCCACGCACCGCGGATGTGGCTCAGGACCGCGGCCACGTCCGCGTCGCCCAGCACCGTGGCAAAAGGCGGCATGCCGAAAGGCCGCGGGTTGCCGGCCGTCGCCGGCGCGAAGCCGCCGCCCAGAACGACCTGCACGAGGTTGGCCGTGACCGGCAACGTCACGGCGCGGTTGCCCGCCAGTGGCGGGTACGCGCCCGGCACGCCTTGGCCCTTGTCGCCATGGCATTGCGCGCAATGGTCGGCGTAGATCTTCGCGCCGCGCTCGGCCATCCGTGCGCCCGCTGCAGGCGCCGTGGCGCCGGTCGCACCGTGCGCAACCTGCGGCAGGGCCTTGAGGTAAGTCGCCATCGCTTGCAGGTCGGATGGCGAAACGTGTTGCGTGCTTTGCAGCACGACTTCCGCCATCGGCCCCAGCACCGTGCCGCGCTGCGACGTTCCGGTTTGCAACAGGCGAACGACTTGCGCCGTGTCCCAGTCGGCCACACCGGCTTCATGCGGTGAGGCCAGCGAAGGCGCGTACCAGTTCTGCATCGGGATCAGCCCGCCGGAGAGGTCCATCATGTCGCTGTTCGCGCCCAGCGCGTTGCGCGGGCTGTGGCATGCGCTGCAGTGCCCCAGGCCCTGGACGAGGTAGGCGCCGCGATTCCACTCGGCCGACTGCGCGCGGTCAGCTTCGTGCGTGCCGGGGCTGAAATACAGTGCCCGCCACACGGCCAGCGCCGCCTGCGTGTTGTACGGCCAGCGCAAGCGGTTGGGGGTGTTGGCGCGCGCTGCCGGCGGCAGGCTGCGCAGGTAGTCGTAGATGGCATCGGCATCCGTGCGCGTGACCAGCGTGTAGTTGGGATACGGAAACGCGGGGTACAGCAGCCGGCCATCGCGCGAGCGCCCGTTGTGCAATGCGCGCCAGAAGTGATCGGGCGACCAGCTGCCAATGCCTTCATCCTTGTGTGGGGTGAGGTTGCTGGAGTAGACGGTGCCGAACGGCGTGTCGATGGCGCGTCCCCCTGCGAAAGGCGCGCCTCCGCGTTCGGTGTGGCAGGCCATGCAGTTGCCGGCCTTTGCCAGGTAGGCGCCGCGCGCGACTTTCTCGCCGGAAGGCGGCGTGATCGGTGGCGCGTCGTGGATCCTGTCCTCGCCCCGGAAGTTGAGGTACGCGACCAGCGCGACGACGACGAGGATGCCCACGAGGAGGGCTGCGAGCAGGCGCTTCATGGCTGCTTCCCGGCCAATGGCGATGCGCTACCGCATGTGATTTCGGGCGGGCGGGGCAGCGCAGCTACCGCGCGCGGGGCCGCCGGCAGGGGCTGCGCCGCCAGCCAGGCCGCGACGGCGGTGAGGTCGCCCGCATCCAGTTGCTGCGCGATGCGCGCCATGCAATCCGGTGCATGCGCTCGCCGCTGGCCGGTGCGCCAGGCGCCCAGCTGCGAGACGAGGTAGTCGCGCGACAGTCCCAGCAGGCCCGGCGTGGCCGGCATCACGCCGGTCAACGCTTCGCCGTGGCATTGCACGCAGGCGGGAATCTTCTTCGCCGCATCACCCTGGCGGGCGAGCACCTGGCCGCGCTGGAGCAGGTCGGCCGGAAGCGTCGGCGCTTGCGGCGCGGCGTAAGGCAGGTCCAGCGACGCAAAGTGCCGGGCGATCTCCATCAAATACGCATCGGACAGCGGATCGAGCAGGCGCGTCATCAGGCCGTAGTGACGCCGCCCGTCGCGAAAGTTCAGCAACTGGTTGTAGAGGTAGCCGGGGGGCTTGCCCGCAATCCGCGGGTAGTAGCCGTCGGGCGCCGCACGGCCTTCCTTGCCGTGGCAGGCGGTGCAGGCCAGCGTGCGCTGCGCCATGGTGTCTTCGAACGGTGGCGCGGCGCCATGCACGGGAGCGGTTGCGCACAGGGCGAAAAGGAGCGCCAGCCAGGTAGGGGTCTTGCGGGTCATCGGCCTTCGACTATGCCACCGGTCCTACAGCCCCTTCGCGCCGCGCGGGCTAGATTCACCTTTGACACCCACCCACCAGGAGCGACCGATGAGCAACAAGCCCACCCCGCCCGAAGCGGCGGACGATCCGCAGCGCCAGCCCCGGCCCGCCGGCGAGGAGCCCGGTTCGAACGCCGTGGAGCACGAACCCGACCCGGCGGCCAAGCCGATCGCCGACGGCGAGCACAAGTACATCAAGCGCAGCCCCTTCACCGCCGGCAATGACTGACCGGGGGCGGCCGGGATCGTGGCCCTCATAATCGGTGCATCCCAGATCCCCTATTGACGCCATGCCCAGCTACCAGGTTCGCCCCGCGGTAGACAGCGATGCCGACCAGGTCGCCGCCGTCCACGCCAACTCATCCCACGCCGCCTACGAAAGCATCGCGCCCGAAGGCGCCCAGAGCCTGCCGATCGAAAAGCGCCGCGCCTTCTGGCGCGATGCGATCGAATACGGCGAGCCGCTGGTGCACGCCGCCATGGAGGCCGACCGAATGGTCGGCTTCGTCGGCTACGACCGTTCGCGCGACCCGAAATCCAAGCCGACCACGGGCGAGATCTGGGCCATCTATGTGCTGCCTTCGCACTGGGGCACGGGGGCGGGCCTGGCCCTGTGGGATGCCGCGCGCGAAGGCCTGATCGAGGAAGGCTGCACCGAAGTCACGCTGTGGCTGCCCTTGCAGAATGATCGCGCCCTGCGCTTCTTCGAGCTGGCCGGCTTCAAGCGGCAGCTCAACACCGCGCGCACCACCATGCTCAGCGGCGTCAAGATCGAAGAAGTCCGGCTGCGCCGCGGGCTGGACTGACAAGGAGCCGCGATGGCATCGAGCCTTCTCGCACTGCTGGACGACATCGCCACCATCCTGGACGACGTGTCGGTCATGGCCAAGGTCGCGGCCAAGAAGACCGCCGGGGTGCTGGGCGACGACCTGGCGCTGAACGCGCAGCAGCTCACCGGCGTGAGCTCGGTGCGCGAGCTGCCCGTGGTCTGGGCCGTCGCGAAAGGCTCGCTGGTCAACAAGGCCATCCTGGTTCCGTCGGCACTGGCCATCAGCGCGCTCGCCAACTGGGCCGTCGCACCCCTGATGATGATTGGCGGCGCCTACCTCTGCTTCGAAGGCTGCGAGAAGCTGGCGCACAAGTTCCTGCACAGCGATGCCGAGGACAAGGCGCATCACGACGAGCTGGTGCAGGCCCTGGCCAACCCGGCCACGGACATGCGCCAGTTTGAAAAAGACAAGATCCGTGGCGCGGTGCGCACCGACTTCATCCTCTCGGCCGAAATCATCGTCATCACGCTGGGCACCGTCGCCGACAAGCCGCTAGCGGTCCAGATCGGCGTGCTGGTCGGGATTGCGCTGTTGATGACGATCGGTGTCTACGGCCTCGTCGCCGGCATCGTGAAGATCGACAACCTGGGCTACTACCTGAGCCAGCGGGCCAACGGCGCCGCGCAGGCGACGGGTGCGTTGCTGCTGCGCGCTGCGCCGTGGTTGATGAAATTCCTCTCCGTCGCCGGGACGGCCGCGATGTTCCTGGTCGGCGGGGGCATCCTGGTCCATGGGCTGCCGTTCCTGCATCACATGATCGAGGGCTGGGCCGGGCACGCGGGCGCGCTCGGCTGGCTGGCCACGGCGGTGCTCGACGGTATTGCCGGTGTCGTTGTCGGCGCCATCGTGCTGGGCGTTGTCACATTGGGCCAGCGCATGGTCCGGCGCAAGGCGACGGCGTGAACGAGCCCGCGCGGCTCGAATGGTCCGAAGCGGGCCAGCCGCGCAGCGCCAGGTGGCGGTCCGAAGCGGGCGCGGCGCCGCCCCGCAAGGTGCAGGTCGTCGACGACACACTCACCGCCGACGCCGCGATCCGGCTGGCCAGCGAAGGCACGGGCCTCTTGTGGCGCAGCGACTTCCACAACGCGCGGCAGCTGCTCCAGGCCATGTCGCGCCGCATGGACCGCAAGCCACGCAAGGCAGCTGCAGTCGCGCCATCACCTGGCGACGCGTTTCACCTTCACCGGCAGGCGCAAGGCCAGCGTTCGCGGGTGCTCGGCAAACTGCTCGTCGAGCTTGACGCCGAACGGCACATCGCGCTCGCGCGCGCGCCCGACCTGCGCGTTGCGTGCGCTGAGGCCTGGGGCGCCGCGGACGGCGATGGCTGCGTCGCTTCGCTGCGCGAGCTGATGGGGCTGGTGGGC
>DATHWV010000390.1:0-7307 GCA_035460205.1 Ramlibacter sp.
CAGGTGACTTTCGGTAAGCAGCGCTATCGACTGGCATTGGAATTGCATGTCATCGACAACGGGCCCGGCGTACCGGACTCGATCAGGGATCGCATCTTCTTTCCGCTCGTGTCGGGAAGGGAAGGCGGTTCCGGCCTGGGGCTGACGCTGGCGCAAACCTTCGTTCAGCAGCATCATGGGTTGATCGAGTGCGACAGCGTACCGGGCAGGACGGACTTCAAGTTGTTGATTCCGTTGCCATAGAAAACAAAGTGACCTGAGGTGACATAAGCGCATGAAGCCGATCTGGATAGTTGACGATGACCAATCCATCCGCTTCGTGCTGGAGAAGGCGTTGCTGCGCGAGGACTTGCCCACCCGCAGCTTCACCAACCCGCGTGAAGTGCTGGCGGCGCTCGAGTCCGGCGATGACGAGCAGGGCCCGCAGATCCTGGTCAGCGACATCCGCATGCCCGGCGGCTCCGGCCTGGACCTGCTGACCAAGGTCAAGGAGTCGCATCCGGGCCTGCCGGTCATCATCATGACCGCCTTCTCCGACCTGGACAGCGCCGTGTCGGCCTTCCAGGGCGGCGCCTTCGAATACCTGCCCAAGCCTTTCGACCTGCCCAAGGCGATCGAATTGATCCGTCGCGCCGTCGAGGAAAGCCAGCGCGAGGAGGTGGCCGAGGAACGCATGGCGGCCACGCCCGAAATGCTCGGCCAGGCACCGGCCATGCAGGACGTCTTCCGCGCCATAGGCCGCCTGTCGCAAAGCAACGTCACGGTGATGATCACCGGCGAATCCGGCTCCGGCAAGGAACTGGTCGCACGCGCGCTGCACAAGCATTCGCCGCGCGCGGGTGGGCCCTTCGTCGCGATCAACACCGCGGCCATCCCCAAGGACTTGCTCGAGTCCGAGCTGTTCGGCCATGAGCGCGGCGCCTTCACCGGCGCGCAGACCATGCGCCGCGGCCGCTTCGAGCAGGCCGAAGGCGGCACGCTGTTCCTCGATGAAATCGGCGACATGCCGTTCGACCTGCAGACGCGTCTGTTGCGCGTGCTCTCGGACGGGCACTTCTATCGCGTCGGCGGCCACAACGCGGTGAAGGCCAACGTGCGCGTCATCGCGGCCACCCACCAGGACCTGGAGCAGCGCGTCAAAGAAGGCGCCTTCCGCGAGGACCTGTTCCATCGCCTCAACGTGATTCGCCTGCGCCTGCCGGCGCTGCGTGAGCGGCTGGACGACATCCCGATGCTGGCTCGCCACTTCCTGCAGCAAAGCGCCAAACAGCTGGGCGTGGAGCCCAAGCGGATTTCCGACGCGGCGCTGGTGCGGCTGGCCACGTTCGGATTCCCGGGCAATGTGCGCCAGCTGGAAAACATCTGCCACTGGTTGACCGTGATGGCGCCGGCGCAATTGATCGAGCCCAAGGACCTGCCGCCCGAAGTGGCGCCGCCTGCGGGCGAGGCCATTGCTGCAGCTGCCGCCAAGGCCTCACTGCATGTCGATACCGCGGTGGCGCCGGCGCATGAAAGCGCGCCGGCCGCACCGGCGGAGATTGTCACGCCGGGCAATGGTCCTCGAGGCTGGGAGTCGGGCCTGGAAGCTGAGGCCCTCGAATTGCTGGCCAGCGGCCGGCACGACGTGTGGGACGCGCTGACCAAACGCTTCGAATCCAAGCTGATCCTCACGGCGCTCGCGAACACGCGGGGCCGCCGCATCGAAGCCGCGCAGAAGCTCGGCATCGGCCGCAATACCATCACCCGCAAGATCCAGGAACTCGGGCTCGAGTAGCCCGCGCTAGATCTCCAGCGTCACCGGCGCGTGGTCGCTGGGCTTTTCCCACTTGCGCGGCACGCGGTCAATCGTGCAGGCCTTGACCTGCGGCTTGAGCGCATCGGTCACCAGGATATGGTCGATCCGCAGGCCGCGGTTCTTCTGGTAACCCAGCATGCGGTAGTCCCACCAGCTGTAGCTCTTTTCCGGCTGCTCGAACAGGCGGAAGCTGTCGGTGAGCCCGAGCTCGACCAGCTTGCGGAAATGATCGCGCTCTTCGGTGGTGTGGTGAATCGTTTCGCGCAGGCCCACCGGGTCGTATGAGTCGCGGTCTTCGGGCGTGATGTTGAAGTCGCCCAGCAACACGAGGCGCGGATGGCGCGCCACCTCCTCGCGCAGGTAGTCGCGCAAGCCACGCAGCCAGCTCATTTTGTACTCGAACTTGTCGGTGCCCGGCGCCTGCCCGTTCACGAAATACCCGTTGACCACGCGCAGCTCGCCGGCC
Organism: Ramlibacter sp.; assembly: GCA_035460205.1. Taxonomy (GTDB): domain Bacteria; phylum Pseudomonadota; class Gammaproteobacteria; order Burkholderiales; family Burkholderiaceae_C; genus Ramlibacter. The sequence continues at coordinate 2,262 of DATHWV010000390.1, forward strand.
GGCGTGTCCAGCGTGGCGGCGATCACGCGCGAATGCTCGTCGGCAAAACCCACGATGTTCTTCACGACGTCGCGCAGCGGCTCGCGGCTCATGATTGCCACGCCGTTGTAGGTCTTCTGGCCGAACACCGCGCAGTGTGGGTAGCCCGCGGCGCGCAGCGCGTCCAGCGGGAACTTGTCGTCCGTGAGCTTGAGCTCCTGCAGGCACAGCACGTCGACGGGGTTTGCCGCGGTCCAGTCCAGCACGTGCTGCAGGCGCGCGGTAAGCGAGTTGACGTTCCAGGTGGTGATGCGCATGATTGGGAAATCCCTTGTGGATCGGTTCTGCAGCATTGTGCCGCCGCCGTATTTCCCCTTCATTCCGGTTGCGCTGACAATACAGTCCGATACAACCAGATTGACGACCGGGCCCCAGTTCCGTGGCAACCACGCTCCAACGCAATCCGATAGCCACCCCTGGCGACCTGCTGCTGAAGGTGACGCCGCCGCGCGTGCCCCGCCACCAGGTGGCCCGTCCGCGACTGCAATCGGATCACCCGCAGTTTCGTGACCACCCGCTGGTCCTGGTCCAGGCACCGGCCGGCTTCGGCAAGACCTCCCTGCTGGCGCAATGGCGCCGCGAACACCTCGCGCAGGGCCGGGTGGTGGCCTGGCTGTCGGCGCAGTCGCAGGATGATTCGGTTCGCTTCGTCCAGGGCCTGGCGCTCGCCGTGCGCGCCGGCGCCGGCCGCCCCACCTTCGGCCACACGCTTCTGGACGCGGCCACACCCGCGGGGCTGGAGGGCGTGACCATCTGGCTGGCCGACGTCGCGCGCTCGGCGCTGGACATCGTGCTGATCGTGGACGAGGCCGATCGCCTGCCGCCCGAAACCCGGGAGGCGCTGGCTTACCTGCTGCGCAACACGCCGCCCAACCTGCGCGTTGTGGTGGCCGCACGAGCGGACTGCCAGCTCGACATCGACGACCTGGTGGCTTACGGCAGCTGCAGCATCGTCGGCCTCGCGCAATTGCGCTTCCAGCTCGACGAGACGATTGAACTGGTGCGTGGCCGGTTCGGCGCGCAGGTGGACCGCGATGCCGCCGCCCGCCTGCATGACCTGGTCGAGGGCTGGGCGCTGGGGCTGCAACTGGCACTTTCGGTGATGGCCGCGGGCAACGACCCGCAGGCGGAGATCTCGGTGATGGCGGCGCAAGGCGGCGCATTGCGCGACCAGCTCGTCACCTTGCTGCTCGCCAACCTCGACCCGGCCGACGTCCTCTTCCTCACGCGCATCGCCATCCTCGACCTCGTGCATCCGGACCTGTGCCAGCGCGTCGCGCAGTCCGACGACGCGGGTGAGCGCCTGACGCGCCTGGCGCGCTACACGCCGGTGTTTGCGGCGGCCGAGGCCAGCGCGTGGTTGCGCATGCACACGCTCGCGCGCGACGAGCTGCGGCGCCGCTTCGCGCAATTGCCGGCGGACGAACAGGCGCAGTTGCACGCCCGCGCGGCAGAGGCCCTTGCAGGACGCGGCCTGGTGGAGTCGGCGGCGCGGCATGCGCTGGCGGCCGGCCAGCGCGAAGCGGCCTACGACCTGGCCGAACGCAGCCTGTACGAATCGCTGATGGGCGGGCGGCAGGACAAGGTGCTCGAGTGGATGGCCCGCCTGCCGGCCGAAGAAGTGAACCGCCGGCCACGCCTCCTGCTGGCCGTGGCCTGGTCGCTTGCGCTGAGTGAGCGGCATGAGCAGGCCAACCAGTTGATCGAACGCCTGCTCGCGCAGCCGGGTGCCGATGACGCGCTGCGATGCGAGTGCGCCTTGATCCAGAGCGGGGCGGCGGTCTATGCGGACGACACCGACCGCTTCGCGGTGCTGCATGACCCTTGGGCACAGAATCCGCCCCTGGCCGACCCGATGCTGCTCCAGGTCCATGCCAACCGTTCGGCGTTGCGGGCGCTGGTCGCGGGTGAACCCGCAGTCGCGCGGCTGCGGCAGCAGCAGGGGCCGCGCGGGGACGACAGCGCCGCGCTGCGCTACCTGGGGCTGTGGGGTGACGTGATCGTCGGCTTGTCCTATGTCTGGGAAGGCCAGGTGCTGCTGGCTGAAAAATTGTTGCGGCCCACGATGGCACGTGCGGAAGGCGACCTTGGCCGGCGCAGTCCCTTCGTTTGCATGCTGGCCGCGGTGCTGGCGGCCGCAACCTGGGAACGCAACAGCCCCGACGAGGCCGGTGCATTGCTGGCCAACCGGCTGGACGTGCTGGAGCGCAGCGGCTTGCCGGAGGCAGTGCTGCTCGCGTATCGCACGATGGCCCGGATGGCAGGCGCGGAAGGCGCCGAGCACCGTGCCCTTGAACTCCTGGGCGCCATGGATGCTCTGGGCGTGACGCGCAACCTGCCGCGACTGCGTATCGTGAGCCTGGTAGAGCAAGTGCGGTTGCACGCGCGGCGGTTTCGGTCAGAGACCTGCGTGGAACTCTGCGTGGCCATCGACGGGCTCCTGGCGGATGCCCAAAAGTCGCATGGTCCCCTGTGGCTGCGCGGCATGGCGCTGCTGCGGGAGGTTGCTGTCGGCTATGCCGCCATTGCCGCACAGGATTGGCGCCGGGCGGCCGATACGTTGTCGCGTGCCGACGCGATGGCGCAGGGCGAGAAACTCGGCCGCCTGCACATCGAACTGCTGGGGCTGCGCGCGTGGGCGCTGGACCGCTGCGGCGAGAAGTCGCTGCCCCTGTTGCGCGAGGCGGCCGACCTGGCAGCCACCTATGGACTGCTTCGGGTCTTCGACGACGCCCACCCGCAGCTGGGTGACTGGGTGCGCGAGGCGCTGCCTTCGTCCCCGCCTCGTGCCGCGCAGGCCGAGCCGGCACCCGCGCGCGAGCGATCGACCCCCAGCATGGCGCTGACGCCCAAGGAGCGCGAGGTGCTTGAACTGCTCTCGCGCAACCTCTCCAACAAGGAGATTGGCCTGGCGATGCAGGTGGGCGAAGAGACGGTGAAGTGGCACATGAAGAACCTTTTCGCCAAGCTGGAAGCCGGCACCCGCAAGCACCTGGTGCAGCGGGCCCGCATCCTGGGCCTTCTCGAAGCCGCCTGAAGCGCCCGGGACCGCTGCCCACCCCCCCCTCCAAAGGGGGGCAAAACCAAGGGTTCCCCCCATAACCTTGTCTCCACTGAGGGCCGCGCCATGTGCCGCGCGTGCCAGGAGACAAGCTTCATGACCCTTTCCACCATCCACGTCGAGCCGCTGACCTGCGCCATCGGCGCGGAATTGAGCAACGTCAACCTCGGCGTCGCGTCGCGCGACCCGGCGCTCGTGGCTGAAATCCGCCAACTGCTGCTCAAGCACAAGGTGCTGTTTTTCCGCGACCAGGACATCACGCGCGCCGAGCACGTCGCCTTCGCCCGCCACTTCGGCGATCTGGAAGACCACCCGGTGGCCGGCAGCGATCCCGAAAACCCGGGCCTGGTGCGCATCTACAAGTCGGCCGGCAGCCCCAACGACCGCTACGAAAACTCCTGGCACACCGACGCCACCTGGCGCGAGAAGCCGCCTTTCGGTTGCGTGCTGCGTTGCGTGGAATGCCCCCCGGTGGGTGGCGACACCATGTGGGTCAACATGGCGCTGGCCTACGAGCGCCTGCCCGAACACGTCAAGACGCAGATCGCCGACCTGCGCGCGCGCCACAGCATCGAGGCGAGTTTCGGCGCCGCCATGCCCGTCGAGAAGCGCCTGGCACTGCACGCGCAGTTTCCCGATGCCGAGCACCCGGTGGTGCGCACGCACCCGGAGACAGGCGAGAAGATCCTGTTCGTGAACGCGTTCACCACGCACTTCACCAACTTCCACACGCCGGCGAACATTCGCGTCGGCCAGGACTACACCCAGGGCGGCCCCGCGCTGCTGCAGTACCTCATCAGCCAGGCGGCGATCCCCGAGTACCAGGTGCGCTTCCGCTGGAAGCCCAACTCCATGGCCATGTGGGACAACCGCAGCACGCAGCACTACGCGGTGATGGACTACCCGCCTTGCGACCGAAAGATGGAGCGCGCCGGAATCGTCGGCGAAGCCACCTACTGAACCCGACTCATCACGCAAAACAAGCACAGGACAAGCCATGAATTTCCTAGACGGTTCCCTCTTTGTCGAAAACCAGGACAAGCTGGTCATCACCGCGGCGCCCTATGGCCCCGAGTGGATTCCCTCGGACTTCCCGGAAGACATCCCGGTGACGATGGAGGAGCAGGTGCAAAAGGCGGTCGATTGCTACAACGCCGGCGCCACGGTGCTGCACCTGCATGTGCGCGAGCTGGACGGCAAGGGCTCCAAGCGCCTGTCAAAGTTCAACGAACTGATCGCCGGCGTGCGCAAGGCCGTGCCCGACATGATCATCCAGGTCGGTGGCTCGATCTCCTTCGCCCCCGAGTCCGACGGCGCGGCTGCCAAGTGGCTGTCCGACGACACGCGCCACATGCTGGCCGAGCTCGATCCGAAGCCCGACCAGGTGACGGTGACGGTCAACACCTCGCAGATGAACGTGGTCGAGCAGATGGTCGAGGCCGACCTCGCGGGTACCACCCTCGCCGAGCCCGCCAACTACAACGCCTATCGCGAGATGGTCGTTCCCGGCGCCCCCGGCTGGGCGGAGGAGCACGTGAAGCGCCTTACCGCCGCGGGAATCCAGAGTGCCTTCCAGTTCTACAACATCAACTCGTTCGAGACCGTCGAACGCATGATCCGCCGCGGCGTCTACAAGGGGCCGCTGTCGATGAACTGGGTGGCGATCGGCGGCGGCATGGACGCGCCGAACATCTACAACATGGCCAATTTCATTCGCGCGACACCCGACGGCGCCATGCTCACGCTCGAGAGCAGCATGCTCAACACGCTGCCCGTCAACATGATGGCCATCGCGATGGGCTTGCACGTGCGCTGCGGCATCGAGGACAACCTCTGGACGCAGGACCGCAAAGCCAAGATGAGCTCGGTGAAGCAAGTCGAGCAATTGGTGCGCATCTCGCGCGAATTCGGTCGCGACATCGCGACCGGGAAGGAGGCGCGCCAGA
>DATHWV010000391.1:0-4091 GCA_035460205.1 Ramlibacter sp.
GTTCACCGCGTTGGCCGGGTCCACGTGCTTGGGGCAGACCACCGAGCAATAGCCCACGGCCGTGCAGGACCAAACGCCTTCTTCCGCGTTCATGATCTCCATGCGCTCGGCCTTGCCGCCGTCGCGCGAGTCGGCGTTGTACCGGTGCAATAGGGCCAGCACGCCCGGGCCGGTGAAACTGTCGTCGAGCCCGAACTGCGGGCAGGCGGCGTAGCACAGCATGCAGTTGATGCAGGAGCTGTACTGTTCGATCTGCTCCAGCTGGTGCGGCGTCTGCAGGTATTCGCCTTGTTCAAGCGAGCGCGGCTCCTTCGGGATCAGGTAAGGCTTGATGGCTTCCAGCTTTTCGATGAAGGGTTCGACGTTGACGACCAGGTCGCGCTCGATCGCGAAGTGCGCCAGTGCCTCGACCTTCACCGGCCCGGGCGCCAGCTCGCGCAGGAACGTCTGGCACGACAGCTTGGGCTTGCCATTGACCATCATTCCGCAGCTTCCGCAAATCGCCATGCGGCACGACCAGCGGAAACTCAGCGAACCGTCGATCTCGTCCTTGATGTACTGCAGGCCCTGCAGCACCGACATGTCGTCGGTGTAGGGCACATCGAAGCTTTGCCACACCGGCTCGTCTTCCTGCTCCGGGCGAAAGCGCAGCACGCGAATCTCGATGCGCTTGCCGTCATGCATGGGCGGTCTCCTTTGCGGCGAGATCCGCGGCTTCGCCGGCGGCGCCGTAGGCGCGGGTGCCGGGTTGCGAACTGGTGATCTTCACCGGGCCATAGTCGATGCGCGGGGCGTCCTCGCCCTTGAAGAAGGCCAGCGAATGCCGCAGGTAGTTGGTGTCGTCGCGCTCGCCGAAGCCGTCCAGCCGCTGGTGGGAGCCGCGCGATTCGCGCCGCTCCAGGGCCGAGTGGGCCATGGACTGTGCGACTTCCAGCTGGTAGCCCAACTCGATCGCCAGCAACCATTCCGTGTTCCAGCCGCGCGAGTGGTCGTCCAGCCGCACATGCCGGTGACGCTGGCGCAGCTCGGCCAGCTTGTCGCAGGTGGCCTGCATGGTGGCCGCCGTGCGGTAGATGCCACAGCCGTCTTCCATGCTCTGGGCCATCTCGCGGCGCAAGGTGGCGATGCGCTCGCCGCCATCCTCGCGGGTGACGATGGCTTGCGCGCGCCTTGCGGAGTCTTCGGCGAGCATCGTGAGCTTTGCGGTGTCGCCCGCGGGCGCGGCCTTGGCGAAGGCGGCGGCTTCCATGCCTGCCACCTTGCCGAACACGATCAGCTCGGTCAGCGAGTTCGAACCCAGGCGGTTGGCGCCGTGCAGGCCCACGCTGGAGCACTCACCGACGGAGTAGAGGCCGGGCAGTGTGGAGGCGGTGTTGCGGTCGGCAATGATGCCGCCCATGGTGTAGTGAACGGCGGGCAGCACGGGGATCGGCGCCTTGGCCGGGTCAACGCCAAGGTATTCGACGGCCAGTTCGTAGATCTGCGGCAGGCGCTCGCGCAATTTCTGCTCGCCCAGGTGCCGCAGGTCAAGGTGCACCGCATCGCCATGCGGACCCTTGACGGTGCGGCCCTTCTGCTTCTCGTGCCAGAAGGCCTGACTCAGGCGGTCGCGCGGGCCCAGCTCCATCGCCTTGTTGACCGGCTTCGGCCCGGCCGGCCCCAGGCCGTAGTCCTGCAGGTAGCGGTAGCCGTCCTTGTTCAACAGGAAACCGCCTTCGCCACGGCATGCCTCGGTGAACAGCAGGCCGGTACCTGGCATGCAGGTGGGGTGGTACTGCACGAACTCCATGTCGCGCAGGGGCACGCCGTGCCGGTAGGCCAGCGCCATGCCGTCGCCGGTGACGATGCCGCCGTTGGTGTTCTCGCGGAACACCCGGCCGGCGCCGCCGGTCGCGATGATCACCGACTTCGCCTGGATCAGGCGGAATTCGCCAGTGGCGATTTCCACCGCCACCACGCCCTGCACCCGGCCCTCATCCACCACCAGGTCCACGCAGAAGTGTTCGTCGAAGCGCTTGATCGAGGGGTACTTGATCGAAGTCTGGAACAGCGTGTGCAGCATGTGGAAGCCGGTCTTGTCGGCGGCGAACCACGTGCGCTCGATTTTCATGCCGCCGAAGGCTCGCACGTTGGCGTGTCCGTCCGGCGTGCGGCTCCAGGGGCAGCCCCAGTGCTCCATCTGCACCATTTCCTCATGCGCCTGGCCGACGAAGAACTCCACCACGTCCTGCTCGCACAGCCAGTCGCCGCCGGCGACGGTGTCGTGGAAATGTGCCTCCAGGCTGTCGTGGGGCTGGGTCACCGCGGCGGCGCCGCCTTCGGCCGCCACGGTGTGGCTGCGCATCGGGTAGACCTTCGAGATGAGCGCGACGCTGAGCGTGGGATGCGCATGGGCCACGGCGATGGCGGCCCTCAAGCCGGCGCCGCCGGCACCGACGATCGCCACATCTGCCTGGAAAATTTCCATGGCCGCGCCCTGGGTTAGCGGATCAGGACCAGCTTTTGGTACAGCCCGCCGAAGTAGGTCTTCTTTTCCACCGAAGCCGGTGGGACATGTGCCGGCATGAAAGCGGAGATTTCGTTCTCCCACAAGTCCATGGCATACGGCTCGAGCTTGCGGAACACGCCGGTCATCAGCAGGCGCAGCGGATGCAGTTTCACCGGCCGGTGGTAGTCGACGATCACCACCTTGCCGCCGGGCTTGACCACTCGCATGGCCTCGGCCAGCGTGCCTCGCCGCACGTGCTCGGGCTGTTCATGCAGCAGGAAGAACAGCAGGACGTTGTCATAGCTGGCATCGGGCGCCGCGAGTTGCGAAGAGTCGCTGTGCACCAGCCCCACCCGCGCATCGGGCTTGAGCTTGCTCGCCAGGTTCTTCAGCTGGAGGGGGAGGATGTCGACGATGTCCAGGCTGGCGGCGGGCGCCAGCCGCTGCTGGAGCTTCGGCGTGAGGTTGCCGTACACGCAGGCCAGCTGCAGCGTCTTCCCGGTGACCGTATCGCCGAGGTCGGCCAGCGCGGCATCGCGCAACTGCCCGTAGTTGTTGAACAGGATCAGGTTGACCAGCCACTCGCGCTCGAAGATGTGGATCGCCTTCGGGTGCACATAGGCCCACCAGTACACCTGCTCGAGGTAGCCCGGGATGACCGGGTCCCTGGGAGCGGTGGAAGCCAGCGAAGACGGTGCGAGCGAGGGCAGGGCGGCCCCGGCCCCGATGGCGGGTGGTGTCATTCGTCCGGGTCCTTGTATTCGGCGGGCAGGTTGTGGGCAATGCCCTTGTGGCAGTCGATGCAGGTCTTGCCGTCTTTCTTCGCGGCCATGTGCCGCTCAAAGGACGACTTCTTTTGAGCATCAGGGCTCATTGCCTCGAACGAGTGGCAATTGCGGCATTCACGCGAATCGCTGGCCTTCATCTGGTCCCACTGGTTCTGCGCCATGTGCATGCGACGCGCCTCGAACTTCTGCGGCGTGCTGGAGCTGCCGATGATCTCGTGGTACAGGTCGGACGACGCCTTGACCTTGGCGATCATCTTGTGCGTCCAGTCCCTGGGCACATGGCAGTCGGAGCAGATGACGCGGATGCCGGTGCGGTTCGAGTAGTGAACCGTTTCCTTGTATTCCTTGTAGGAGTTGTCGGCCATGCTGTGGCAGCTGACGCAGAACTCCATGGTGTTCGTGTGTTCCAGGGCGGTGTGGAAGCCGCCCCAGAACAGGATGCCCCCGATGCCGCCGGCGACGAGCAGGCCCAGCAGCGAATATTTCGCGCTGGGCCGCGAGAGGGTGTTCCACAAGCGCCGCAGCGCGCCGGGTTTTGTGTCGCTCATTTACTGCGACAGGATCCACTGGACCAGGTTCGTGGTGTCGGCGTTGGCCTTGAGCACCTTGTGGTCCTCTTCATGCCCATCGGCGAACTTGGCCTTCATGCCTTTGGTCAGCTTGGCGGTCAGTTCAGCCTCCTTGCCCTTGTACTTGGCGGAGCTGTCCTTGAACGAAGGGCCTTCCTTCTTCTTGTCGACGGAATGGCACTTCAGGCAGTTTTCCTTGCGGGCCAGGGCCGTGGCGGCTTTCTCGTCGGCTGCGTTCGCGACGCC
>DATHWV010000392.1:0-1808 GCA_035460205.1 Ramlibacter sp.
GGCCAGCATCGTGTCGGTGAACTTGTCCATGCGGGTGGCGGTCGTCGGGCCGGCCGGTCCGACCACCTCATCGCGAACCGGGTCGACCGGGCCGACGTAGTAGATCGCGCGGTTGGTGAAATCCACTGGCAGCTTTTCGCCCTTGGCCAGCATGTCCTGGATGCGCTTGTGTGCGGCATCGCGGCCGGTCAGCATCTTGCCGTTCAGCAGCAGGGTGTCGCCCGCCTTCCAGGTGGCGATTTCTTCCTTGGAGAGCGTGTCCAGGTCCACCCGGCGGCTCTTCTGCGTGTCGGGCATCCAGTCGAGCTTGGGCCAGATGTCCAGGCTGGGCGGGTCCAGGTAGACCGGGCCGGAGCCGTCCATCTCGAAGTGCGCGTGCCGCGTTGCGGCGCAATTGGGGATCATGGCGACGGGCTTGCCGGCGGCGTGCGTGGGGTGCATCTTGATCTTGATGTCCAGCACCGTCGTGAGGCCACCGAGGCCCTGGGCGCCAATGCCAAGCGCGTTGACCTTGTCGAACAGTTCCAGCCGCAGCTCTTCTACCTTCGACAGCTTCTCGCCACGACCGGCCTTGGCCTGCAGCTCGTACATGTCGAGGTCGTCCATCAGCGATTCCTTGGCCATCAGCATCGCCTTCTCGGCGGTGCCGCCGACACCGATGCCCAGCATGCCGGGCGGGCACCATCCGGCGCCCATGGTCGGCACGGTCTTGAGCACCCAGTCCACGAGCGAGTCGCTGGGATTGAGCATGACCAGCTTGCTCTTGTTCTCGCTGCCGCCGCCCTTGGCCGCTACGGTCACGTCCAGCTTGTTGCCGGGGACGATCTGCACGTTGATGACGGCCGGCGTGTTGTCGTTGGTGTTCTTGCGGTCGAACAGGGGGTCGGCCACGATGGACGCGCGCAGCGTGTTGTCCGGGTGCAGGTAGCCCTGGCGGACGCCTTCGTTGATCGCGTCCTCCAGGCTGCCGGTGAAGCCTTCGAAGCGCACGTCCATGCCCACCTTCAGGAACACGTTGACGATGCCGGTGTCCTGGCAGATCGGGCGGCGCCCGGTCGCGCTCATCTTGCTGTTGGTCAGGATCTGCGCGATCGCGTCCTTCGCCGCCGGGCTTTTCTCGCGCTCGTAGGCGCGTGCCATGTGGGCGATGAAATCGGGCTGGTGGTAGTAGCTGATGTACTGCAGCGCGGCGCTGATGGATTCGACCAGGTCGGCCTGCTTGATGGTGGTGGTCATGATGCGGCTGGGGTGATGGAACGGGGATACACAGGCCGCCGTAACTCTGTTACGGTGCCCGTCTGGCCCCTATTTTGACAGCTGAACCTTACCCCGACATGAACACCCGGATTGAGAAAGACACCTTCGGCCCCATCGAAGTGCCGGCCGATCGCCTGTGGGGCGCCCAGACCCAGCGCTCGCTGCAGAACTTCGACATTTCGGGCGAGCGGCAGCCCCGGGAAATCATCCGGGCGCTGGTGCAGGTGAAGCGCTCCTCGGCGGTGGTCAACCACCTGATGGGCCTGCTGGACCAGGACAAGGCCTCGGCCATCATCGCCGCGGCCGACGAGGTGCTGGCGGGGCAGCACGATGACGAGTTTCCCCTGGTGGTGTGGCAAACCGGCTCGGGCACGCAGACCAACATGAACGTCAACGAGGTGCTGGCCAACCGGGCGAGCGAACTGCTGGGCGGGCCGCGCGGGGAAGGGCGGCTGGTCCACCCGAACGACGACGTGAACAAGAGCCAGTCGTCCAACGACGTGTTCCCGACGGCCATGCATGTCGCTGCGGTGGAGGGCATTCGCAACCGC
>DATHWV010000393.1:0-1551 GCA_035460205.1 Ramlibacter sp.
TTCATGCACACGGTGATCGAGCCGTATTGCACCGGATGCGAACTGTGCATTCCCGTTTGCCCGGTCGATTGCATCAGCCTGGAGAACGTGACGGGCGAGCGCAGCGGCTGGCAGGCCTGGTCGCAGGGGCAGGCCGATGAGGCGTTGCAACGCTACTCGCGCCGCACGGCGCGGCTCGCGCGCGATGCCGCCGAAGAGGCCCAGCGGCTGGAACAGGTCAGCCCAACGCGTCGTTGACCGTCTCGTTGAACTCGGTGACGCTCATCGCCGCACCGATCTCGCGTGGCAGCGCGTCACGCGCCGAGAACACGCCCAGGATCTTCGACCCCGGACCGGCGATCGGCAGGTGGCGGAAGCCCCGCTCCAGCATGATCACCACCGCGTCGGACACCAGCGTCTCCGGCGCCACGCATTGCGGGTTGGGCGTCATCACGGCGGTCAACGGCGTCTTCTCGGGGTTCAACGCCTTGGCCAGCACGCGTGTCATCAGGTCGCGCTCCGTCACGATGCCCAGCAGCTTGTCCGGCGGCTCCATGACCAGCACACTGCCGCAGTTGGCGCGCGTCATCACGCAAGCGGCCTCCCACACGCTGGCCGTGGGGCCGAGGCTGAGCACATGCTTGTGCGACATGGACTGGAAGACGGTGCGTTCCTTCATGATGGGCCTCTTTCTGGCTAGCGCAGCGATGCGTTGATCTTGTCCAGTGCGGGCGTGCCGGGACACAGCTGCGGCACGTCAAGCGCATTCAGCGCCGTGGCGCTGGTATTGAGTGCAGTGTGCAGGTCGGTGGCCAGCGGGTCAACATACAAAAGGCCGGTGACGACCTCACCGCGCATCTGGTGTTCCTGCATGTAGGCCATGGCGGCATAGCGGTTGGTCGCGTCATAGTCGGCGTGCAGGCTGCGCAGGCGCAACAGCGAGCCGTCGTGCTGGCGCACGTCCACCACCGCGCCGGGGGCGGCCTCCAGGGTGATTTCCTCGCGCTGAGAGATGAAGTCGATCCGGCTCACCGCCTCGTTATGTTCGCGGACATAGTCGTAGCTCTTGGTGCTGCCGGGATGGTTATTGAACGCCACGCAGGGGCTGATCACGTCGATGAAGGCTGCTCCGCCGTGGGCGATTGCACCCTTGATGAGCGGCACAAGTTGCTCCTTGTTGCCGGAGAACGAACGTCCCACGTAGGTCGCGCCCAGCTGCAGCGCCATCGCCACCAGGTCCACGGGGCTGTCGCTGTTGATCACACCCTTCTTGCTCTTGGAGCCGGAATCGGCCGTGGCAGAGAACTGGCCCTTGGTCAGGCCGTACACGCCATTGTTTTCCACGATATAGGCCATGCGCACGCCGCGCCGCATGGCATGGGCGAACTGGCCCAGGCCGATCGAGGCTGAGTCGCCGTCGCCAGATACGCCAAGGTAGAGCAGGTCGCGGTTGGCCAGGTTGGCGCCGGTGAGCACCGAAGGCATGCGGCCGTGCACCGTGTTGAAGCCATGCGAGGCGCCGAGGAAGTAGTCGGGCGTCTTCGAACTGCAGCCTATGCCCGAGAGCTTGGC
>DATHWV010000394.1:0-6801 GCA_035460205.1 Ramlibacter sp.
GCTGATCGACCAGCTCGAGCCGACCAAGCGCGGGCTGTACGGCGGGGCTTGCGGATACCTGAGTTATGCGGGCGACATGGATGTGGCGATTGCCATCCGCACCGGCATCATCAAGGACCAGGTGCTGTATGTGCAGGCGGCCGCTGGTGTTGTCGCGGACTCCGTTCCCGAGTTGGAGTGGAAGGAGACTGAGGCGAAGGCTCGTGCTTTGCTGCGAGCGTCTGAGCTGGTCGAGGAGGGATTGGAATGAATACAAATACCGAATTGCCGGACGCAGAAGACGCAAAAGTTACGCAAAAGACGCAAAAGGAACAGCCGATCCTTGAAGATGATTTTTCGCACGAGATCATCGGTGCGGCCGTTGAGGTCCAGCGGGTTCTTGGGGTAGGTTTGTTGGAGAGTGCGTACGCAAACGCAATGGCGATTGAATTGACTGAGCGCGAATTGGGTTTCAAACGCGAAGTGCCAGTTTCCGCAACGTACAAGGGTCATGACCTTGGCGTGGTCTATCGGGCTGACTTCATTGTTGAAGGCTCGGTCATTGTCGAGCTCAAGGCGATCGACGCCATTGCGGAGATCCATCGCGCCCAACTCTTGTCGTATCTGCGCCTGTCCAGTCTGAAACTGGGCCTCCTTATCAACTTCCACGCCTTCCCGGTCGTGAAAGGCATTCATAGATTGGTGAACAAGCTATGAATTTACTCTTGACTTCCTTTTGCGTCCTTTGCGTTCTTTTGCGCCCTCTGCGTCCGGCTGTTCGTATTCCTATGGGAGAGTCCAAATGAAGCTCCTCATGATCGACAACTACGACAGCTTCACCTACAACCTGGTGCAGTACTTCGGGGAGCTGGGCGCACAGGTGGAAGTGTTTCGCAACGACGAAATCACGGTTGCTGGTATCGCCGAACGCAAGCCGGACCGCCTCGTTGTTTCGCCCGGTCCGTGCTCGCCGGCGGAAGCGGGTATCTCGGTGGAAGCCATCCGCCATTTCGCCGGCAAGTTGCCCATCCTCGGTGTCTGCCTCGGCCACCAGGCGGTGGGTGCGGCGTTCGGCGGGAAGATCATCCGGGCGCAGCAACTGATGCACGGCAAGACGAGCGAAATCACCACGACGCGCGAAGGCGTGTTCGCGGGCTTGCCGGAAAAATTCACCGTCAACCGCTACCACTCGCTGGCGATCGAGCGCGAGTCCTGTCCAGCCGAGCTGGCTATTACGGCGCGCACCGACGATGGCGAGATCATGGGCGTGCGGCACAAGACATTGAACATCGAAGGCGTTCAATTCCACCCGGAATCCATCCTCACCGAGCATGGCCATGCCATGCTGAAGAATTTTCTGGAGCAACAGCGATGAAAACCGTGGTTGACCTGCGCAGCGACACCGTTACACAACCCACTGCCGGCATGCGGGCCGCCATGGCCGCGGCGCCGCTGGGCGATGACGTCTTCGGCGACGACCCCAGCGTCAACGCGCTGCAGGACAAGATCGCGGCGCTGCTCGGGTTCGAGGCGGCGCTGTTCGTACCGACCGGAACGCAGAGCAACCTGTGCGGCATCCTGTCGCATTGCCAGCGCGGCGACGAGTACATCGTCGGGCAGATGCAGCATTGCTACCGCTGGGAAGGCGGCGGTGCGGCGGTGTTCGGCAGCGTTCAGCCGCAGCCGCTGGACCACCAGGGCGACGGCACGCTGGCGCTGGCCGACATCGAGGCCGCGATCAAGCCGGACGATCCACACTTCGCGCGCAGCCGCTTGCTGGCGCTGGAGAACACGCTGGGCGGCAAGCTCCTGCCTTTCAGCTACATCGAGCAGGCGACGGCGCTCGCAAAGTCCAAAGGGTTGAACCGTCACCTCGATGGCGCGCGGCTGTTCAATGCGGCGGTGGCCCAGGCGGCACAAACCGGCGGCGATGCGCGCGCCGAAGCAAGGCGCATCGCGCAATGCTTCGACAGCGTCTCGGTGTGCTTCAGCAAAGGCCTGGGCGCACCGGTGGGCTCGGCGTTGTGCGGATCGCGAGACTTCATCGCTCGCGCGCGGCGCGTTCGCAAGATGGCCGGGGGCGCCATGCGACAGGCCGGCGTGCTCGCAGCGGCAGCGTCGTATGCGCTGGACCATCACGTCGATCGCCTCGCGGAAGACCACGCGCTGGCCAAGCGGCTGGCCGATGGGCTGGCGGGCATCGAAGGCCTGAAGGTCGAGGCGCCGCAGACCAATATTCTTTTCGTGGACCTGACGGGTGCCGCGCGAGACCGCTCGGATGGCTTGCTGAAGCACCTCGCGGCTGAAGGCGTACTTGCGACGGGTCTCTACCGACTTCGCTTTGCGACGCACCTGGACGTGGACGGCGCAGGTGTCGATCGCGCCATCGTGGCGATCCGCAAATTCTTCGACAGGTGAGGCCATGCCCGACACGCAACACCTGCTGATGTTCATTGCCGCCGGCTGGCTGCTGAACCTCACCCCAGGCCCGGACGTTCTCTACATCGTGACCAACTCGCTGCGCTCGGGCGCCAAGGCCGGTGTGGTGGCGGGGCTGGGCATCACCGCCGGTTGCTTCGTCCACATCTTCGCCGCGGCGCTGGGCGTGAGCGCGTTGCTCGCCGCATCCGCCACCGCGTTCACCGTGCTCAAGTACATCGGGGCGGCGTACCTGCTCTGGGTGGGCGTGAAGATCCTGACGTCCAAGGCGCCAGAGGCGGCACACGACCTGCTGGCGACGGCGCAGAAGACAGAGTCGGGCGACCTGAAATCGGTGTTCATGGGCGGGTTTTTCACCAACGTGCTCAATCCCAAGGTCGCGATCTTCTTCCTGGCTTTCGTGCCGCAGTTCATCGCGCCCGATGCCGACAACAAGGCCCTGGCCTTCGTACTGCTCGGCGTCCTCTTCAACATCAACGCCGTGCCGGTCAATTCCGGCTGGGCTTTTGCGGCAGCCTGGATGGCCAGGCGCGATTCGGTGCAGCGCGGCATGCATTGGCTGGATCGCGCGGCGGCTTGCATGTTTATTGGCTTCGGACTCAAGCTCGCGCTGTCCGACAATCCCACCCCTTAAGACCGGAGGCGCATATGCCCATCTCCCCCCAGGAAGCGCTGCAGCGCACCATCGAACACCGCGAAATCTTCCACGACGAGATGCTCAATGTCGTGCGCATGATCATGAGCGGCGACCTGTCGCCCGTGATGATGGCGGCCCTGATCACCGGGCTGCGCGTCAAGAAGGAAACCATCGGTGAGATCACCGCCGCCGCCCAGGTGATGCGCGAGTTTTCCACCAAGGTCAACGTGGCCGACAAGAAGCACCTGGTTGACATCGTGGGCACCGGTGGGGATGGTTCGCAAACCTTCAACATTTCCACCTGCTCGATGTTCGTGGCGGCCGCTGCCGGCGCCAAGGTCAGCAAGCACGGCGGGCGCAGCGTCTCCAGCAAGAGCGGCAGCGCCGACGTGCTCGAGAGCCTGGGCCTGAACATCAACCTGTCGCCCGAAGCGATTGCCCGCAGCATTGAAGAGGTCGGCATCGGCTTCATGTTCGCGCCCAACCACCATCCTGCGATGAAGAACGTCGCGCCGATCCGCAAGGAACTCGGCGTGCGCACTATCTTCAACATCCTGGGCCCGCTCACCAACCCGGCCAGCGCGCCCAACATCCTGATGGGCGTGTTCCACCCGGACCTGGTGGGTATCCAGGTGCGCGCGTTGCAGCGGCTCGGAGCCGAGCATGCCGTGGTGGTCTATGGCCGCGACGGCATGGACGAGGTAAGCCTGGGTGCGGCCACCATGGTGGGTGAGCTGAAGAACGGCGAGATTTCCGAATACGAAATCCACCCGGAAGACTTCGACCTGCCGATGGCCAGCAACCGCACGCTGAAGGTGGAAACGCCTGAGCAGTCACGTCAAATGCTCATGGGCGTGCTCGATAACCAGCCCGGGGCGGCGCGCGATATCGTCATCCTCAACACCGGCGCGGCGCTGTACGCGGCCAACGTCACCGACTCGATCAAGGCCGGCGTGGCGAAGGCGCGGGCCGCCATCGAAAGCGGCGCTGCCAAAGCCAAGCTCGACCAGTTGGTCCAGCTCTCCAAGTCGCTGGCGGCCTGAACCCATGTCGGACATCCTGAACCAGATCGTTGCCGTCAAGCGCGAGGAAATCGCAGCAGCGCAACGCAAAGTCCCGCTCACGGCCATGCGTGCCGACGCGGAAAGCCGCGTCCTCACGCGCGACTTCGAAGGCGCCTTGCGCCGCAAGATCGCGGCCGGCCGCAGCGCGGTGATCGCGGAAATCAAAAAGGCGAGCCCCAGCAAGGGCGTCCTGCGGGCGGACTTCATCCCGGCCGATATCGCCCAGAGCTACGCCGAGTCGGGCGCTGCCTGCCTGTCGGTGCTGACGGACCGCCAGTTTTTCCAGGGCCAGCCGGACTACCTCAAGCAGGCCCGCGCATCCTGCGGATTGCCGGTCCTTCGCAAGGACTTCATGGTCGATCCGTACCAGATTTATGAATCGCGGGCGATGGGCGCCGACTGCATCCTGCTGATCGTGGCCTGTCTTGAGGACGCGGCCATGGCCGAGCTGGAAGCCATTGCGCGCAGCCTGGACATGGCGGTGCTGGTCGAAGTCCATGACCGGCCCGAGCTGGACCGCGCGCTCAGGCTCAAGACGCCGCTGCTCGGCATCAACAACCGCAACCTGCGCAGCTTCGAGGTGTCGCTCGACACCACCCTGGGCATGCTCAAGGACGTGCCGGACGGCCGCTTGGTGGTGACCGAATCGGGCATCGCGACTCAGGCCGATGTTCAGAAGATGCGCGATGCCGGCGTTGGCGCCTTCCTGGTGGGTGAAGCGTTCATGCGTGCCGACGACCCGGGCGACGCCCTGGCCGCCTTGTTCGGCTGATCCAATGACCGTCCAGGCCCCATTGCCGCTGGACGGCGGCGAACCCGACCGCCTGCAGCGCTGGGACCCGGAACACTGGCCGGTCGCGGCGGGCTGGCGACCTGTTGTAGATGCCTTCCTGTCGAGCAGCACCGGCCTGCGCCTGGGTTCGTTCATCCGCGAGCGGCTGGCGGCCGGGGCGACGATCTACCCACCGCGGCCGTTTCGGGCCCTCGAACTCACCCCGCTGCAAGGGGTGCGGGCCGTGATCCTGGGCCAGGACCCGTACCACGGCCCCGGACAGGCGGAGGGGCTGGCCTTTTCAGTCAAGCAAGGCGTCAAGCTCCCGCCGTCGCTTCGAAACATCTTCAAGGAACTGCGAACCGGGCCGGATGCAGCGTTTCCCGCGCACGGCTCGCTCGTGGAATGGGCGCAGCGTGGTGTCCTGCTGCTCAACACCAGCCTCACGGTGGAGGATGGCCAGCCCGGCAGCCATGCCAAAAAGGGCTGGGAAGTGCTCACCGACGCCCTCCTGGCCGAGGTGGCGGCCAGTGCCTCACCCTGCGTCTACCTCCTCTGGGGCGCGCACGCCCAGGCCAAGGCCGGGCTGATCGAGGAGGCTGCGGCGCGCTACGGCCGCGAGGCCCTCGTCCTGCAGGCCAACCACCCTTCGCCCCTGTCGGCGAACCGGCCGCCGGTGCCTTTCATCGGCAGCGGGCACTTCGCCCTGGCCCGGGAGTGGCTGGCGCAGCGCGGCCAGACGCGCGTTTTCTAGGCCTGGCGCGGGCGCCGGGCGTGCTGCAGGGTCAATGGGTCCCGCGCAGGTGACCGGCGGGGGCAAAACGTGCTATATTTCGAGGTTCGCCGGAGGGGTGCCCGAGTGGCTAAAGGGGGCAGACTGTAAATCTGTTGGCTTACGCCTACGCTGGTTCGAATCCAGCCTCCTCCACCAGGTCTCTTTTTGGGACTTTGGCGATGTGTATTGAAGCGATTTTGTGTGGCCGTGGAAAGCCTGATTGGGTCTTTGAAGTTCACCCGATGCGGGAGTAGTTCAATGGTAGAACCCTAGCCTTCCAAGCTAATGACGCGGGTTCGATTCCCGTCTCCCGCTCCACAGGTCGCGTCGTGTGCATTCGGTAGTGCGATAGAGATTTTGGCCCTTTTGGCTCAGTGGTAGAGCACTCCCTTGGTAAGGGAGAGGTCGCGGGTCCGATTCCCGCAAAGGGCACCATGGTTCAGGGTGCGCGTTTAGCTGCACCGTGGTTGAGTTGTGATCTAGATACTTTTTCGGAGTCGAAAAAATGGCAAAAGGAAAATTCGAGCGGACCAAGCCGCACGTCAACGTTGGCACCATTGGCCACGTGGACCATGGCAAGACCACTTTGACGGCGGCGATCACCTCGGTGCTGGCCAGCAAGTTCGGCGGCGAAGCCAAGGCCTATGACCAGATTGACGCGGCCCCGGAAGAAAAGGCCCGCGGCATCACGATCAACACCGCGCACGTCGAGTACGAGACCAAGAACCGTCACTATGCGCACGTGGACTGCCCTGGCCACGCCGACTATGTGAAGAACATGATCACCGGCGCCGCCCAGATGGACGGCGCGATCCTGGTTTGTTCCGCTGCTGACGGCCCGATGCCCCAGACGCGTGAGCACATCATGCTGGCCCGCCAGGTGGGTGTTCCCTACATCATCGTGTTCCTGAACAAGTGCGACATGGTCGACGACGCCGAGCTGCTCGAGCTGGTCGAGATGGAGCTGCGCGAGCTGCTCTCGAAGTACGAATTCCCCGGTGACGACACCCCCATCATCCACGGCTCGGCCAAGCTGGCGCTGGAAGGCGACAAGGGCGCGCTGGGTGAAGAAGCCATCATGAAGCTGGCCGACGCCATGGACAGCTACATCCCCACGCCCGAGCGCGCCGTCGAC
>DATHWV010000395.1:0-13275 GCA_035460205.1 Ramlibacter sp.
GGAGAGCTTCGCCAGCGGCCTGCTGTGCGCGGTCACCGATGCGGTCGCGACGCGGCAACCGGTGTTGCTGGTGGTCTACGATCCGGCCATGACGTCTCCCCTGAACGAGCTGCTCACTGTCAACGAGCCGATTGCCTGCGCATGGATCCTCAGCGCGGGTGAGCCGGGTGCGCAGGCGCTGGCCTCCTTCTCCATGGAGCTCAAGGCGCAAGCTGCATTGCCTTCGGCATTGCCTTCGTGGCTGCCCCAGGCCTGGTCGGCGCACAGCAGCGCGCGCGCGCTGGCCGCGCTGGGCCTGCTTGAAACCGCCGACGGCGAATGCCGCTTTTCGCTTGGCTCGCAAGTGCTTGCCCTGCGTCGCACCGATGGAACGTCCGCATGATGCCCGGGCGCGAACTCATCGAACGCCTGGTGCCGCACGCCGGCGCCATGTGCCTGCTCGATGCGGTCACCGGCTGGGACGCGACCTCCATCGCCTGCAGCGCTGCAGCGCCCGGCACTTCGCATCCGCTGGCCCGTGATGGCGCCGTGCCCTCCATTGCCGCTGCCGAATACGCCGCGCAGGCGACCGCGCTGCACGGCGCCCTGATTGACCAGGCCGGCGGGCCGCGCGCGGGCGCGCTCGCCAAGCTGGTGGATGTGGAACTGTGCAGGCCTCACCTGCGAGCCGGTAGCGCTGTCAGCGTGCGCGCGGACATGCTAGGGCGGCTGGCCACCGGCTGCATGTACGGCTTCGAAGTCAGCGATGGGCAGGAGGCCGTCGCCCGCGGGCGCCTGATCGTGGCGTTCGAGCCGGAGGCGGCAGCATGAATGCGACCGTCCCATCCACGCGCCGGCGCGCCCTGGTGACGGGCGGCAGCGGCGGCATCGGCGCGGCGATCTGCCGCGCGCTGGCGGCGCAGGGCCTGCACGTCATCGTCCATGCCCATCGCGGCATGGACCGTGCAACCGCGCTCGCGCAGGAACTGGTCGCTGCCGGCGGCAGTGCCGAGGCAGTCGCTTTCGACCTGGGCGACGCGGCGCAAGTTGAAGCTGCCATGCTGGCGATGCTCGAGGCCGGCGCCATCCAGGTGTTGGTGAACAACGCCGGCCATCATCGCGATGCGCTGATGGCCGGCATGGACGCAAGCGTTTGGGGCGAGGTGATCGACACCAACCTCAACGGGTTTTTCCGCGTGACGCAACCGGTGTTGTTGCCGATGGTGCGCACGCGTTGGGGCCGCATCATCAATATCAGCTCGGTGGCCGCGCAGGCCGGCAACAAGGGCCAGGCCAACTACGCCGCGGCCAAGGCGGGCCTGCACGGCGCCACCAAGTCGCTGGCACTGGAGCTGGCGGGGCGTGGCATCACGGTGAATGCGGTGGCGCCCGGTGTGATCGACACCGGCATGGCGCAGGACGCGTTCCCGCCGGACAGGATCAAGGCGCTGGTGCCGGCCGGGCGGGCCGGGCGACCGGAAGAGGTGGCCGCGCTGGTCGCCTTCCTCGCATCGGATGCGGCAAGCTATGTGACCGGCCAGGTCATCGGAGTCAATGGGGGCCTTTACTGAAGATGGAAGCCGCAAGGAACAAGCAACCGGCGTCACCCTGGAGCGGGGTGTGGATCGCCATCCCCGCTTACCAGGAGGCGGGGACCATTCGCGCGCTCGCGCTGGAAGCGCTGGCGCATTGCCCGCGCGTGATCGTTGTGGACGACGGCTCGAATGACGGCACCTCCGCGCAACTGCAAGGCCTGCCGGTCACGCTGCTCGTGCACCACACCAACCAGGGCAAGGCCGCCAGCCTGCTCACTGCGTTCCACCACGCGCTGGGCCAGCAGGCCGAATGCGTGATCGCCCTGGACGGTGACGGCCAGCACGACCCGGCCGACGCGCCCGGCCTGCTCGCGGCGTGGCGGCGGCAACCTGACCGGATCGTGATCGGCTCGCGCCTGCACGATCGCGCGCAATTCCCGCCGTCGCGCTACCGCGCCAACCGCTTCGCCTGCTTCTGGATTTCCTGGGCGGCCGGGCACCCGATCGCCGATTCGCAATCGGGCTTTCGCGTGTATTCGCGCGACGTGATGCAGATCGCGCTGGGCGGCAAGGTGCACGGCAGCCGCTTCACCTTTGAAAGCGAAATCCTGATCGAGGCCGCCCAGCGCGGACACCTCACGCTCGCCGTGGCCATCCCAGGCCGCTATCCGCAGCACGCCCGCCCTTCCCACTTCCGGCCCGTCGTCGACATTGCGAAGATCGTGCTGATGGTGGCGCGCCGCCTGCTGTTGCAGGGCATGGCGCCAGTGGGCCTGTGGCGCAGCCTGCATGCCGCACCGGTGCTGCCGGGCCGGCATGCCCCACCGCCCAGCGAACCGATGCTGCGCGCCGAAGGGCGCCGCGCGCGCGACGCGTCGGCGCAATGAATGGCACGCCGGTCATCGTCGCGGAGCAGCTGGCGTATCGCTACAAGGGACAGGCGCGGCCGGCGCTGGACGGCGTCGGCCTGCAGCTGGCGCGCGGGCAGGCCGTGGGCCTGCTGGGCCCGAACGGCTCGGGCAAGTCGACGCTGATCAACCTGCTGGCCGGTTTGCGCACGCCACAAGGCGGGCGCGTCGTGCGCGCGTCGCCCGCGACGACGATCGCGTGGGTGCCGCAGGAATACGCGTTCTACCCCGACCTCACCTGCCGCGAAAACCTGGCGTTCTTTGCCGGCATGCTGGACCTCACGCCCGCTGAAGCGGCGCGGCGCGTTGATGCAGCGATCGCCACCTGCATGCTCAGGGAGTTCACCGGCCTGCGGGCGCGCCATTGCTCGGGCGGCGTGCGACGCCGGCTGAACCTGGGCATCGCCCTGTTGCAGCAGCCCGATGTCCTGCTGCTCGATGAACCGACCGTGGGCGTGGACCCGCAGTCGCGCGCTTTCCTGCTCGACCGTGTGCGGGAGATGGCCGAGGCGGGCACGGCGGTGCTCTACGCCACGCACTACATGGAGGAGGTGAGCGCCGTGTGCTCGCACATCCTGTTGCTCGATCACGGAAAGGTGCTGGCCAGCGGCGACCTAGCGACCCTGCTGCGCGGCGAACCCGGCACTGCGCCTTTCACGCACCTCGAGGAACTCTTCATGCACTACACCCACCGGCCGCTGCGCGACTGAGGCATCGCATGACTTCCATCGCCCATCACCTTCGCCAGGTCGCTCGCCTTGCCGCCAAGGAGTGGCGCCTGCTGCTGCGCAATCCGCACGGGCTGGGCGTGCTGTTCCTGATGCCGGCCATCTTCGTGCTGGTGATGTCGTTCACGCTGAAGAACACCCTGATCGCGCGGGTGGACTTGCCAGCTACCGGCTGGGTGCTGGAAGACAACCATCCCGCCGCTCGGCAGTGGACGGCCGACTGGCTGGCCCGCCATGGGGGCAAGCGTTTCGCGTCGCGCCCGGAATTGCAGGCCGCGCTCAAGGCCCGGCAGGTCGAGGCTGGTGTGGTCGTGCGCTCACCCCTGATCGGTGACGACGGCCGGCCGCGCGCCGAACAGCTGGAGCTGTGGCTGGGCAACCTGGTGCAACCGGCGGCGGCCGCGCGCCTGCGGGCGGAACTGAGTTTCTCGCTGGTGCAGGTGCAGATGAAGATCGCGGCGGCGCAGGCCGGCCCGTTCAGCAGCGTGTTGCTGCCCGGCGGCGGCAATGCGGACCTGCTGTCCTCCCAGGCGGCGCCGGCGGTGCGCTACCTCTACGAAATCGAGTCGGGCCGGAAGATGACGGCCGTGCAGCAGAGCGTGCCGGCCTGGCTGATCTTTGGCATGTTCTTCGTCGTGATCCCCATCGCCGGTGTGCTGATCCAGGAGCGCAACGACGGCACCCTGACGCGGCTGGCCACCTTCCGGGTGTCCGGCGGCGCGGTTCTCGCCGGCAAGCTGCTCGCCTTCATGCTGCTCAACTGGGTGCAGCTGGCCTTCATGCTGGTCGTCGGCCGCTGGCTGGTGCCGGCGCTGGGCGGTGACGCCTTGAGCCTGGACATCCAGCCCGCGTGGTTCGCATTGATGGTGGTGGCCACCAGCGCCGCGGCCGTGGGCTTGGCTCTGGTGATCGCCGCGTGGACCGAATCGTTCGAGCATGCGGCGGCGCTGGGCGGTGGCTTGAACGTGGTGCTGGGCGCGATCGCCGGGGTGATGGTGCCGCGCATGCTGATGCCGCCGGGGCTGCAGGTGGTGTCGGAATGGTCGCCCATGGGCTGGGCGCTGGACGGCATGCAGGCCGTGTTCCTGGGCATGCCCGACGCCAGCCGCATCCTGCCGCGCGCCGGCCTGTTGCTGGCGTTCGCCGCGCTGTGCCTGCTGCTCAGCTGGGGGCGCATGCGCCGGCGGGCGTAGGAAATCCCGTCGCCTGATTCGGCATGAACGCCGTAGCGCGACGGGGATGCCCAGCGCCCAGAATGGGTGAGCAGGAGAACGCCCATGCCACCCCAAGCCGAAGTCGGCGACGTCCCGTCGCCCGAGCCGACACCGCCGCTGAACAACCCGGACCCGCAGCCGGGTGACCCCAAGCCGAAAGCGCCGCCTTCCGAAGATGACGAGGGCCGCAAGGTGGTGCCGGTGGAATTGCCCGGCCAGCCCCACGCACCGGAACGCGCCTCCTGACATCGGCGGCCCGGGTGGCCGCGTACATTGCCGGCTGCTTCACACACGAAAGCCCCGGCAATGGCATCGCAGGCGCACCTCTGGCTCTTCTTCCTGATGGTCTTCGGCATCATCGTCCTGCCCGGCATGGACATGGCGTTCGTGCTGGCCAGTTCGCTCAAGGGCGGGCGCAGCGCCGGCATGCTCGCGGTGGGCGGCATCATCGTCGGCGGCATCGTTCACGTGGCGGCGTCGGCACTGGGCATCGGCCTGCTGCTGCAAGTCGTCCCGGGCCTCTTCAACCTCATCCTCCTGGCCGGCGCGGCCTACATCGCGTGGATCGGCGTTTCGCTGATGCGCAGTGCATCACTGGCCGGCGCGTTGCCGCAAGCGCGCAGCGCGGGTACGCCGTGGGCGACGTTTCGCCAGGCCGTGCTGACCTGCCTGCTGAACCCCAAGGCCTACCTCTTCATGTTCGCGGTGTTCCCGCAGTTCCTGCGTCCGCAACAAGGGGGCGTGTGGGCCCAGGCCGCCGTGCTGGGCATCATCATCTCGCTCACGCAGGCGGCGGTCTATGGCTCGGTCGCGCTCGCTGCGAGCGGCGCCGCGTCGAGCCTGGAGGGCCGGCCGAAGTTGCAGGTGCTGGTGGTGCGGGCGGCGGGCGCGATGCTGGTCGCCGGTGCCGTGCTCACAGGAATTGAGGGCTGGCGCGGTCTCTGAGTCCGTTGCGCCTATTCGCGCGTGACGCGCACCAGCTCTTCGCGTGACGTGACGCCTTCCCGCACCAGCCGCTCACCGTCGTCGCGCATCAGCGTCATGCCGGACTTCAGTGCGGCATCCCGGATCTCGGCTTCAGAAGCGCGGTTGTGGATCTGCGCACGGATGGTGTCGTTGGCCACCATCAGCTCGAAGATGCCGGTGCGGCCCTGGTAGCCGGTCTGCCCGCATTCCGCGCAACCGGTGCCACCGCAGTGTGAGCACAGCTTGCGCACCAGGCGCTGCGCCAACACGCCCAGCAGCGAAGAGCTGAGCAGGAACGGCTCGACCCCCATGTCGATCAGGCGGTTCACCGCGCTGGCTGCGTCGTTGGTGTGCAGCGTGGCGAGCACCAGGTGCCCGGTGAGCGAAGCCTGGATGGCGATCTGGGCGGTTTCGTAATCGCGGATTTCGCCGATCATGATCACGTCCGGGTCCTGCCGCAGGATGGCGCGCAGGGCCTTGGCGAAGTCGAGGTCGATCTTCGCGTTGACCTGCGTCTGGCCGATGCCGGGCAGCTCGTACTCGATCGGGTCTTCCACCGTCATGATGTTGCTGGAGCCGGCGTCCAGCCTCTGCAATCCGGCGTAGAGCGTGGTCGTCTTGCCCGAGCCGGTAGGTCCGGTCACCAGGATGATGCCGTGCGGCTGCGCGATCAATTCAAGGAACCGGCTGAGCGTGCCGCCGGTCATGCCGACCGATTCCAGCGTGAGCTTGCTCTCGCTCTTGTCCAGCAGGCGCAGCACGGCGCGCTCACCATGGGCGCTGGGCAAGGTGGAGACGCGCACGTCCACCGCCCGCGTGCCGATGCGCAGCGAGATGCGGCCGTCCTGCGGCAGGCGCTTCTCGGCGATGTCGAGCTCGGCCATGATCTTCAGGCGCGAGATCAGCGCGGCGTGCAGCGCGCGGTTGGGTTGCACGACTTCGCGCAAGGTGCCGTCGACGCGAAAGCGCACGCTCGAATGGCGCTCGTAGGGCTCGATGTGGATGTCGCTCGCACCGTCGCGCGCGGCCTGCGTCAGCAGCGCGTTCAGCATGCGGATGATGGGCGCGTCGTCGCTGGTCTCGAGCAGGTCCTCCACCGCCGGCAGTTCCTGCATCATGCGCGAGAGGTCGGCATCGTTCTGCACTTCGCTGACCACGGTGGCGGCGCTCGATTCGCCCTGCGCGTACGCGGCGCTGATGCGCTGGGCCAGCGCGCCGGTGTCCAGCACCTGCAGCGACCGCACACCGTACTTGCGCACGACCTCGCCGAGCGCGCGGCTGGCCGGCGCCGCCGGGTGCCACAGCACCAACTGGCCGCCGTCGTCCTCCAGCAGCAGCTGGTTGCCTCGCGCAAACGCGTACGGCAGCGGGTAGCGCATCACTGTCCCAGCGGGCGCGGCACGACCACGGGCGGCGAGCCCTCAGGCGGCGCCGGCCGCGTGTTCGGCGGCAGTACGGGCCCGGTGTTCACCGGTACCACGGCGCTGGGCTGCGGCTGCGCCAGTTCCTGCTTGCCACGCATCAGGTCGTAGCGGTCCAGCGACAGCGCGTCGGTCTGGGCGGCGTCACGCATCACGACCGGCCGCAGGAACACCATCAGGTTGGTCTTCTTGCGCGATCGCGTCTCGCCCTTGAACAGGTTGCCGAACAGCGGAACGTCGCCGACCACCGGCACCTTTTCCTCGTTGCCCGAGTACTCGTCCTGCAGCAGGCCGCCGAGCACGACGATGCCGCCGTCCTCCACCAGGATGTTCGACTCGATCGAGCGCTTGTTCGTGATCAGGCCGGTGGCCGAGTTGATCGACGAAGCCAGTACGCTGGAGACCTCCTGGAAGATCTGCATGCGCACGGTGCCGTTCTCGCTGATCTGTGGCTTCACACGCAGCGTGATGCCCACGTCCTTGCGCTCGACGGTCTGGAACGGGTTGACCGAACCGCTCGACGTGTTCGCGGAGGTGTACTGGCCGGTCACGAAGGGCACGTTCTGGCCGATGACGATCTTGGCTTCCTCGTTGTCCAGCGTCAGCAGGTTGGGCGTGGACAGGATGTTGCCGTCACCGGTGGTCTGCAGGAAGCGCGCGAGGAAGCCCAGGAAATAGATGCCGTTGGCGTTGTGCGCGACGCCGAGGTTCAGGCCGGTGGAGGGCAGCACGGTGCCCAGTGCCGACGAGGCCAGCCGGATGAGGTTGGTGCCGGCGATGCTGAAGTTGGTGCCGAGCAGGCCGATGTTGCTGTCGCCCTTCTGGCCGATCGGGCCTTGCCACTGGATGCCGAATTCGGCGGCCTTGTCGGCGTTGACCTCGGCGATCAGGCTCTCCACGTAAACCTGCGCACGGCGCGAGTCGAGCCGGTCGATCACGGCGCGGATCTGGCGGTACTGCGGCTCGGCGGCCGTGATGATCAGCGAGTTGGTCGCCGGGTCGGCCTGGATCTGGCCGCCGGTGGAAGGCTGCGCAGAGGCCTGCGTCGGCGCGGTGGCCGCGGACGACGACGATCCGAGCGTGGGTGTGGCGGGGCTGGAGGTGGGACTCGAGGGTGCCGCTCCGCCGCCGGTCGAGGAATTCGCGGCGAGCGCGGCACGCAAGGTCACCGCGAGCTTGGTCGCGTCCGCGTTCTTCAGGTACACCACATAGATGTTGCCGGTTGCGCTCTGCGACGACGGCTGGTCGAGCTTTTCGACCAGCGATCGCACCAGGTTCAGGCGCGCGCCATTGGACGCCCGCACGATCAGGCTGTTGCTGCGGTTCTCGGCGATGACCGTGGTGCGCACGGAAGTATCGGCCTGGCCTTGCCCGGCTGCTACCGGGCTCGCGCCGCCGCCTGCTTCGGAAAGCCGCTGGACGATGGGCGCGAGGTCGGCGGCCAGCGCATGGCGCAGCGGGAGCACTTCGACGTCGGCGGAGTTGGAGGTGTCCAGCGCCGCGATGATGCGGGCCAGCCGCTGCAGGTTGTCCGCGTAGTCGGTGATCACCAGCGAGTTGTTGCCGGGATTGACGTTGATGGTGTTGTTCGGGCTGATCAGCGGCCGCAGGATGGGCACGAGGTTGCCGGCGGTTTCGTAGTTCAGGCGGAAGATCTGCGTGACGATCTGGTTGCCGGCCACGGGCGTGCCTACCGACACGGTGCCGCCCTGCAGCTTGGCATCGGCTTCCGGCACGACCTTGAGCAGGCCGCCCGATTCGACGACGGTGAAGCCCGAGAGGCGCAGCGTGGCCAGGAACTGGTTGTACGCGACCGAGGGTGCGACCGGCCGTTCGGTACTGAGCGTGATCGTGCCCTTGACGCGCGGGTCCACCACGATGTTGCGGCCGCTGATGGCGGCCATGGTGCGCGCCACCGCCTCGATGTCGGCGTTGACGAAGTTCAGCGTGACGGGCTCGGGCGCGCGCTGCGCGAGCGAGATGCCGGGCGTGCCGACGGCCAGCGCGCAGGCAAGTGAAAGAACTGCGAACCGGTGAAGAGCGAGGGACAAATTCATCCTAGCCTATGGTGATGATGGAGCGCGGTCCGTTGCGCCGCCCGATGATGTTCAACAGATTCGACAACGCGCCTTCGCGGTCGGCGGCGGCGCTCGCTTCGCCCTGGAAGCGCAGGCGGGAGCCGACCCATTGACCGCTGCCGGTCAATTGCAGGCTTCCTTCCAGCGTGTCCAGTTGCAGCGCCGGCGTGGCGCCACCAAGGAGGGTGATGCGGTAGCTGCCCATGGGCCTCAAGGTAGACAGGCGCGACGACATCCGCTGCGCCGTGAGTTCGGCACGTCCGGCGACGGACAGCCGGCCTTGCACCCATTCTACTGAAAGGCCTTGTGTTGCAAGCTGCAACTCGCCCTCGAATTGCAAGGTATTCCACGGGGTGCCCAGGCCCGCCAACAGGCCTGCGGGCCAGTGGCTGGCCGAATCGTGGAGGCTCAGATGTGAGCCGCCCCAGCGCGGCTGCCAGCGCAGCGAGACCGGTTGGGTGGTGCAGCAGGCCGAGGCCAGTTCGGCCGCCAGCCCGTTCCAGCGGGGCGAAATGCGCCAGTCCATGCGGGTGGGCAGTGCCACCGCATCGGTGCTGCCCGTGCCTCCGGCAAGCATGAGCTGGGCGGAACCGGCCCACACCGTGCCACGCGCATCGGCGAGCACGACGCGCCCCTCGGTTGCGCGTTCGACGGCCCGGGTGAGCCAGCGCGCGGGCGCGAACAGCGCCAGCGCGGCCACCAGGCCCAGCACGACGCCGGCACCTGCCCAGGCCCAGGGGGCGCGAGGCGGGGAGATCGGGGTCGCGCGCGCCACGGGCCTTGCCACGCGCTTACCGCGGCGGCAGGGTGAGCACCACGGTGCCCTCCCACAAGCCGCCGGAATTTCGCATGAGGTGCGCTTCGCTGGGCAGTGCGCGCGCGTTCACGCGGGCCTGTGTCAGCCACTGCGCAAGGGCATCGGCCGCGGTGCCCGAAAGGGTGAGGGTGACGCGATCGCCAGCGATCACCATGCGCGCCGTGGTGCCCAGGCGTTCGCGCACGGACAGCTCCAGCCGCCGCACCGCCTCGTCATAACCTTGCTTGGGTTGCGACTGCAGGGCCTGGGCCTGCGCCTGCAGGCCGCGCATGCGCTGCAACTGCGCATCCAGCGAGCGGCGCTGCGTCTCCGACGCGCGCAGTGTGGAGAGTGCGGGGCCGAGCGCGACCAGCCAGGCCAGCGCCAGGCCCACCACCAGCGCGGCGGCCGCGACCATCATCTGCTCGCGCTGTCCCAGGGCCTGCCAGCGCGCCTTCAAGGGCGCCAGGTTCATCGTGTCCATCATGGCCTTCATGGTGCGGCCTCCGGCGTCACGACCAGCACGTCACCCTGCAGCACCGCGGAAAAGCCCTGGCCGCGCAGCGCGCCGGCCACCGCGCGGCTTTCGTCCGCGCTGAGCGCGAGGCCCTTGATGCGCAGCTCGCCCGAAGTGAAGTCCATGGCATTGACCGGGCGTTGCGGCGGCACGGCGGTGGCCAGCGCACCCAGCATCGCCTCGAGGTCGCGCCCGGAAGTCGCGCCGGTCAGCTGGCGCAGCGCCGCCACTTCCCTTTCCATCTGCACCGGGGCGTCCACCACGACTTTCACCTGCGGGAAGGTCTGGGTGAGCGTACGCCGGACGGCCTCGCGCTTTGCTTCCAGTGCCGAGCGCTCGCGCCAGGCCCAGGCGTTCAGCCCGACCAGGTTGGCGACCACCAGCAAAACGGCGCCCCAGCGCGCCGGCCGCCATTGCGGCGCCGCCAGCAAATCGGCCCAGGCCGTGCCGATCTTCTTGAATGCGCGCGCGCGCCCCGAACTGGAAAACTCGAACTGCGCGAGATCCCAGGACGAGCGTGCCGATTGCAGCCAGCGCTGCGTGGCCTGCTGCAAGGCGGGTGCGCGCTGCACCACCTGCTCGGCCAGCCCGGCGACCGCCGGCTCCGCGATGCACGGCACGCCTTCATCGAGCGGCGGCAGCAACGAAAGCGATTGGGGGGCCAGCGGCAGCATGACGACGCCGTCGGCGCTGGCATGCACGAGCTGCGCTTGCTGCGCATCGCCCAGCGCATAAAGCATCGCTTCGCCTTCCGGCGCGAACTCGGGCACGACGCGGGTGACGGGACGCCCCGCCGCTTCCAGCACCACCAGCGCGCTGCGCAGCCAGGCGCGGTCGCAGGCGGCCACCCACAACGGAACGCCTGCGCGCACCTGCGGCTGCAATGCGAAGTGAAGCGCGTCCGGCTCGTCGAGCAACTGGTCTTCGAGCAGCCCTTCGAGCACGGCGCGCAGGCGCGGCGATGAGGGCGACGTGCCCTTGGGCAACTCGGTGCGGTGCCAGGACAGCATCGCGGCCGGCACGACAGCCACCACCTCGGCGCCGGCCCGCTCCGGCGCCGGCAGCAGCGCGGCGGCCGCGCTGCCGTGGCTTTGCACGGTTGCGCCGTCGGCTGTCAGCACGAATTCGAATTCGGCCTGGGCGCTGGCAGGCTGGGCGGGAAGGTACAGGACGAGGGCGCTCATGGATGGGGCATTGTAGAAAGGTGCGGCGTCGCCCGGGCTAGCGCCGCGTGGCTGCCTGCGCGAGGACCGTCGGGTCGGCGATACCGCGTTCGCGCTGCAGGACCGAAATCGTCAGGCCGTCGCGTTGCAGCACGGCACGTTCCTCCACCACGAGCTGCTCCAGCCGCAGGCGCGAGCGCACTTCGAAGAAGCGGCTGGCGATGGCCACGTTCCCCAGTGACTGCGCCGCCGTCGCGTCGGAGATGTTCACGATGTTGCGCGCGTCCGCCAGCGTCTTGAAGGCGGCGCTTTCGCGGGCGGAGACCAGGCGCTGGGCGTCGGCCATGGTCAGCCCCTCCACGCTGGCGAAGATCACTTCGGCGCTGGCGGTGTTGATGTTCACCGGTGTGCGCACCGGCAGGACCGTGACATAGGGTTGCAACGCGGCGACGGTGGCGACCGGCACGCCGAGCCAGACCAGCTCTTCCATGCGCTGCGGCACCAGTGGCGCCATCGGCGAGGAGCGGTTGTTGGCGCTGGTGTCGGAGGCGAAGCGCAGGTTCTCCACCATGAGGTCGAGTTGCGCCACCGGCAGGCTCAGCAATTCGAACAGCCGCGCAAAGGCGGCGACGTCCGCTTCCGAGACCGTGCCGTTGCTCACCAGGCTGTTGACGTTCAGCATGGACTGCAGGTCGATGATCTGGCCGGAGAGGAACGCTTCCAGCACCTCCGTGCCCACATCCGCCGCGGTGTTGTTGCGGTCGGCGGCGAGGAAGCTGGACAGCCTCGCTTCCTGCAAGGGCACGGCCCAGGGTTCGCCGAGGTGGTCCGGACCGCCCGAGCGCGCGTCCTCGCGCAGCAGCAGGCGCGCCCAGTCCAGTGCGCCCGTCAGCACCCAGGCCGACTGCACGCGCGAGCGCTCGGCCGATTCCACCTCGATGCTGCGCCATTGCTGCCAGAGCGCCGCCGCGGCGAAGGTTGCGACCAGCGCCACGGTGAGCATCGCGGCCAGCAGCGCCGCGCCATGGTGGCGGCGCGCGCTCATCCCTTGCCCCCGCCCACCGTCGGCCGCACCCAGTCGCGGGTGAGTGTGCCGCTGATGGACTGTCCCGGCGGCAGCGTCATCACCAGCCGCACGCCGTCGGGAATGTTGGCGACGCCGGCTTGTGCCGGCGCACCCGGGACCAGGGCGCCGGTCTTCACATCGCTGGACAGCGGATTGGTCCAGGCGTTCTCGCGGAAGAAATAGATCTGCCAGTCTTCCAGCGGAACGATGGCCACCTCGCGCCGCAACTGCTCTTCGCCCGGCGTTTGCGACCAGGTGTCGGCCTGCTGCCACGCCTCCTGCAAGTCGCCGCGCGTGGCGACCTGCGCGGACTGCCAGCGCAACCACGTGCCCACGCCGTTCACCACGCGGCGCGTCCAGGCGACCACCAGCACGCCATCGGTGGCGGCCGCGGTGCTGCGCCGCGTCATGCGCAACACGCGGCCGTTCCACTCGATCGCGGTGATGCCGGGCAACTGTTCGAGCGCGTCCAGGTCGGCCGACCATTGCGCGAGACCCACTTGCAGCGTGAGCACGCCGTCGGCGCGCGCTTCGGTCTGTTCCTGCGCGCGCGCCATGCCATCGAGCCCGCGCCAGCTGAGCAGCGCGAGCAGCGCCATGGCGAAGAGCGCCACCAGCAGTTCGACCAGCGTGAAGCCACGCACGCGTGTGTGCATCAGTACCTCCCGACCACGGTGGACAGCCGCAACACCGGGGCCTGCTCATCGAAGACCTGCGCGTCGACGCGCTGGAAGCTCGGGTTCGGCGTGGGCATCACCGAGACGCGAACCTCGAAGCTGCGACCGGCCTGCTCGCACGTGACGCTCGAGTCCCCGATGCCCGGCATCTGCTTGGCCAGGCGGACCTTGACCAGCTCGTTCTCGGCGCAGATGTGCGCCAGCAGCACCGACGACTGGCGCAATGC
>DATHWV010000396.1:0-5987 GCA_035460205.1 Ramlibacter sp.
CCTCCACCGACTCGGGCGGCACGTACTGGTGCGTGAGGTCGGTGAAGCAGCCTTCGCGCAGGGAGGCGATCTGCGCAGACAGGTCGCTGGCGTCGAGGATGTCGTTGCGCTGCTGGTAGATCACCTTGCGCTGGTCGTTCGACACGTCGTCGTACTCGAGCAGCTGCTTGCGGATGTCGAAGTTGCGCGCTTCCACCTTGCGCTGCGCGCTCTCGATGCTGCGCGTGACGATGCCGGCTTCGATGGCCTCGCCATCGGGCATCTTCAGCCGCTCCATGATGGCCTTGACGCGGTCGCCCGCGAAGATGCGCATCAGCGGGTCGTCCAGGCTCAGGAAGAAACGCGACGACCCCGGGTCGCCCTGGCGCCCGGACCGCCCGCGCAACTGGTTGTCGATGCGGCGCGACTCATGGCGTTCGGTGGCGATGATGCGCAGGCCACCCTGCGCGACCACGAACTCGTGGTCCTTCGCCCACTGGGCCCGCAACTCGGCGGCCTTGGCCTGCCGGGTCGCGTCATCGAGCGTCTCGTCCGCTTCCAGCGCCTCCACGGCCTTTTCGACGTTGCCGCCGAGCACGATGTCGGTGCCGCGGCCGGCCATGTTGGTCGCGATGGTGATCATCTTCGGCCGGCCGGCCTGCGCCACGATGTCCGCTTCGCGTGCGTGCTGCTTGGCGTTGAGCACCTGGTGCGGCAGGTTCACCTTGTTCAGCAGCTCGTCGATGATTTCGGAATTCTCGATCGACGTCGTGCCCACCAGCACGGGCTGGCCGCGCTCGTAGCAGTCGCGGATGTCCTTGATTGCGGCTTCGTATTTCTCGCGCGTGGTCTTGTACACGCGGTCGAGCTGGTCGTCGCGGCGGCTTGGCCGGTTGGGCGGGATGACGACGGTTTCCAGGCCGTAGATTTCCTGGAACTCGTAGGCTTCGGTGTCGGCCGTGCCGGTCATGCCGGCCAGCTTGCCGTACAGCCGGAAGTAGTTCTGGAACGTGATCGATGCCAGCGTCTGGTTCTCGGCCTGGATCTGCACGCCTTCCTTGGCTTCCACGGCCTGGTGCAGGCCGTCGCTCCAGCGGCGGCCCGACATCAGGCGGCCCGTGAATTCATCGACGATGATGATCTCGCCGTCCTGGTTCACGTAGTGCTGGTCGCGGTGGTACAGGTGGTTGGCCCGCAGCGCAGCGTTCAGGTGGTGCATCAGCGTGATGTTCGCCGGGTCGTACAGCGAAGCGCCCTCGGGGATCAGCCCCAGGTTGAACAGGATGCGCTCGGCGTTCTCATGGCCCTGCTCGGTGAGGAACACCTGGTGGCTCTTCTCGTCCACCGTGAAGTCGCCCGCCTTGATGATGCCTTCGCCGGTGCGCGGGTCGGCCTCGCCCTCCTGCTTGGAGAGCAAGGGCACCATCTTGTTGATGGCGATGTACAGGTCGGTATGGTCTTCGGCCTGGCCGCTGATGATCAGCGGCGTGCGCGCCTCGTCGATCAGGATGGAGTCCACCTCGTCGACGATGGCGTAGTTCAAGCCGCGCTGCACGCGGTCGGCCGTCTCGTAGACCATGTTGTCGCGCAGGTAGTCGAAGCCGAATTCGTTGTTGGTGCCGTAGGTGATGTCGGCGCGGTAGGCGGCCTGCTTTTCCTCACGCGGCATGTTCGGCAGGTTGACACCGACCGACAGGCCCAGGAAGTTGTACAGCCGTCCCATCCACTTGGCGTCGCGATTGGCGAGGTAATCGTTCACCGTGACCACATGGACGCCCTTGCCGGTCAGCGCGTTCAGGTACACCGGCAGCGTGGCCGTCAGCGTCTTGCCTTCGCCGGTACGCATTTCGGCGATCTTCGTGTTGTGAAGCGCCATGCCGCCTTGCAGCTGCACGTCGAAGTGGCGCATCTTCATGACGCGCTTGGAGCCCTCGCGCACGATGGCGAAAGCTTCCACGAGGATGTCGTCCAGCGTCTCGCCCTTGGCCAGGCGGTCCCTGAATTCCTGGGTCTTGCCGCGCAGTTCGTCGTCGCTCAGCTTTTCGAACTGGGGTTCCAGCGCGTTGATGCGTTCGACGCCGCGGCGGTATTGCTTGAGCAGGCGGTCGTTGCGCGAGCCGAAAATTTGGGTCAGGAAGTTCTTGGCCATGAATGCGATGCTGCCCTGCCGGGCCGATTAGGCCGGCAGGGCAGCGCAATCCCTTGAGTTATCAGGAGGAAATGGGGCTGCCGCTGGCCAAAGCAATAGCTCCGGCCGGCGGCAAAACCATGAATTTTACCTGTGGGCGGTCTTGCGCAGGGCGGCGGCACCCGCCGTCGCCTTGGCGAGCGCCAGCATCGGCACGTCCCGGCCTGCGGCCAGGAACTTCTGGGGGTCCTGGGGCACGCCTTCGACCATCACTTCGAAATGCAGGTGCGGGCCGGTGGAGCGGCCGGTCGTGCCGACCTCGGCGACCTTCTGGCCGCGCTTGACCAGGTCGCCCTTCTTCACCCAGACGCGAGAGGCGTGGGCGTATCGGGTGATCAGGTTGTTGCCATGGTCGATTTCGACCATGTTGCCGTAGGCCGGGTGGATTTCCTGGGTCACCACGACGCCGCCGGCGGCCGCGAGGATCGGGGTGCCCGGTTCCGCCTGGAAGTCGAGGCCCGTATGGAGGGCCGAGCGACCGGTGAACGGGTCGATGCGCCAGCCGAAGGACGACCCCACGCTGCCGAGTTCGACCGGCGGCTGCGTTGGGACCATCATGTTGCGCATTTTCTGGTCGAAGAGGCGGGATTCGACCACGGTGAGCAGGTCGGTGCCCTGGTTGGTCAGCTGGTCCAGGTCAGCCAGGGTGGCCTGCAGCTCTTCCATGGACAGCGGACGGCCCGAAACCAGCGCGCCGCCGCGGCCGGGGACGACCTTGATTTCAGCGGGATTTACGCCGGCCAGCCCGGAGACGCGTTCGCCGAGGGCCTCCAGTTGCACGATCTTGGCCTGCATCTCGCCCATCCGGCGAGCCATGGCATCGAGGTTCTCGCGCATGAAGCGGTCGCGCTGTTCGATCTCGTCCTTGACGATCAGCTTGACCAGCGGCCCGACCACGGGCCAGCCCTCGCGGGCGCCCTTCAGGAACACCCAGTGATAGAGGACGGCCATCGCCAGCATCAGGCCCAGCGAAAGCCCCGCAAACGCCAGCGCCAGCTTGGTGCCGCTGAGATGGACGGCGCGGCTCTTGGCGAGCCACGCATCCGTGATAATGAAATGCACTCTCTAGTCCCCTCATGACCGCACCATCGATCAACCGGCGCCTGCACCCCATCCCGGTGCTGCAGGCTGCGGAAGACTCACCCACATTGGCGAGGCTGGCGCAGCTCGCGCGTGAATCGCGCGAACGGCTCGAAGCGGTCGAATTGTTGATCCCAGCTCCGTTGCGCTCCGCAGTCAAGGCCGGCCCGATCGAGGGGCCCTCCTGGTGCCTGCTGGTGGACAGCAACGCCGCGGCGGCAAAACTGCGGCAGGTGATTCCTGCTCTGGTAGCTCAACTGTGCAGCCGGGGGTGGCAGGTTACCTCAATTCGGCTGAAGGTCCAAACTGTCCAAAAGTAAGCAATTGAAGCCGGGCGGCCGCAAGGGCGCGCAGGCCTCCAGCCGTCAGGCTTGCCGGCCCGCGTCGCGCAATTCGCGCTGGATCGGAACCAGGCGGTCGCCAATGTCACGCAGGTCTTCGTAGTGGCGGATGCGTGCGTTCCGGTCGACTTCACGCGAGAGCAGCGCCCGGATTTCCTCAGCCCGCGCCCGCAGTTCCCGGGCTTCGCCGGACAGCTGCGCGGCCTGTTCGTCGCTCATCGCCACCGGCGGCTTGGGCGGCGCGCCCACCCGGTCCAGCCAGGAGCCGCTGACGGCACAGCCGGCCAGCAGCAGGGGGAGCAGCGCGGGGAGCAAGCGGGCGAACTTCATGGCGGTGCCTTGGTAAAAAAAAATGGTGCCGGATGTCGGATTCGAACTGACGACCTACCGCTTACAAGGCGGTTGCTCTACCCCTGAGCTAAACCGGCGAATGGAACAATTCTAGACGTGAGGCGCGCGCGGCGGCGGCACTCACTTGACGCGCTTGAGCGCGGGGCGCGGCCCCGACGGCGGGCGCGGTGGCTCGCCGTCCGGACCACTGTCGGGAGCAGCTTGCTCAGGAGTGACCAGCTGCACGACCTTGGGCTCCTCGTCGGCGGCCCCACCGGCCGCCGGGACGCTGCTCAAGGGCGAGGGCTTGGGAGCATCGTCGGCAGGGCTGCCGGCGACCGGGACCGGAAACGCCATGCCCTGGCCGTTCTCGCGCGCGTAGATCGCGATCACGCGATTCACCGGCACCATGATCTCGCGGGCCGAGCCGGCAAAGCGCGCCTTGAATTCGATGAAATCGTTGCCGAGCTTGAGCGAACTGGTCGCGTCGAAGCTGATGTTCAGCACGATCTCGCCGTTCTTCACGTACTCGCGCGGGACCTGCACCGAGTCGTCCACCAGCACCGCGACATAGGGGGTGAGCCCGTTGTCGGTGCACCAGTCGTACAACGCCCGTATCAGGTACGGGCGGGTGGACGTCGACTCAAGCGCGTTCATCTTACTTGCGCATCACCTTTTCAGAGGGCGTCAGTGCTTCGATGTAGGCAGGGCGCGAGAAGATGCGCTCGGCGTACTTGAGCAGGGGCGCCGCGTTCTTGGACAGCTCGATGCCATAGTAATCCAGGCGCCACAGCAGCGGGGCGATCGCCACGTCGAGCATCGAGAAGTTCTCGCCGAGCATGTACTTGTTCTTGAGGAACACCGGCGCCAGTTGCGTCAGGCGGTCACGGATGTGCGAGCGGGCCTTTTCGAGCGCCTTTTCGTTGCTCTTGGCGGCGCGCGACTCCAGCGTGCTCACGTGCACGAACAGTTCCTTCTCGAAGTTGAGCAGGAACAGGCGCACGCGCGCGCGGTCGACCGGGTCGCCGGGCATCAGCTGGGGATGCGGGAAGCGCTCGTCGATGTACTCGTTGATGATGTTCGACTCGTACAGGATGAGGTCGCGCTCGACCAGGATGGGCACCTGGCCGTACGGGTTCATGACGTTGATGTCTTCCGGCTTGTTGTACAGGTCGACGTCACGGATCTCGAAGTCCATGCCCTTCTCGAACAGGACGAAACGGCAGCGGTGGGAAAAGGGACAGGTGGTGCCCGAATACAAGACCATCATGGTGAAGGCTCCTAAACAAAGTGAAAACACGGTCCAGCGCTAGCCAGACCGTGTCCGCGAGAGCTCGCATGTCCGCCGGGGCGGACCGCGCTGTCCCTCAAATATTCTTCCAGAACGCCGCGTTCAGGCGCCAGGCGATGACGGTGAAGACGCCCAGGAACAGCAGGACCCAGACGCCGACGCGCACGCGTGAATTCTGCGCCGGTTCGGACATCCATTGCAGGTAACCCACCAGATCCCCCACGGCTTCGTCGTATTGCAGAGGTGTCAGCGTGCCGGGCGAAACCTGTTTCCAGCCCTTGAAGGCCTGGACGTCGTGGCCATGCTCCTTGAGGGTTTCGAACACCGGCTCGCGGTCACCCTGCAGCTCCCACATCACGTGCGGCATGCCGACGTTCGGGAAAGCCAGGTTGTTCCATCCGGTCGCCTTGGTCGGGTCCTTGTAATAGGTGCGCAGGTAGGTGTACAGGTAGTCGGCGCCGGTGCCGTAGTGACCCGAGCGCGAGCGGGCGATCAGGGTCAGGTCGGGCGGGTTGGCGCCAAACCATTCCTTGGCCTGCTTCGGGTCGATTGCGGCCTTCATGGTCTCGCCCACCTTGTCGGTGGCGAACAGCATGTTGTCCTTGATCTGCTGCTCGGTCAGGCCGATGTCGGCCAGCCGGTTGTAGCGCATGAAAGCGGCCGAATGGCAGCTCAGGCAGTAGTTGACGAACAGCTTCGCGCCGTTTTGCAGCGACGGCAGGTCGTTCAGGTTGTTGGGCGCCTTGTCCCACTTCACGCCTTCGCTGGAAGCCAGTGC
>DATHWV010000397.1:0-2752 GCA_035460205.1 Ramlibacter sp.
TCGAAGGTCTTGCTGAGCGCGCCCGTCAGTTGCGTGACGAAGCGCCCGGCGGTCTCATCGCCGAGGCGCTCAAAGATGCCGGTACTGCCGACCAGGTCCGCGAAAACGACTGTAGCCACGGTGTGTTCAGCGTCCTGGTGGTGTGGGGTGATGGAATGGCATTCGCAGCGATTTTATGCGCGCACTCATCAAGTGCAACCATCCGTGTGGGTGAAATGAGAAAGGGCCAGCAGAAAACTGCTGGCCCTTGCCAAATAATGGTCGGCGTGGCGGGATTCGAACTCGCGACCCCTTGCACCCCATGCAAGTGCGCTACCAGGCTGCGCTACACGCCGACAGCCTACGAGTATATCTCACCCCCGATGCCGTTCAGTGAGTTGCGGAAAGGAGGTCGCGGATCTCAAAGAGCTCGCGGCGCACGAGCAGCAGCTTTTGCGAGACCAGGTCGCGTTCCTCGGCCGGGGTGCTGTCCTCGAAGTCTTCGAACGAAGAGTCTTCGACCTCGATCACTTCGACGCCTTCGAGCATCACTTCGCCGGCCCGGCGCTTGTCGCGCTCGACCTGGACCAGTTCCTGGAGCTTGTTGCGCGCACCGCTGATGGTGAAGCCCTGGTCGTACAGCAGGTCCCGGATGCGGCGGATCATCAGCACCTCGTGGTGCTGGTAGTAACGGCGGTTGCCCCGGCGCTTCATGGGCCGCAGCTGCGTGAACTCCTGCTCCCAATACCGTAGCACGTGAGGCTTGACGCCACACAGGTCGCTGACCTCACCGATGGTGAAGTAGCGCTTGGCAGGTATCGAAGGAAGGGCTTTCTCCATTGAAATCAATGTTGTAGGAGAGAAAGCTCCTAGGTTACTCTAAGTCAGCCCGGCGTGCAAAGCCGATTCGCCGGGGTCCGGCGAACTGTTTGTTTCAGGTCACTCGGAGGGGGCCGCGTCGCCCTGGATCTGCTCTTTGAGCTTGTGGCTGGCGTGGAAGGTCACCACCCGGCGGGCCTGGATGGGGATGGCCTCGCCGGTGCGGGGGTTGCGACCCGGACGGGGCGCCTTGGTGCGGATCTGGAAATTCCCGAAGCCGGAAATCTTGACGTCCTTGCCCTCGACCAGGCTGTCGGAGATCAGGTCGAAAAACGCGTCGATCATGTCCTTCGATTCGCGCTTGTTCAGGCCGATCTGCTCGAACAGCAGCTCCGCCAACTGGGCCTTGGTCAGCGCCGGCGTTTCCAGGCTCTCGACGGCGAAGTCCATGGTGTCCTCCTGGCTTGTTGTTGTCAGCGCAGCCATTGCTTATCCCCTCAGGCGGCCACCGAGCCGGGTGGCAATGCGGTCCACCACGGCCTTCACGGCGGCTTCGATCTGGTCGTCGGTCAGTGTGGCTTCGCCGCTCGCCAGCGTCAAGCGCACTGCCAGGCTTTTTTCGTGCAGGCCCAGTCCGGGTACCGCCTGCTTGGGCTTGTAGACGTCGAACAGCACCGCGTCCTGCAGCAGTCCGGCGGTGTCGGCGGAATGAACGGCGTCCATCACTGCGGCATGGGTCACCGTGTCGGCAACGATCACCGCGATGTCGCGTTGGGCCGGCTGGAACTTGGGCACCGGCTCGAACACCGCCACCGGACGCGCCACCGCCGCATCGAGGTCCAGTTCGAACAGCACGGGCGCGTGCGCCAGCTCCCAGCGCTGGCGCCAGCGCGGGTGCAGCTCGCCGACCACGCCGACTTCGCGCCCGTCCATCCAGATCGAAGCGCAGCGCCCGGGGTGCAGGGCCGGATGGGACGTCGGCCGGAAGTCGTTGCTGCGCAACGTCAGCAGGGCCTCGACGTCACCCTTGATGTCATAGAAGTCGGCGCCGCCGCCCTTGCGAGCCCATTGCAGGCCGTCGGCGTCGCCATAGGCCAGGCCCGCCACGCGCATGGGCTGGTGGACACCGCGCACCGTCGTGTCAGTGGTGAGGACCGACGCATCCCGCTTGAACACGCGGCCGATCTCGAAAATGCGCACCCGGTCGGCCTTGCGATCCAGGTTGAATTTCAGCGCCTGGAGCAGTGAGCCGAGCAGCGAGGAGCGCATCACGCCCATCTGGCTGGCGATGGGGTTGAGCAGCTTGATCGGGTCGGCATTGCCGGCCAGGTCGTGTTCCCAGCCCTCTTCGACAAAGCTGAAGTTGATGGTTTCCTGGTAGCCCAGCGCGGCCAGCACGCGGCGCACGGCGAAGCGGCTGCGGCGGGATTCCGGCGGCAGTTTCGCGGTGATGGGTGCCAGCGGTGCCGTGGTCGGCAGGTTCGCGTAGCCGATGATCCGGATGACCTCCTCGATCAGGTCTTCCTCGATCGTGATGTCGAAGCGATAAGGCGGCGGGGTGACCGTGAGGACACCGCCGGAACCCGACACCGGCAGGCCCAGGCGCGACAGCGCGTCCCGGCACTGCGCTTCGGTCACGGGCATGCCGATCACCTTGGCGGCGCGCGCCACGCGCAGGCTGACGGGCTTGCGCTCCGGCAGGCTGGCCACATGGTCGTCCATGGGGCCGGCCTCGCCACCGCAGATGTCGATGATGAGGCGGGTGATGTGTTCGATGTGTTCGACGGTCAGGCTCGGGTCGACGCCGCGCTCAAAACGATGGCCCGCGTCGGTGGAGAAGTTGTAGCGGCGCGAACGGCCCTGGATCGCCTGCGGCCACCAGAAGGCCGCCTCGACGTAGACATTGCGCGTATCGTCCGACACGGCCGTGGCATCGCCACCCATGATGCCGGCC
>DATHWV010000398.1:0-4122 GCA_035460205.1 Ramlibacter sp.
TCTTCGGTGTCTTCCAGGATGTGCTGGAGGATGTCACGCGAAACGTAATCGCGAACCGACTCGCAGTGGGCAATGCCATCCTTGATGGTGGCCTGGGCGCCGCGCTCGCTCTTGAGGTCGCAATCGAGGATTTCCGGCACGTCTTCGCCCACCAGGAGCTTGCCCAGGTCCTGCAGGTTGGGCAGGCCGTCCAGCATGAAGATGCGGTCCATCAGCTTGTCGGCGTGCTTCATCTCGCCGATGGACTCGTCGTATTCCTTCTTGGCCAGCTTGTCCAGGCCCCAGTGCTTGAGCATCCGGTAGTGCAGGAAGTACTGGTTGACCGCCGTCAGCTCGTTCTTCAACTGGGCCTGCAGGTGGGCTATGACCTTGGCGTCGCCTTGCATGCTCGCTCCTTGTTGTTGCTCGGAACGATTGTGCGGGAAAAAGGCGCTCGCGCGGTCAGTGCGCCACCGCGGGCGTGCGGATCAGGTGGTCGAATGCCGACAGCGCGGCTTTCGCGCCGTCACCGGCCGCGATGATGATCTGCTTGAACGGGGTCGTCGTGGCGTCACCGGCCGCGAACACGCCTGGAATCGACGTCTGCCCCCTGGCATCCACGATGATCTCGCCGTGCCGCGACAGCTCGACAGTGCCCTTGAGCCAGTCGGTGTTGGGCACCAGCCCGATTTGAACGAACACGCCTTCGAGTTCCACGCGGTTCTCTTCGCCGGAGGCGCGGTCCTTGTATGTCAGGCCGTTGACCTTGGCGTCGCCGGTGATCGATGTGGTTTGTGCGTTCACGAGCACCGTCACGTTCGGCAGGCTTTCCAGCTTGCGTTGCAGCACCGCATCGGCGCGCAGCTTCGTGTCGAACTCGACCAGCGTCACATGGGTCACGATGCCGGCGAGGTCAATCGCAGCTTCCACGCCGGAATTGCCGCCGCCGATCACGGCCACGCGCTTGCCCTTGAACAGCGGGCCGTCGCAATGCGGGCAGTAGGCCACGCCCTTGTTCCTGAATTCCTTTTCGCCCGGGACATTGATGTTGCGCCAGCGCGCGCCGGTGGAGATGACGACTGAGCGGGCCTTGAGGGATGCGCCGCTCTCCAACTGCACTTCGATGAGGTCACCCGGCACCAACGCCTTGGCGCGCTGCAGGTTCATGATGTCCACGTCGTAGGTACGCACGTGCTCTTCCAGCGCCAGCGCGAACTTCGGCCCCTCGGTCTCCTTGATGGAGATGAAATTCTCGATGCCCAGGGTGTCCAGCACCTGGCCGCCGAAACGCTCCGAAGCGACGCCGGTGCGGATGCCCTTGCGCGCCGCGTAGACGGCGGCTGCGGCGCCCGCAGGACCGCCGCCCACGATCAGCACGTCGAACGGGTCTTTCGCGTCGAGCTTCTTCGCCTCGCGTTCGGTGCCGGACGTGTCCACCTTGGCCAGGATCTCCTCCAGGCTCATGCGGCCGTTGCCGAACATGGTGCCATTCAGGAAGACCGTGGGCACGCCCATGATCTGGCGCTCCTTGATTTCGTCCTGGAACAGGCCGCCCTCGACCATCGTCGTCTTGATGCGGGGGTTCTGGATGGCCATCAGGTTGAGGGCCTGTACCACGTCCGGGCAGTTGTGGCAGGTGAGGGAGACGTAGACCTCGAACTCAAGGTCGGCGTCGAGCGCACGGATTTGCTCCAGCAGCGCTTGCTCCACCTTGGGCGGGTAGCCGCCGATCTGCAGGAGCGCCAGCACGAGGGACGTGAATTCATGCCCCATGGGCAGGCCGGCGAAGCGCGGGCCGTTGCTTTCGCCCGGCCGGTTGATTGAGAAGGAGGGCGCGCGATGCGGCCCACCCCGTGTCTCGCTCACCAACATCAATGGCGAGGCTTCGGCGATGTCCTTGAGCAGGGCGCGCATTTCGGCGGAAGCCGGCGTGTCGTCCAGCGTCGCGACGATCTCCACCGGTTGGGAGATGCGTTCGAGGTAGGAAGCAAGTTGGGCTTTGAGTTGTGCGTCGAGCATGGCTATCCCTTGGACGTGAGTTGTTCAATTCGTGAAACACCGCGGAACCGGCTTTGCCGGGCCGCTGGTGTTGCCCCCTTGAGGGGGAGGCAGCTCACGCCAGTGAGCTGCTTCGGGGGTGGGTCAAATCTTGCCGACGAGGTCCAGGGACGGGGCGATGGTCTTGGCGCCTTCATTCCACTTGGCGGGGCAGACCTGCCCGGGGTGCTTGGCGGTGTACTGGGCTGCCTTCAGCTTGCGCAGCGTTTCCTTCACGTCACGGGCGATTTCGTTCGAGTGGATTTCGGCGGTCTTGATGATGCCGTCGGGGTTGATCACGAAGGTGCCGCGCAGCGCCAGGCCTTCTTCCGGGATGTGCACGCCGAAGGCATTGGTCAGCGTGTGGGTCGGGTCGCCCACCAGCGGGAACTTCGCCTTGCCAACGGCGGGCGAGGTCTCGTGCCAGACCTTGTGCGCAAAATGCGTGTCGGTGGTGACGATGTAGACCTCGGTTTCGGCCTTCTGGAACTCGGCGTAGTTCTCGGCCGCGTCCTCGACTTCCGTCGGGCAGTTGAAGGTGAAAGCGGCCGGCATGAAGATCAGGACGGACCAGCGGCCCTTGAGCGTCTCGTCGCTGACGGTGACGAACTTGCCGTTGTGGAACGCTTCAGTCTTGAACGGCTGGACTTGGGTATTGATGAGAGACATAGATTTCCTCTGTTGAGTTTGATGAAGCGATTGTTAACGCCTATGAATGATGCCGCCGGCAGGCCCGCCGGGCAAGCTACGCGTGCCAATCAGCGAGTTAGCAAATTCCTATGGGCAGGTCAGTACTCCAGCCGCTCGGGCCGGATTTCCTGCAGGATCGTGGTGGCGATTTCCTCGATCGACTTGGTGGTGGTGCTGAGCCACCGGATACCCGCGCGCCGCATCATCGCTTCGGCTTCGGCCACTTCCATGCGGCAGTTGTCGAGCGACGCGTACTTCGACTGGGGCCGCCGCTCGTTGCGGATTTCGGCCAGCCGCTCGGGCTGGATGGTGAGCCCGAAGATCTTCTTGCGATGGGGAACGAGGGCCGGCGGCAACTGCTGGCGCTCGAAATCCTCCGGGATCAGCGGGTAGTTCGCCGCCTTCAGGCCGTGTTGCATGGCGAGGTACAGCGACGTGGGCGTCTTGCCGCTGCGGCTTACGCCCACCAGGATCACGTCGGCCTGCTCCAGGTCGCGGTTGGACTGGCCGTCGT
Organism: Ramlibacter sp.; assembly: GCA_035460205.1. GTDB lineage: Bacteria > Pseudomonadota > Gammaproteobacteria > Burkholderiales > Burkholderiaceae_C > Ramlibacter. Next base: position 3,221 of record DATHWV010000398.1, read on the forward strand.
CATGCGCCAGGCTGTAGTTGATGGCCTCGATGCGGTCGTGGTACTCCTGGCTCTTGCTCACGTCGGAGAACCGGCCGATCCGGTGCGAGGACTTGATGCCCAGCTCGATCTCCAGCGGCCGCACGAAGGTGCCGAACATGTCCATCAGCATGCCCTTGCAGCCTTGCTCGATCACCTGGAGGATTTCGGCGTTCACCAGCGTGGTGAACACGACAGGCTTGCGCCCCTCCAGCTCGGCCGTGTGATTGATCTGCCGTACCACCTGGTGCGCCTTGTCGACCGTGTCGATGAAGGGCAGGCGCACATGCCGCGGCTTGAACTCGAACTGGGCCAGGATGGCATTGCCGAAGGTTTCGGCGGTGATGCCGGTGCCGTCCGAGACGAAGAAAACTGTACGGGTGTGCATGGCCGCCACGATAGTGCTTTCAGATAGATGCAAGCCCCGGGCCAAGGTGCCCCGCCTACAATGGCGCCAATTATCCGATTCCCACACGCATGCAGCGCTTCGCCCCCTTCGAACAACTAAAAAGGCACACGGCCCTGCATGCCGCGCCGCTCCGCTGGAGCGCAGACCCGGTTTCAACTTCTGGAGTTTTCCCATGTCTGCACTTTCTGGCACGCCCGCCCTGGAGCACCGTCTAGACAACCTCTTGGTTGTGCCGTTTGAAAACCTGAGGATGACCGACGTCGAGGTGGTAGGCGGCAAGAACGCCAGCCTCGGCGAAATGATCTCCCAGCTGCCGCAGGGCGTACGGGTGCCGACGGGCTTTGCCACGACGGCGCACGCCTTCCGCCAGTTCCTCGCGCACGCCGGCCTGGCGGACCGTATCAACGCCAAGCTCACCACGCTCGACACCGAGGATGTGCGGGCGCTCGCCGCCGCGGGCGCCGAGATTCGCGGC
>DATHWV010000399.1:0-1966 GCA_035460205.1 Ramlibacter sp.
AGGACATCGAAGTGGTGGAGGCCGACAGCGCCGAAGACGGCATTGCCGCCGCCACGACACAGCCTTTCGCCTGCGTGCTGATGGACGTGCTGATGCCCGGCATCGACGGCTTCGAGGCCTGCCGCCGCATCAAGGCCAAGCGCGCGAAGCTGCCCGTGATCATGCTCACCAGCAAGTCGTCGCCCTTCGACCGCGTGCGCGGAAAGATGGCCGGCTGCGACACCTACCTGACCAAGCCGGTCGATCCGGCCCAGCTGCACGAAGTCGTCGAGCGCCACCTGGGCGCGTCGGCAAAGCCAGCCACTCCAGCATTCCCCCGTTTCCCCGTTTCCCAACCCATCTAGAAAGAGATCCACATGACTCGCAACATCCTCATCGTCGAAGACAACCAGGTCGACCGCACCCGCCTCGAGAAGCTGCTCGGCACCGCCGGCTACATGGTCAGCACCGCCGAGAACGGCGAGCAGGCGATCGCCTCGGTCAAGCGCAGCAAGCCCGACGCGATCCTGATGGACGTGAACATGCCGGGCATGGACGGCTTTGCCGCCACCCGCGCGCTGCGCGGCGACGCCGACACGAAGGACATCCCGGTGGTGCTGGTCACCGCCAAGGACCAGAAGGCCGACAAGGCCTGGGGCCAGATGCTGGGCGCGAAGGGCTACGTGACCAAGCCCTACACCGACGAGCAAGTGCTGACGCAACTGCGCGCACTCTGATCCACCCGACACCGCCGTATCGATTGGGAGAAGCCTGATGTCCTTGAAAGTACTCATCGTCGACGACGCGGTGATCGACCGCAAGAACCTGGAGCGCATCCTGTCGGGCGCCGGGCACCGCGTGCTGGAAGCCGAGACCGGCGAACAGGCGCTGGAGCGGGCCCGCAACGACAGGCCCGACCTGATCCTGATGGACGTGAACATGCCCGACCTGGACGGCTTCGCGACCACGCGCAGGCTCAAGGCCGATGCCGCCACCCGGGACATCCCCGTGGTGTTCGTCACCGGCAAGAACCAGAAGGCGGACATCGCCTGGGGCCGCATGCTGGGCGCCAAGGGTTACGTGGCCAAACCCTACACGCCCGAACAACTCCTTGCCCAGGTCGACGCCTGACGCATTGCCATGGAACAGAACATGAACACCGACCAGATGTCGCCGACCGAGGCACTGACACGCGGCTTCGCCGTGGAGCAGTCCCCCGTTGCGCAGGTTGCGCGGCGCACCGAAGCCGCGAACGACAGCCGCGCCCGCCAGGGCTTCCGCCTCGGCGCGCTCGGCCTGATGGTTCGCTACGAAGACGGCAGCGAACTGGCTGAAATGCCCGAGGTCTACCGCCTGCCCAACGTGCCCGCGTGGTTCTGCGGCATGGCGAACCTGCACGGCATGCTGACGCCGGTGTTCGACCTCTCGCGCTACCTCGGCGTCGAGCCCGATGCGAAAGCCAAGCGGATGCTGCTGGTGCTGATGCACGGGCCGGACGCCGCGGGCATCGTGATCGACGGCCTGCCGCAACGGCTGCGCTGGAGTGAAACCGATGTGGCAGACGGCAGCGCCGCGCCACCCAGGCTGTTGCCCCATGTCCGCGGCGCGGCACTGGTCGGCGAACAGCTCTGGTTCGACCTTGACTGCGCCGCATTGCTCGACGCGCTGGAAGATGCGCTGCATTCCTCCCACTAATACCCCCGGAGTCCTTCATGAAACAATCCATCATCACGGCGCTGAACGGGCGTCGCTTCAACTTCCTGCAGCGCATGCGGCTGTGGCAGAAATTCGTGCTGCTCGGCGCGGTGGCTGTCGCCCTGGCGGGCTATCCCGCTTACCGCGTGTTCCAGTCGCTGGAAGAATCCATCTCGCTGGCCCGCACCGAAGAGTCGGGCCTGGGCGCGATCACCGCCTCGCTCGAACTGGTCCGCACGCTGCAGGATCACCGCGGCTCTTCCAACTCCGTCATCATGGGTGACGAGAAGCG
>DATHWV010000400.1:0-2095 GCA_035460205.1 Ramlibacter sp.
TGAGTACGTCCAACGGTTTGGCGACTTCTACGAAGCCGAGCGCGGGCCGCTGAAGAAACTCAGGGCCTACGCGGCGTTCGACGCCGACTTCAGCCGGCTGGTGCGCTCGCGAGACGACAAACGCAGCGCCGGATTGCTGTACCTCGTGCAGTGCCTGCCAACAACGTCCAAGCTGCCGGCGGCGCACCAGCGCAAGCTGGTGTCAAAGCTCAAGGCTTTGCTGTTGCTCGAAGTATTCGAGAGCATTGCCGGGCCGCAGCAAGCGCTGCAACGCGCGACGCCGGTGGTTCTGGAGATGGTCCGCGCGCTTGTCGAAACTGTCCCCGCTACCAGTCCGCCGCCATCGAGTCGCGCGAAAAGCGCGCATCGCCGGTGACCGCGCCCAGGTCGACGAATTCCATCTGGCCCATGGTGAGGGTTTGCAGCTGGCTGATGGTGTTCGCGTCCCAGGCCGCGTTGGGCTCGCCTTGCACGTAGAAATTGGAGCCTATGTCGGCCACGTACAGGCCGTAGCGCTTCATCGCGGTGGCCAACGCCTTGGCCTGCGGCGTCCAGCTTGCGGGTATGACGAACTCGGCTCTCAGGCGAAGCAGCGCGCCGAAGGGAATGCCGCCCGCCGTCGCGCCACCGGCGCCATGGCGTGCCGGCCAGTCGAAACTGTTGGCCAGCACGCCGTCGCGGAAGGTAACCCGCAAAGGATGCTTCACCTCACCGGTCGATGCTTCGGCCGCACGTGCCAGCAGCGGCGTGATCGGCAAACCGGCGGCGTCGCCCGAGGTCCAGCCGGAAGGCCGCAATGCGAGTGATTTCAGGTCCCACGCGGCTGTCGCCAGCGAATACCAGTTGTCGGCGATCCGGTAGGAGAAGTAGCCCTCCCACAGGCGGCAAGCGCCTTGCTCCACGACCAGCACATGGTGGTCGCCGCAGCTGTTCGGGTCGTTGCATTGGCCGCCTTCCGTGCGCGCGTCGGGCGCAAGCGGAAACGGGAAACGGCGCTGCGCCGTCGGCACTGCGGCGCAGTTTCGGGTGAGCGAGAAGCCGCTGCCCGAAGCGACAGCGCAGTCGCTCTCGTCGGGCCACCCGGTTTCCCTGCTCGCGCCTGACGGTGCGAAGTCGAACGACACCAACGGCCACTCGGTCGTGGCTGCAGTGCCGTCCACCACGTTGATGGGTACGCCGTAATAGGTCGAGGCCTGCGCAGGGTTGTCGTTGGTGCCCCAGTCCGCGTGGAAACGCACGGTAGCGCCGATCGAATCGATCCAGGCGGCGCTGCTGCCATGCGCGGGGAAACGGACGACGTCGTCGATGCGTGTGTTGAAGATCGCCGTGGCGGGGAACATCTCGCAGCCACCGATGGTGGCGAGCGGGCCTGGCGCGGGAGCGGGCGAGGGGGCCGGTGCAGGCGCCGGTGCGGGACCAGGTGCTGGCGCGGGTGAAGGCGCCGGAGCCGGTGCAGGCACAGGCACGGGCGCAGGACCGCCCCCGCCGCCGCCACAGCCTGTGATGGCCATCATGGCCACCGCCGCACAAAGCCCTGCCACCCTCATGTCTCTGTTCATCTCCTGCCCCATCCTGGTTTCGATGGCATTGTGGGCGGCGATGCGCGCGGGCAAACGTCACCAGCTGCAAAGCTGGGGCCTCGCCGTTACAAGCGGGAGCCAGTCAGCCGAGTTCGAGCGCGACCGGCTGGTGGTCAGAGACCTGGGTGGTGCTGTCGATGGCGATGTGCCTGACCTTGTCCTTCAACCCGTCGCTGACGAACAGGAAGTCGCAGGCGATCGGCTCGGGCCCGTACCTGCGGTCGTACAGCCGGAAGGTTGGCTCGTGCGGGGCGTCGCCATGCAGCAGGCGCCAGCTGTCCCACAGTTGCCCTTGCTGCGAAGGCTGGGTCATGGCAGCGTACTCGGGCTCGTGCGCCTCGAGGTTGAAGTCGCCGCACAGGATCGCGTTGCCAGTGTGCACCTTGGACTGGAAAGGCGAGCCATCGCTGCTCTGCTCCGGCGGCGCCGCGGCCTGCGCGCTGTATTGCAGGTGCAGTTCACGCAGCGCCAGTGCCTGCGCCATGCGCTGGGGCTTCGAATAGAACTCCAGGTGC
>DATHWV010000401.1:0-6575 GCA_035460205.1 Ramlibacter sp.
CTTTACCTCGCGTCGTTCAACAAGGTGCGCGAGGCCATTTCGCTGGACGGCATGATGAGCGAGGAAGGGACACGCACCGCGCTGCGCGCGCTCACGAGTTTCGATCCGGCCATCAAGGCCGACAAGATCGAGCTGGGCAAGACCTACACCAACGAATTCGCGCGCCGCGCGAAGGACAAGTTCAAGGCTTAGGTTACGCTCTCGCGCATGTCGGCCTACGCGCTCGAGCTCCAGGACATCTCCGTCACCTTCACTTCGCCGGACGCGCCGGCGCAGCGGTACACGGCCGTCGCCGACACCACTTTGCGCATCCGCGAAGGTGAGTTCGTCTCGGTCGTGGGGCCGACCGGCTGCGGCAAATCTACGCTCTTGAACATCGCAGCAGGCCTGCTGGAGGCTTCTTCCGGTGAAGTGCGCGTGTTCGGCGAGCCGCTGCGGGGCCTGAACCGGCGCGCCGGCTACATGTTCCAGACTGAGGCGCTGATGCCGTGGCGCAGCTGCATTGCCAACGTGATGGTCGGCCTGGAGTACCGCGGGGTGGAGCCCTCGCAGGCGCGCGCTCAGGCCCAGGCCTGGCTGGACCGCGTCGGCCTGGGCGAATTCGGCGACCGTTACCCGCACCAGCTCTCCGGCGGCATGCGCAAGCGCACCGCGCTGGCCCAGACGCTGGCGCTGGACCCGGACATCATCCTGATGGACGAGCCCTTCAGCGCGCTCGACATCCAGACCCGCCAGCTGATGGAAAACGAGGTGCTGGACCTGTGGGCTGCGAAGAAAAAAGCGGTGTTGTTCATCACGCACGACCTCGACGAAGCGATCGCGATGAGCGACCGCGTGGTGGTGCTCTCCGCCGGCCCGGCGACACGGCCCATCGGCGAATTCGAAATCGACCTGCCGCGCCCGCGTGACGTGGCCGAAGTGCGCACGTTGCCGCGCTTCGTGGAACTGCACACGCAGATCTGGGAAGTGCTGCGCGACGAGGTGCTCAAGGGCTATGCACAGCAACTGAAGAAGGGCGCCTGATCGTGTGGAACGCGATCCGCCCCTCCGGCAAGACGTTGCGCTACTGGCAGGTGGGCCTGCTCATCGTGTTCCTGCTGTTCTGGCAGCTGGTTTCGCGCAACCAGCAGTACGCCTTCTTCCTGGGCGAGCCCATCAAGGTGGCGGGCCGCATCTGGTCGTGGTTCATGCCGTTCGGCTTCGAGGCCACGGAACTGTTCCCCGACGGCCTCCCCGGGCGGGCCGATATCTACCTGCACCTGGGCGTTACGCTGCTGGAGACCTCGCTGGCCTTCGTCATCGGCACCGTGCTGGGCCTGGTGTTCGGCCTGTGGCTGGCGCTCGCGCCCACCGCCAGTGCCATCCTGGACCCGTACATCAAGGCGGCCAACTCCATGCCCCGCGTGATCCTTGCGCCCATCTTCGCGATGTGGTTCGGCCTGGGGATCTGGAGCAAGGTGGCGCTGGCCGTGACGCTGGTGTTCTTCATCGTGTTCTTCAACGTTTACCAGGGCGTCAAGGAAGTCAGCCCCGTGGTGCTCGCCAACGCCCGGATGCTGGGCGCCAACCAGAAGCAGCTGCTGCGCACCGTGTACCTGCCGAGCGCGACCAGCTGGGTGTTCTCCAGCCTGCACACCTCGGTCGGCCTCGCTTTTGTCGGCGCGGTCGTGGGCGAATACCTGGGCTCGGCGCGCGGCGTGGGATACCTCATCCTGCAAGCCGAAGGCACTTTCGACGTCAACACCGTCTTCGCCGGCATCGTCGTGCTGACGGCCTTCGCGCTGGTGCTCGACGGCCTGGTAGGGCGCACCGAGAAGCAGCTGATGAAGTGGCAGCCGCGCCAGGGCGAAACAGAAAAACTCTGACAAAAAAAGAGCCCGGCATGCCGGGCTCCTTTGCGTTACCGCTTAGCTGCGGCGGCGATCGTCGGGATAGCGGTCGCGGTTGTTGCGCACGCCGTCGCCGTCACGGTCGCGGTCATCCTTGTTCAGGATGCCGTCGCGGTCCATGTCGCCATAGGGGCCCATGCGGTGGCCCGGGCCGCCCATGCGGCTGCGGTCGTTATGGCTGTCGTAGGCATTGGGGATGCCGTCCCGGTCACGGTCGCCGTACGGTCCGCGGCGCTCCCAGTTGCCGCCCACCATGGCCCATTGGCCATTGCCGCGCTGCACCCATTGGGGGTTGCGATACTCGTAGCCCTCGCGTGCGGTCAGCCAGTGGCCCGGCACCCAGACGTACTGGTTGCCACGCCATTCATGGTGACCTTGCGCCCAGACATAGCCGTGGCGCGGTGCGGGCTGCACCTCCACGACAGGGGCCGGCGGGGCAACCGAGACCACGAACTGCGCGTTCGCGACGCCGGGCAGCACGCTTAGCAGCGAGCCGGCGGCCAGCACGGCGCCCATCAGTGTTTTCTTGAACATGTCGAACTCCTTTCGGGAAGTAGTGCGACAAGTGTGCGGCGGTTGAGCAGTTGGGCCCATCGGACCCGGGAGCGCATTCGCGTGGGAGCAGTCCTGCGTTTTGCGGGTGACAAAGTGTTGCACCCGCTGAGCTTCGCCGACTATTTCTTCTTCGGCTTCGCAGTCTTCTTTGTTGAAGTGGCAGGTGCGGCCTTGCGCGTTCCCGCGCCCTTGCTGCTGGCCTTCGGGCCGGTGCTGCGGCCGCCCACCTTCACCGGCAGGTACACCACGACCTGCTGCCCGGCGCTAAAGGCCGCCGAGGCCGCGACGCTGTTCCAGTCGGCCACCTGGGCGGCGCTCAACCTGTAGCGACGCGCCACGCTGGCCACCGTGTCGTGCTTGCCCGCCTTGATGGTGGTCTTGCGCGTGACCTGTTCAGGCGCGAGGTTGAGTTGCCCGTTGTCGGCGACGTGCGACGTGACGTCATCCTGCACCTTGGCCGAGCGCGGAACGATCAGCACCGAGCCGGCCTTGATCAGCATGCGCGGCGGGATGGTGTTGACGCTGCGCAGGTCGGCTTCGCTCATGCCCACGCGCCTGGCTGCATCGGCCACGCTCATGGTCGCAGGCGCGCTCCACGCGGTCCAGCTTGCGTACTGTCCCGCCGTGTGTGCCTCGAAATTGCGCTGGAAGACGGTGGCGTTGTCCCACGGCAGCAGGATCTGCGGCGTGCCTGCGGCAAGGATCACGGGACGGCTCAAGGAAGGGTTGAGCGCCTTGAAGTCTTCGACCGACACGTCGGCCAGGCGCGCGGCCAGGTGGACGTCGATATCGCGGGTGACGACGACGCTCTGGAAGTACGGATGGTTCTCGATCAGCGGCAACTCGGTGCGGAACGCGTCCGGGCCGGCCACGATGTTCTTGACGGCCTGCAGCTTGGGCACGTACATGCGCGTCTCGTTGGGCATGTTGAGGTCCAGGTACGACGTGCCCAGGCCGCCGCGCTGGTTGCGCGCGATGGCGCGGCCGACGCTGCCTTCGCCCCAGTTGTACGCGGCCAGCGCGAGGTGCCAGTCACCGAACATGCCGTAGAGCTTCTGCAGGTAGTCGAGCGCGGCGCGGGTCGAGGCCAGGACGTCCCGCCGGTCGTCGCGGAAGACGTTTTGCTTCAGTTCGAAGTACTGCCCGGTCGCGGGCATGAACTGCCACATGCCGGCAGCACGCGCGCTGGACACCGCCTGTGGGTTGAAGGCGCTTTCGATGAATGGGAGCAAGGCCAGTTCGGTGGGCATGTTGCGCCGCTCCAGTTCCTCGACGATGTGGAACAGGTACTTGCGCGAGCGCTCCGTCATGCGCTGGATGTAGTCGGGCCGGCTGGAGTACCACTGCTCCTGCTGGCGCACCAGGTCGCTTTCCAGGTTGGGCATGGCAAAGCCACGGCGGATGCGCTCCCAGAGATCGGCGGGCGGCAGCAATTGCGCCACGCCGCGGGAAGCGGCGTCACCTGCCGTGATGGGTTGCAGGGGGCCGGACGGGATGACCGCCGGGGCAGGGGGCTGCGGCGCCGGGGCCGCAGCGGTGGCCTCGGGTGGCGTCGTGGCCGCGGGCGGGGTGGCGCAACCTGCCAGCAGGGCAAGGGCCGTCAACCCCGCGATGTAAAACAACTTCATCTGGATTCGTTCTTCCATGGTCGGGGCGGCTGGTGGCCGCGAGCCGGTGATTGATCAACCCGAGGGTACCCGGTTCCCCAGCCTAGAATCTGCCGCATGCCCGTTGTGCAACACCCACAGGCCGCAGCCGCTTCATGAGCGACCAGATTATAGGAATGCAGCAGTGGTTCGAAACGCCGCCCGGCCGTTACCTGCTGGCGTGGGAGCGGGCGCAGTTCGGCCAGGCCGTGGGCGATATCTTTGGCTATCACGCCTTGCAATTGGGCCTGCCGGAACTCGACACGCTGCAGGCCAACCGAATGCCGCACAAGTGGCTGGCCCTGCGCGACGCGCCGGTGGCCGGTTCCGGGCAGGCCGCGCCGGCCCTGATTACCGACTTCGCCGCCTTGCCGTTCCAGGAGAACAGCCTGGACCTGGTGGTGCTGCCCCATTCGCTTGAACTCAACACGGACCCGCATGCCACGCTGCGCGAGGTGGAACGGGTGCTGGTGCCCGAAGGCAAGGTGGTCATCTGCTGCCTGAATCCTGCCAGCCTGTGGGGCCTGCGCCAGCGCCGTGCACACCTCTACCGGCGGCTCGGCTTTGGCGAACTGTTCCTGCCCGACGCGGGTGAATTCATCGGTTACTGGCGGCTGCGCGACTGGCTGCGGCTGTTGAGTTTCGAAGTCGAGTCCAGCACCTTCGGCTGCTACCGGCCGGCCCTGAAGAGCGAAAAATGGCTGGGCCGATATGACTGGATGGACGCAGCCGGCGAACGCTGGTGGCCCATCTTCGGGGCGGTGTATTTCCTCGTGGCCGTGAAGCGGGTGCGGGGCATCAAGCTCATCGGCCCGGCCTGGAAGGCGTCTCCCGGCATCGCCACCGCCCCTGTCCCATTGACCAACCGTGGCCATCCCACTTACCTGGAAGAACATCAGTGAACCCTGTCGTGATCTATACCGACGGCGCCTGCAAGGGCAACCCCGGCCCCGGCGGCTGGGGTGCCTGGCTCAAGTCCGGCGCCACCGAAAAAGAGTTGTACGGGGGTGAACTCGGCACGACCAACAACCGCATGGAACTGCTGGCGGTCATCGAGGCGCTGAAGGCGCTCAAGCGGCCCTGCGCGGTGACGCTCAACGTCGACAGCCAGTACGTGCTCAAAGGCATGACCGAGTGGCTGGCCGGCTGGAAGGCCAAGGGCTGGCGCACCGCCAGCAAGCAGCCGGTCAAGAACGTGGAGCTCTGGCAGGCGCTGGACGAACTGGTGAACCGCAGTGGCCACACCATCGAATGGCGCTGGGTGCGCGGGCACAACGGCGACCCGGGCAACGAGCGGGCAGACGCGCTGGCGAACCTTGGGGTGGAAGTGGCCCTGGGCCGCCGGCCGGCGCCAATGTAAAGACGGCGTAAAGGCAAGCCCGCCCCGGGTGTCGTACGAGGGGCACATAGGCGAAATGCGAATGCCCCGTTAGCATGCTCCCTGATACATTGTTGGGTTGGCCTGTAACAACTTCAACCCGCGAACTCGGCCCTCCTGGGGCGCTCTGACCTGAATGGCATCGAAACCAATTTACATCGTCGTCGCCGCAGTCGGCATTGCGGCCGCTTCGGGCGCCGCCTGGTGGTACCAGAACAAGCCGGCCGGTGCCAAGGCGGACAGCGCCGCGGCGGCGCCGGGTGTCGGCGCCGGGGCCCCCGGCGGCCCGGCCCGGCCGCCGGCCGTCGAAGTGGCCCGGGTCGAAGTGCTCAAGCTCACCGACGACGCCCCGGCCGTGGGCAGCCTGCGTTCGCGCCAGAGCGTGGTGCTGCGACCGGAAATCAGCGGGCGGGTCACGCAGCTGAATTTCCGCGACGGCGACCGGGTGAGGAAGGGCCAGCTGCTTGTGCAGCTGGATGACCAGCTACCCGTGGCGCAGGTGCAGCAGGCGCAGGCCGAACTGTCCATCGCCCAGGCCAACCACAAGCGAAACCAGGAACTGGTGGCGCAGGGCTTCGTCAGCCAGCGCTCCCTGGACGAAAGCAGCGCGAACCTGCAGGTCTCCCAGGCCAAGCTCGCGCTGGCGCACGCCACTGCGGCGCGCCTTCGCATCCTGGCGCCGTTTGATGGCATCGCCGGTATCCGCACCATCAGCGTGGGCGACTACCTCAAGGACGGCGCGGACATCGTCAACATCGAGGACATGGACGCGATCTTCGTGGACTTCCGCCTGCCCGAGCGCTACCAGACCAAGGTGAAGCGGGGGCAGACCACCCTGGTCGACCTGGACGCGCTGCCGGGCCGCAAATATTCCGCCATCGTGCAGGCAATCGACCCGCTGGTGGACGCCAACGGCCGCTCGGTCGGCGTGCGCGCCTGCATCGACAACCGGCACCTGCAGCTGCGCCCGGGCATGTTCGCCCGCATCACTGCGGTCTTTGGCGAGCGTGAGAACGCCCGCGTGGTGCCTGAGGAAGCGATCGTTCCGCAGGGCGGCCGCGTGTTCGTCATCAAGCTGGTGGACGGCCCTGACCAGGACACCAAGAT
>DATHWV010000402.1:0-2370 GCA_035460205.1 Ramlibacter sp.
ATCGGCGCGGCGCTCGTTGGCGCTGCAATGCAGGCCTGCGGCTTCCCACGCCTGCACTTCCTTGGTCGGCGTTGGTGGCGGCTTCTTCAGGCGGTTCTGCGGCGCTTTCACGCGCGATGCCAGGCGGCGAGCGAGCTTCTCGTGCGCCTCGCCCGGCGTGGGCAGCACCGGCAATTCGTACTTGCCGTTCTGCAGGATGGCCTTGATCACACGGTGCACCAGCAGGTCCGGGTAGCGGCGGATCGGGCTGGTGAAGTGCGTGTAGGCGTCGTACGCCAGGCCGAAGTGGCCGCTGTTGATCGGCGTGTAGATCGCTTGCGACATCGACCGCAGCAGCATCGTCTGGATCTGCTGCGCGTCAGGCCGCTCCTTCACGGCTTCGGCGATGCGCTGGAATTCGGCCGGCAGCGGATCCTCGCTGATGCTCAGGCCCACGCCGATCGCTTTCAGGTAGGTGCGCAGCAGGTCTTTCTTCTCCGGCGTCGGGCCTTCGTGCACGCGGAACAGGCCCGGATGCTTGCTCTGCTGGATGTAGTCGGCGCTGCAGACGTTGGCCGCGAGCATGGACTCTTCGATCAGCCGGTGCGCTTCATTGCGCACGCGCGGCACGATGCGCTCGATGCGGCCGTTCTCGTCGCAGATGATCTGCGTCTCCGTCGTTTCGAAATCCACCGCGCCGCGAACGTTGCGGGCCTTGAGCAGCGCGCGATAGGCGTCGTGCAGGTTCAACAGGTCGGTGACGCGGTCCTTGCGGCGGATCGCCTCGGGGCCGCGCGTGTTGGCCAGGATGGCCGCGACTTCGGTGTACGTGAAGCGCGCATGGCTCCACATCACGGCGGGGTAGAACTGGTAAGCCTGGATCTCACCGGTGGCGGTGATAAGCATGTCGCAGACCATGCACAGGCGCTCGACCTCGGGGTTCAGGGAACACAGGCCGTTGGAGAGTTTCTCCGGCAGCATCGGGATGACGCGGCGCGGGAAGTAGACGCTGGTCGCACGGTCGTACGCGTCGACGTCGATCGCGCTGCCGGTCTCCACATAGTGGCTGACGTCGGCGATGGCCACCAGTAAACGCCAGCCCTTGCCGCGACCGACCTTCGCCGGCTCGCAGTACACGGCGTCGTCGAAGTCGCGCGCGTCCTCGCCGTCGATCGTGACGAGCGGGATGTCGGTCAAGTCGACGCGATGGCGCTTGTCCTGCGGACGCACCTTGTCCGGCAGAGAACGCGCCAGGCCGATGCAGGCGTCGGAGAACTCGTGCGGCACGCCGTACTTGCGTACCGCAATCTCGATTTCCATGCCGGCGTCGTCGATCTCGCCGAGCACTTCCTTCACGCGGCCCACGGGTTGCCCGTAGAGGCTGGGCGGCTCGGTGAGTTCAACGACGACGACCTGCCCCGCCTTGGCGAGCGCCGTGGCGCCCTTGGGGATCAGCACGTCCTGGCCGTAGCGCTTGTCTTCCGGTGCGACCAGCCAGACGCCGCTCTCATGCAGCAGGCGGCCGATGATCGGCTGCGGCGGGCGCTCGATGATCTCGACGACGCGGCCTTCGGGCCGGCCCTTGCGGTCGTGGCGCACGATGCGCGCTTTCACGCGATCCTTGTGCAGCACTGCGCGCATTTCGTTGGGCGGCAGGTAGATGTCGCCTTCACCGTCATCGCGCGCCACGTATCCGTGCCCGTCGCGATGTCCCTGGATCACGCCCTCGATCTCGTCGAGAAGGCCGTGGGAGAGGTGGTCAATGTTTTTGATATAGAATCCTTTTTTTCCTGAAATGCCCAGGTGGCGGAATTGGTAGACGCACTAGTTTCAGGTACTAGCGAGTAACATCGTGGGGGTTCGAGTCCCTTCCTGGGCACCATCATCATAAAGCCGGCCTTGCCGGCTTTGTTGTTTGTTGAATGTGAGAAAGGCCGCCCGAGGGCGGCTTTTTTGCGCTTGTGTCCTGGTCAAACCGGGACGGCGACGAGGTCGTGGCCCTGCGCGCCCACGATGCGGGCACGCGTGAACTCACCCACCTTGAGCTGCTTGCTCAACTTTTCCGGCGGCAGCAGCTTCACGGTGCCGTCGATTTCCGGCGCGTCGGCGTACGAGCGGCCCACGCCGCCCTTGCGGCCGAGCGCCGGCGCTGAATCGACCAGCACCTGCATGGTCGCGCCCACGCGCTCCTTCAGCTTGGCGGCCGAGACCTCTTCGGCGACGGCCATGAAGCGCGCCCGGCGCTCTTCGCGCACTTCCTGCGGCAGCATGCCCGGGATGTCATTGGCAACCGCGCCTTCAACCGGGCTGTAGGCAAAACAGCCGGCCCGGTCGATCCTTGCTTCGTGCATGAAGTCCAGCAGGTGCTGGAACTCTTCTTCCGTCTCGCCG
>DATHWV010000403.1:0-1996 GCA_035460205.1 Ramlibacter sp.
CCACGGCGACACCGGCCGCGTGCCCTTCGGCATGGGCACTTACGGTTCGCGCTCGATCAGCGTGGGCGGCGCGGCCATCATGAAGGCGCTGGACAAGATCGAGGCGAAGGCCAAGAAGATCGCGGCGCACCTGATGGAGGCCGGGGCCGGCGACATCGAGTTCGCCAACGGCGAGTTCACCGTGAAAGGCACCGACAAGAAGATCCCGTTCGGGCAGGTGGCGCTCACGGCCTATGTGCCGCACAACTACCCGCTGGACAAGCTGGAGCCGGGCCTGAACGAAACCGCGTTCTACGACCCGACCAACTTCACCTTCCCGGCCGGCACCTACATCTGCGAAGTGGAGATCGACCCGGCAACGGGCGTGACCCGCGTCGACCGCTTCACCGCGGTGGACGACTTCGGCACCATCATCAACCCGATGATCGTCGAGGGCCAGGTGCACGGCGGCATCGTGCAGGGCCTCGGCCAGGCGCTGATGGAAAACTGCGTGTACGACAAGGAATCGGGGCAATTGCTCACGGGCTCGTTCATGGACTACACCATGCCGCGCGCCGACGACTTCCCGAACTTCAAGCTGGACACGATCTGCACGCCTTGCACGCACAATCCGCTGGGAACCAAGGGCTGTGGCGAGGCCGGTGCCATCGGCTCGCCGCCAGCGGTGATCAACGCGGTGCTCGACGCCCTGCGCGACATGGGTGTGAAAGAATTCGACATGCCCGCCAGCCCCGCCCGCGTCTGGGAAGCCATCCAGGCTGCCCGTTAACCGAAACGAAGGAGACACACCATGTATGCATTCACCTTCGAACGTCCCGCCACCCTCGCGGATGCGACCAAGCTGGCCAGCAACAGTTCAGCCCGCGTGCTCGCCGGCGGGCAGACCCTGCTGGCTTCCATGAAGCTGCGCCTGGCCGACCCCGGCCAGCTCGTCGACCTGGGCGGCGTGGCCGAACTGGCCGGTGTGCGCAAGGAGGGCAACGCGCTCGTGATCGGCGCGATGACCCGCCATGCCGATGTGGCCGGCAATGCCGACGTCAAGTCCGCCATCCCGGCACTGGCTGGCCTGGCCGGTGGCATCGGCGACCGGCAGGTGCGCGCGATGGGCACGATAGGCGGCTCGCTCGCCAACAACGACCCGGCCGCCTGCTACCCGGCGGCGGTGCTGGCGCTCAATGCGACGGTACAGACCACGCAGCGCAAGATCACCGCGGACGACTACTTCAAGGGCATGTTCTCCACCGCGCTGAAGGACGGCGAGCTGATCACGGCGGTGAGCTTCCCGCAAGCCAAGAAGGCGGCTTACATGAAGTTCCGCCAGCCGGCCTCGCGCTTCGCGCTGATCGGCGTGTTCGTGGCCCAGACCGACAGCGGCGTGCGCGTCGCCGTCACCGGTGGCGGTAACGGCGTCTTCCGCCATGCAGGGTTGGAAGCGGCACTCACCAAGAGCTTCACGCCCGAGTCGGCGGCGGCGGTGAAGATCGACGCCGGCGACCTCGCCAGTGACCTCCACGCCAGCGCCGCCTATCGCGCCAACCTCATCAGCGTGATGGCGCAGCGAGCGGTCGCCAAGGCGCTGGGTTAGGCGCGGATTGTTCGCCGACATCGACGCCCTGCAGCGGGCGCTGGCATCGGCGGGTTACTTCGCCGACCGCCGGCTGGCCACGGCTGTCTTCCTCGCCCTCAAGCTGCAGCGTCCGCTGCTGCTCGAAGGCGAGCCGGGTGTCGGCAAGACCGAGCTGGCCAAGTCGCTGGCCACTGCGCTGCAGCGCGCGTTGATCCGCCTGCAGTGCTACGACGGGCTGGAGCAGCGCGAAGCCCTCTACGAGTGGAACTATGCAGCGCAGTTGTTGCACATGCGTGCGGTAGAGGGCCTCGAGACGGCGGACGAGATCGAGCGCGAGGTCTACCAGGCGCGCTACCTCATCCGCCGGCCCCTGCTGCAGGCGTTGCAGACGCCCGAGCCGGGCGCGGTGCTGTTGATCGACGAGGTGGA
>DATHWV010000404.1:0-4913 GCA_035460205.1 Ramlibacter sp.
CCAGGATGGCCTGCGTGCTGCGGTAATTACGCTCCAGCGTGACGATGCGCGCCGGCTGCGTGAACTGCGAAGGAAAGTCCAGGATGTTCCGCACCGTCGCGCCGCGGAACGAGTAGATGCTCTGCGCGTCGTCGCCCACCACCGTGACGCCCTGGCCGCTGGGCTTCATCGCAATGATGATTTCCGACTGCAGGCGGTTGGTGTCCTGGTACTCGTCCACCAGCAGGTGGTCGAAGCGGCTGCCGACTTCCTGCGCGAGTTCAGGCTGCGACATCATCTCGGCCCAGAACAGCAGCAGGTCGTCGTAGTCCAGCACGTTCTGCTGCTGCTTGGCTTCCACGTACGCGCCGAACAGCTTCTTGAGCTCGTTCTCCCACTGGCTGCACCACGGGTACTGGTTTTGCAGCACCAAGTCCAGCGGGTCGCGCGTGTTGAGCACGCGCGAGTAGATGCCCAGGCAGGTGCCCTTGAGCGGGAAGCGGTTCTTCGTCTCCGACAGGCCGATCTCGTGGCGCACCATGCCCATCAGGTCTTCGGCATCGCCACGGTCGTGGATGGTGAACGTTTCCTCCAGCCCGATGCGGCCGGCGTATTCACGCAGGAGCCGGGCGCCGATGCTGTGGAACGTGCCCGACCACGGGAGGTTCGGCAGCGCCTGGCTTTGCGGCAGGCCCAGCGCCCTTTGCAACACGCCGCCCACGCGCTGTTCCATCTCCTGGGCCGCTCGCCGGCTGAAGGTGAGCAACATCATGCGCTGCGGGTCGGCGCCGTGGCGGATCAGGTTGGCGACGCGATGGGCCAGGGTGTTGGTCTTGCCCGAGCCCGCACCCGCGATCACCAGCAAAGGCCGTAAATCCGCGGCGAATTCGCCAGTGCCATGCGTGGCCGCCTCGCGCTGCGAGTCGTTGAGTTGCGCCAGCGGATCGGCCGGCGGCGGGGGCATGGCGGGATACTGCATTGGAGGCCTGTAACCTGTATATTAATACAGTGGACAACATCCTCATAGGTTCGGCCTCCTGGACCGACAAGACGCTGATCGACTGCGGGCGCTTCTACCCGAAGGAAGCGAAGTCGGCCGAGGCGCGCCTGCGCTATTACGCGTCGCAGTTTCCGATGGTGGAAGTGGATTCCAGCTACTACGGCATGCCCACGGCAGTGAACGCGCAGTTGTGGGCCGAGCGCACGCCACCGGGCTTCGTGTTCGACGTGAAGGCGTTCCGGCTTTTCACCGGCCACCAGACCTCGCCCGACGTGCTGCACAAGGACCTCCGGCAGGCGCTGGGCCCGAACCCACCGAAAACGCTGTACTACAAGGACACGCCGAAGGAGATCGCCGACGAGTTGTGGCGGCGATTCTCGGAAGCCGTGGAGCCGCTGCGACAGGCCGGCAAACTCGGGGCGTTGCACTTCCAGTTCGCGCCTTGGCTGCTGCGCAACCGCGAGGGCATGGCGCATGTCGAACACTGCGTGGAGAAGATGGAAGGCCATCGCCTCAGCTTCGAATTCCGCAACAAGAGCTGGTTCGACGGCGACAACGGCGCAAAGACGGTTGAATTCGAGCGCCGACTGGGTGCAGTGCACACCATCGTCGACGGCCCGCAGGGCTTCGCCAACTGCGTGCCCCGCGTGTGGGAGGTCACGCAACCTGCGATGGCCCTGCTGCGCCTGCACGGGCGCAACCAGGACACCTGGAACATCAAGGCCAGCGCATCGTCCAGCCGGTTCAACTACTGGTATTCCAGCGAGGAACTGGCGGCGCTCGTCCCCGAGATCCGCCGCATGGCCAGCCTGGCTGACGTGCTGCACGTGGTGTTCAACACCAACTACGAAGACCAGGGCCAGGTCAACGCGAAACTGATGAGGCAGGTGCTGGCGGTAGACTCGTCCGCATGAAGATTTTCCCCGCACTGCTCCTGCCCCTGGCGGCAGCGCTGTCCATGGCATCCGCCCAGGCGCAGCTGAAGCCGCCGCGCGATCCGCTGCCCACCGTTCCCATGGTGCTCCCGGCGTCGTCGCCGAAAACGGTCGCACCGGCGCCCGCCGCGCCCGCGCCCCGCGAACACGCCGACAAGGAATCGGCCGGCAAGCTGGCTGCGCATGGCTGGTTGCTGCTGCTCGATCGCCGCGACTGGGGCCGCGCGTGGGAATCGTCAGGCAACGCTTTCCGCGGCTCCGTGCCCCTGCCGGCCTGGCTGGATGCCATCCCCAAGTTGCGCGAGCCGCTGGGCGCGTTCGTGGAGCGCACGCCGGCCGAGTCGAACTACAAGACGACCTTGCCGGGGCGACCCGAGGGCGAATACGTGACCACCATCTTCGTGAGCAAATTCGAAAAGCGCGAAGTGCAGGAAGTCGTCACCATGGTCCGCGAAGCGGACGGGAAATGGCGCGTTACGGGGTACTCGACCCGCTAGACAATGCGCGCGGTGGGAGCTTGAAAGCCACCTGGCGCGGTTGGGCGTTGGCTGGGGCCGCGGCCAACCTCATCCCCGCAGGAGCGAGTTTTTCGCCGGATGCAAGGTGGTAGCGCATCGTCGGCAACGTCCTGTCGATCCAGGCCTTGATCTGCGGGTCCTGCGTGGCACGCGAAGCCCGCTCGAACACCTGCACGCCTTCCTTCTGTTGCTTCAGGCCAACCTGCGCCAGGTATTCGCGGTCGAACTTTGCGCCCTGCAGTTTGGCCAGGCGATTGAGCGTCTTGCGCTGGTGGTTCGCCAGCATGGGCGGCGCCATGCCGCGCGCTTGCAAGAGGTATTGCAATTCATTGCCCGCCGTTGCGTGGTGCTTGATCAGCGTGCCGGCGTAGGTCCGGACGCCGGCGCTGCCGGACTTCGACAGCGCCAGGCGTGAAGCGTCGCTTTCGAACCGGCCGGCGGAAGCCGCGTCGCGCAGGAACTGGCGGTCGTCGCGCTGTTGCGGCGTCATGGGTTTGGCCAGTGCCGCCGAGGCGGGTGCAAACATCCATGAGTTGACCCTGGGCTTGGCCGCCTCAGCCGCCGCTGCGGCGGGTGATACGCCCGTCCTGTCGGCCTCTTCCTCCGCACGCGCGCTCCCTGTTGCGGCATACGCCGCCACGACCAGGAGAAGGATTGCGCGCATGCCTCATCTTTTGCGTGGCTCTGCAGACGGCGTGTCGGCGGTGGCTGCTGCGCGACGTAGGACAAGTCGCACCCGGCAGGTTCATTACGAACCGCACGGTTCTTCACCTGAGCTTCGCAATCGCAGCACACGACGTTTACGTGGCACGGCAACCATGGCATCACCCACTTCAGGAGGTCAACCATGGGCAAGAAAGCAATCTGGATTTCAGCAGCGGCCGCTCTGGCCGCAGCGGCTGCCTTGGGCAGCGCCCCCGCCGCCGCATACACCTCGGTCGGCGTGCAGATCGGCTTCCCGGCGCAGGTGTATGTCGCTCCGCGACCCGTTCCGGTCTACTACCCGCCGCCGGTGCAGCCCAGCGGGGTATGGGTCGAGGGCCACTGGGAATGGCAAGGCAATGGCCACGCCTGGGTGCCGGGCCACTATGCGCGTTCGCACACTGGCTACTACCAGGCCCGCAACGACCGCGACCACGACGGCATCCCGAATCGCTTCGACCGGGATCGCGATGGCGACGGTGTTGCCAACCGCTACGACCGTTCCCCGGACAACCCCCGCCGGCGCTGAACGGACCTAATGCGCGAGATGGCTCACCACGGTGACCAGCGCGATGCCCGCCAGCAGCCACGCGACCTGGGCAGCCGTCTCGCGCGCCGACAAGCGCTTCTGCAACTGCGGGATCAGGTCCGCCAGTGCCACGTAGATGAAGCTGCTGCTGGCCACCACCAGGAAGTACGGCAGGTAGTCGTGCAGGCGCTCGACCAGCCACCAGCCGATCAGGCCGCCCAGCGCCGTCACGGCGCCGGCCAGCGAGACCTTGACCAATGCCGCGTTGCGGTTGGGGCTGGACAGGCGCAGGACGGCCAGGTCGCCGATGTGGTGCGGCACCTCGTGTGCCAGCACCGATAGCGCGGCCACCAGGCCCAGCCGCATATCGGCCATGAAGGCCGACGCAATCAGGATGCCGTCACCGAAGCAGTGCACGCTGTCGCCCGTGAGCACCGCCCAGCCACCGGAGCGCAGCGGCGGCGCGTGGTGGTGATCGTGCCCATGATGATCGTGGGCATCGTGCCCGTGGCCGCTGTCGTGATGGTGTTCATGCCCGTGGTGCCACAACTCCGCCTTGTCCAGCAGGAAGAAGAACACCAGGCCCACCAGCAGCGTGGCGAACAGTGCCTTGGCGCCGGCCGGGCTTTCGAAAGCCTCCGGCAGCAGGTGCATGAATGAAGTTGCCAGCAGCGCGCCGGCCGCCAGGCTCAAGAGGTGTTGCGGGCCCAGGTACGCCGGGCCGTCGCCGGCACGGGCCATGAAGCCCAGGCGCATCAGGCCGGCGGCAAGCCAGACGCTGCCGATGCCCGCGGCCAGGGTCGCGATCAGGATTGCTAACAAGGTCATCTTCTGGCGGCCATCTTAACAATGGCCTGCCAGGTGACCTGCGCGCGGCGGCCGGCGATCAGCCCTGGGGCGTTTGCGCCGCGGCGATCTCGATGGTGGGCACGTGGAAGTCGGTGACGGCCCAGGTGGCGAACGCGGCCAGGCCGAGCGTGGCGGCAACGACGAGTTTTCGGGAGAGTCTGTTCATGGTTTCCTCACTGGGAGTCGCTCGGGGTACGCAGCCATTGTTGGGCCGCCCGCCGGCGCCTCGCTAGGGAATTTGCTTACGGCGCAACGAGTCAATTCCCCAATGCCCGCGCGCAGGCACAATGCGTTTCGCAACAACCCAGGAGTCACCTGATGCCTACGATCCGCGTCGAATTGCTGGAGGGCCGCACGCCCGAGCAGAAGAAAAACCTCGTCCAGGCCCTGACCCAGGCCGT
>DATHWV010000405.1:0-7233 GCA_035460205.1 Ramlibacter sp.
GCCGAAGGCCAGCGCTACATCGACGAAGTCGAGGCCGAATACAAGCAGATCGTCGAAGTGGACGGCGCGCCGCACACCATCACGCAGTCCGAACTTGACCGCGTGGCCGCATCGTTCGAGCCGCCTGCTTTGCGCCGCGACCGCAAGGGTGCCGAAGCGAAGGTGCACGAGATCATGCGTGCCGGCGCCGAAGCCGACCCGGAATACGACCGCTGGCTGCAGCAGAACGTGGCCACGCACCGCAACCCGGAACTGCGGGCCGTCACCCTGTCGTTCAAGCGCCTGGGCCAGGCGCCCGGCGACGCCACCGGCGCGCAGCTGGACGTCGCGGCCGAACTGGCCGAGCGCTTCTCAGCTGGTGAAGCGCGCGTCACACACGACCAGAACCTGCTCTTGCCCTGGGTCCACCAGGACGACCTGCCCGAGCTGTGGCACGCCGCCCGCAAGGCGGGCCTCGCCAAGGCCAACATCCGCCTGCTGACGGACATGATCGCCTGCCCCGGCGGCGACTTCTGCTCGCTGGCCAATGCGCGCTCGCTGCCGATCGCCGAGGCCATCACCCAGCGCTACCAGGACCTGGACGAGCTGCACGACATCGGGGAGATCGACCTGCACATCAGCGGCTGCATCAACTCCTGCGGCCACCACCACAGCGGCCACATCGGCATCCTGGGCGTCGACAAGGACGGCAAGGAGTGGTACCAGGTCACCCTGGGCGGCTCCGATGGCTCGCTGCTGTCCGGCGCACCGACACCAGGCAAAGTGGTCGGCCCTTCGTTCTCCGCGGCCGAAGTGCCCGAGGTCATCGAAGCCGTGCTGGACACCTATCGCCTGCAGCGCCAGACCGTCGACGGCAAGGCCGAGAACTTCATCACCACGCTGCGCCGTGTGGGCATCGAGCCGTTCAAGGCCGCCGCCAACACCGCGCGCTTCAACGAAAAGCAGGCGGCCTGACATGACCATGAAACTGACCCTCGTCTCCCCGGCCGAGCAGACCCTGGCTTCGGTCGACGCCAAGGTGCTCCAGCTGGCCAACGACGCCGATCCGCGCGAGCTGGCACTGGACGGCGTCGAACGCATCGAGCTGGACTTCCCCAAGTTCGCGGATGGTCGCGCCTTCAGCCAGGCCTTCCTGCTGCGCCGGCGCCTCGGCTTCGCGGGCGACATCCGCGCCACCGGCGAAGTGCTGATCGACCAGCTGGTCCAGATGGAGCGCACCGGCTTCTCCAGCGCGGTGCTGCGCGCCGACCAGGACGTGGTCGATGCGAAGCGCCAGTTCGAGCGATACGCCACGTTCTACCAGGGCGACGCCGTCCAGGCCGCACCGAGGTTCGCTCATGTCTGAAATCCTTGAGAGGGACATCGATCTCGCGCGCGCCAACGCCGAGCTGGGCCGTGACGCGCAAGGCCTGGTGGCTTGGGCCCTGGGCATGGGCAAGCGCGCGATCGTCACCACGAACTTCCGGCCGTTCGAGGCCGTGATCCTCCACATGGTCACACGCGTGGACCCCGGCGTGCCCGTGATCTGGATGGACAGCGGCTACAACACCGAGGCGACCTATCGCTTCGCAGACGAAGTGACGCGGCAGCTGTCGCTGAACCTGCAGACCTTCCTGCCTCGCCGCTCCCGCGCGCACCGCGAAGCGCTGGAAGGTGCGATGCCGGCGCTGGACGACCCCCGCCACGCCGCCTTCACGGAAGAAGTGAAACTCGAACCGTTTGCGCGCGCCCTGCGCGAAACGGCGCCGCAAGTCTGGTTCACCGCGCTGCGCGCCACGGACACTGCGGTACGCGCACAGATGGAGCCTGTTTCCATCAACCCGGACGGCCTCATCAAGGTCGCCCCGCTGCTGCACTGGTCATCCAGGGAGCTTCACGCGTACTGCCAGGCCCATGGCCTGCCCAACAACTTCGACTACTTCGATCCCACCAAGGGCGAAGACAACCGCGAGTGCGGACTGCACCTGGAACACTGACCCATGAACGCACGCACCGAACCCCAATTGCTGACACAGCTGAGCAACCTGCACCTCGACGCGCTGGAAGAGGAGACGATCTTCATCCTGCGTGAAGTCGCTGCTTCCTTCGAGCGTCCCACGATCCTGTTCTCGGGCGGCAAGGACTCGCTGGTGTTGCTCAAGTGCGCCGAGAAGGCTTTCGGCGTGGGGCGCATCCCGTTCCCGTTGCTGATGATCGACACCGGACACAACTTTCCCGAAGTGACCGACTTCCGCGACTTCCGGGCGAAGGAACTCGGCGCCGAACTGATCGTGCGCAACGTCGAGGACTCGATGAAGCGCGGCACCGTGCGCCTGGCGCACCCGGGCGAGTCCCGCAACGTGCACCAGTCGGTGACGCTGCTCGAAGCCATCGAGGAATTCCGCTTCGACGCCCTGATCGGCGGCGCCCGCCGCGACGAAGAGAAGGCCCGTGCCAAGGAGCGCATCTTCTCGCACCGCGACAGCTTCGGCCAATGGCAACCCAAGGCCCAGCGGCCCGAACTCTGGACGCTGTTCAACACCCGCCTGCAGCAAGGCGAGCACTTCCGCGTGTTCCCCATCTCCAACTGGACCGAGCTGGACGTGTGGCAGTACATCGAGCGCGAGAACATCGCCCTTCCGTCCATCTACTACGCGCACCAGCGCGAGGTGATCGAGCGCAAGGGCCTGCTGGTGCCTGTGACCGAGTTGACCCCACCCAAGGATGGCGAGGAAGTCGTCACGCGTACCGTGCGTTTCCGCACCGTCGGCGACATCACTTGCACCTGCCCGGTCGAAAGCCCCGCCGCCAACGCCGCGG
This sequence comes from Ramlibacter sp., assembly GCA_035460205.1. GTDB lineage: Bacteria > Pseudomonadota > Gammaproteobacteria > Burkholderiales > Burkholderiaceae_C > Ramlibacter. The sequence goes on from DATHWV010000405.1 coordinate 2,800, forward strand.
AAGTGGTGGTCGAGACGCTGACGGTCGAAGTCAGCGAACGCGGCGCCACCCGCATGGACGACAAGACATCCGACGCTTCCATGGAGAAGCGCAAGAAGGACGGGTATTTCTGATGAGTGAAGTTGCCACATTGCATGACCACGTCTCCGCGCTGAAGTTCATCACCTGCGGGTCGGTGGACGACGGCAAGAGCACCCTGATCGGCCGCCTGCTGGTGGACAGCAAGGCCGTGTTGCAGGACCAGCTCGCGGGCGTACAGCGCTCCGGCGAAACCGACCTGGCACTGCTGACCGACGGCCTGTCAGCCGAGCGCGAGCAAGGCATTACCATCGACGTGGCCTACCGCTACTTCGCCACGCCCAGCCGCAAGTTCATCATCGGAGACGCGCCGGGCCATGAGCAGTACACCCGCAACATGGTCACCGCCGCCTCCAGCGCCGATGCCGCCGTGGTGCTGGTCGACGCCACCAAGCTGCAATGGCAGGACGCTGGCCTGGAACTGCTGCCGCAAACCCGCCGCCATTCGCTGCTGGTGAACCTGCTGCGCGTGCCTTCGATCGTGTTCGCGGTCAACAAGCTCGACGCGGTGGAAGACCCTGCGGTTGCGTTCAGGAACATCAGTGGTGCGCTGCAGGCCTTTGCCGGCGCTGCGGGCATTGCAATCCGCGCGATCGTGCCGATCTCTGCGCTCAAAGGCCACAACGTGGTGGAGCCGCAGCCGGGCTGGTGCGGCTACCAGGGCCTGTCGCTGCTGCAGCTGCTGGAACAACTTGACGTGGTCGAGGCCGAAACCACGGAACCCTTCGCCTTCCCGGTGCAATGGGTGGAAAAATTTTCAGCTTCATCTGACATAAGTCAAGGAAGACGCGTTTTCTGGGGCCGCGTGGCCACGGGTTCGATCGAGCCGGGCCAGCAGGTGAAGGTGATGCCCAGCGGGCAGACTGCCACGGTGGCCCAGGTGCTGGACCATGTGCGCCAGCCCAGGAACGTTCCCGCCGGCCACAGTGCCGGCATCGTGCTCGACCGCGAAGTGGACGTCTCGCGCGGCGACTGGCTGCTGGCGCCGGGGGCTTCCGAGCCCTTGCGCGAAATCTCCGCCACGGTCGCCTGGATGGACGACGAACCGCTGGTCGCAGGCCGCGTGTATTGGGCCTTGCACGGCCACCGCTGGGTGAAAGCCAAGGTCAAGCGCATCGTCCACAAGCTGGACGTGAACACGCTGGCCGAAGCCGATGCCGACCACCTGGAGCCCAACTCCATTGGCCACGTGGACCTGGCGCTGCAGGAGCCACTGGCCACGCTGCCCTATGCGCGCTCGCGTATCCTGGGTTCGCTGGTGCTGGTGGACACCGCCAGCCACAAGACCTCTGGGGCCGTGCTGGTTAGGTGACACAGGCCCGGCGCCCCTAGCCCTAAAATACAGGGTTTCCCCCATCTTTGCGAAGAAGCATTTCAAAATGACTCACGTCGTCACCGAATCCTGTATCCGCTGCAAGTACACCGACTGTGTGGACGTCTGCCCCGTGGACTGCTTCCGCGAAGGCCCGAACATGCTGGTGATCGATCCGGACGAGTGCATCGATTGCGCCGTGTGCATCCCCGAATGCCCGGTCAACGCGATCTACGCCGAGGAAGACGTGCCTGCGGACCAGGTCGCGTTCACCAAGCTCAACCTCGAGCTCTCGCAGGCGGCCGGGTGGAAGAGCATCACCAAGCGGAAACCGGCGCTGGAAGACGCCGAAGAATGGAAGGACAAGACGGACAAGCTCAAAGAGCTGGTCCGCTGAGGAAAAATGGAACCGCAAGCCAACCAGGAAGTTTTCAAGACTGCCGCCGCGCACGACGGCCCGATCGAGACCGATGCGGTCATCGTCGGCGCCGGACCCGTCGGCCTGTTCCAGGTATTCGAACTCGGGCTGCTGGAAGTGAAGGCCCATGTGATCGACTCGCTCGCCTATCCCGGCGGGCAATGCGTGGAGCTCTACCCCGACAAGCCGATCTACGACATTCCGGCCGTGCCGGTGTGCACGGGCCAGGAACTCACCGACAACCTGCTCAAGCAGATCGAGCCTTTCGGCGCGACTTTCCACTTCGGCCAGGAAGTGACGACCGTGGAGCGCCAGGACGACGGCCGCTTCTTCGTCGAGACGTCGAAGAACACCCGCTTCCTCACCAAGACCATCTTCATCGCCGCCGGCGTCGGGGCCTTCCAGCCGCGTACGTTGAAAGTCGAGGGCCTGGACAGGTTCGATGGCACGCAGCTGCATTACCGCGTGAAGAACCCGGCCGACTTCGCCGGCAAGAACCTCGTCATCGTGGGCGGTGGCGACTCCGCGCTGGACTGGGCGCTGAACTTCGTTGAAGACGGCCCCAACAAGGCCGAGAGCGTCATCCTCATCCATCGCCGCGACGGCTTCAAGGCGGCACCGGCCTCGGTCGCCAAGATGAAGGCGCTGTGCGATGCCTACGAAATGCAGTTCATCGTCGGGCAAGTCACCGGGTTTGACGAACAGGACGGCCGCCTCACCGGCGTGAAGGTCACCGGCGCCGACGCCGTGACGCGTGTGGTGCCGCTGGACATGTTGCTGGTGTTTTTCGGCCTGTCGCCCAAGCTGGGGCCCATCGCCGAATGGGGCCTGGACATCGAGCGCAAGCAGGTCAAGGTGGACACCGAGAAGTTCGCCACCAGCACGCCCGGCATCTTTGCCGTGGGCGACATCAACACGTATCCGGGCAAGAAGAAGCTGATCCTCTCGGGCTTCCATGAGTGCGCGCTGGCCGCCTTCGGCGCCATGCCATTCATCTTCCCGGACAAGAAAGTGCACCTGCAGTACACAACTACTTCACCCAAATTGCACAAAGTGCTGGGCGTGGAGTCACCGGTTTTCGATTAAGATTCCGCTGCGTTCGCAAGAGCGCAATCCGCTAGGGGTGTTTCCGTTTCGAGAGAAGCGGCGACTGAGAAAGTCCCTTTGAACCTGATTGAGGTAATCCTCGCGCAGGGAAGCAAGCTAACAGGCGGCGCCCTCTCTTCTCTCCGGGCGCAACTCCGTCACAGCAAGCCGACCTGCCATAACGTTGGAAGAAACACGTCATGGCACAACCATCGCCACTCTCGCAGCCACATTGGCCGCAATCCCGCGTCGCCGCTGCGATCGCCACTCTCCTCGTCGCTGCATCGGTGCACGCGCAGGAGACCACGCTGAAGCCGGTGCTCATCACCGGCAAGACGGCGGCACCCACGAGCGACATCACCGGTTTCGGCGACTTTCCGCTGAAGGACGTCCCGATCTCGGCGACCATCGTCAACCGCCAGCAGCTCGATGCGAGCGGCGCGCGGCGGCTGTCGGACCTGGCGCAGTTCGATGCATCGGTATCCGACGCGTACAACGCGCCCGGCTACTGGGACTTCATCTCGATCCGCGGCTTCACGCTGGACAACCGCTACAACTACCGCCGCGAAGGCCTGCCGATCAGCGCCGAGACGACCATCCCGCTGGACAACAAGGACCGCATCGAGATCCTCAAGGGCACCAGCGGCATCCAGGCCGGCACCAGCGCCCCCGGGGGACTTGTGAACTACGTCGTCAAGCGGCCGACCGAGCTCGACCTGCGCGAGGTCAAGCTGGAATACGGCAGCCGCTCCAATGTGCTGGCCGCCGCCGACCTGGGCGGGCGCTTCGGCGCGGACCGCGCCTTCGGCTACCGCTTCAACATCGCGCAGGAGCGCCTGCGCCCACTGACGTACAACCTCGACGGCGAACGCAGCCTGGTTTCGCTGGCCGGTGACTGGCGCATCAGCCGCGAATCGGTGCTCGAAGCCGAGGTGGAGTGGAGCCACAAGTCGCAGGCCAGCCAGGTGGGTTTCAGCCTGCTGGGCAACACGCTGCCGCCTCCTGCCGAACCCCGCCTGAACCTGAACAACCAGCCCTGGTCGCAGCCTTCGGTGTTCGACGCCACGACCGGCACGCTGCGCTTCACCCAGAACCTGAGTCCCGACTGGCGCTGGTCGGCACAACTGGGCACGCAGCGCCTGAAGACCGACGACTTCACCGCGTTCCCCTACGGCTGCGGTGCCGAAGGCAACTACGACCGCTACTGTTCCGACGGCACCTTCGACTTCTACGACTTCCGCAGCGAGAACGAGCGCCGCCGGCAGGACGCTGCCTCGCTGAACCTCAAGGGCAAGGTCACGACCGGCTCCGTGGTGCACGACCTGTCTTTCGGCCTGCTCGCGAGCAAGCTTCGCAACCGGTTCCAGGCCCAGGCCTTCAACCCGGTGGACCCGACCTACAGCAACCTCTACCCGGGCAACGTGGACGGCACGGCGGTCGTCCCCGAGAACCCTGCCGCCGTCCTGCCCAGCACCAACCGCGACGAGCGCTCGCTCGAGTTCTCGGTGCAGGACGCGACCCGCTGGAGCGAGCAGTTCAC
>DATHWV010000406.1:0-9111 GCA_035460205.1 Ramlibacter sp.
GGCGGGGGAATGACCACGGGTTGCGGTACCGCCGCCGCCTCGGGCGCGGACACGGTCGTGGTTGCGCCGTCGGTCTGCGCCGTGGGCAACAGGATCAGCACCAATGCGCCGAGCAGCAGCGCAAAGACGGCCAGGAACACGGGCTTGGTCAGTTGCTCGAACCAGCTGGGCGGTGCGCCATCGCTGGGCGCGCGGAAGGGGGTGTTGATGCCGGCCCCGTCGTGCACCAGGCGGGGCGCGGCGTTCTGCGGGAGGCGGTCGAGGATGGGTTTGGGGTCCACCTTCAGGGTGCGGCACACGCTGGAGGCCAGGGCCCGGACGAACACCGAATCGGGCAACACGTCCCAGCGGTCGTCTTCCAGCGCCTCGAGTTTGCGCACCGGCACTTTCAGGGACACCGCCAGTGCGGCAACGTGCAGGCCGGACGCTTCCCGCGCCTGGCGCAGCAACGCGCCTGCCGTCACGCCGCCGTCAGCCGCCTGCTCCCCGGCCACGGCTGCGCCGTTCGGGTCCATCGCGTCACTCATCGAAAGACCCCCGTTCGTACGCAAGTGCCTCCCGTGACTGCGGGAAGCGCTTTTTCAACTGCTCCGCCAGTTGCAGCATGGCGACGCGATCGCCCAAGCGGCGTTCCACCTTGACGCCCAGCCACAACGTCTCGGAATTGGCCAGGTCGCTGTTGTTCAGGCGGCGGATGTAGAACTGCGAGCGCGTGAAATCGCCACGCCGGTACAGGAGGGCGGCCAGGTTGTAGCCGGTCACCGGGTTGCCTGCATCCAGTTCGTAGGAGCGCGCCAGGCTGCGCTCGGCTTCGGCGGTGCGGCCGGCGCGTGCCTCGCAAACGCCTTGCGCCATCAGCGTCTTGGCGCGGCCGGCATAAATCGGGTTGGCCATGGCCACTTCGAAAGCGCGGAACGACTCTTCGTAGCGGCTCTGCTGGCACAGCATCCAGCCATAGTTGTGCTGCACGTTGCCATCACGCGGGTTGAGCGACACCGCACGGCGGAAGCTGTCCTCGGCCTGCCGCATGTCGTTCAGGCGCATGTAGATCAGTCCGCGCAGGTTGTACGCGTCAGGGAAGGTCGGGTCCTGGGCGATGACCTGCTTGAGTTCGTCCAGCGCAACGGAGGTCTGGCCCTGCTCGAAATAGCCCACCGCCAGTTCCATGCGGATACGGGCCCGCTTGCGCGTCTCGGGTTCGTCCGATTCGGTGAGGATGTCCCTCGACGACCCGACGTCGCCCGCCGGCGTGCCGGCGCAGCCCCCCAGGGCCAGCAGGAGTGCACCCGCCAGCCAGGCCCAGGCCAGGAATCTTCCCGCGTCCGCGGTGGAGGAGCTGGTCATCGTGTCATGTCTCCTTCGCGCCGGAAGCTTCGACCGGCACCTGTTTCAGCATCACGGTGCGCTGCCGGGCGATGCGTTGGTCCACCCGCGTGCGATCCTTGACATCACCCGCCAGCTGTCCGCAGGCGGCGTCGATGTCGTCCCCTCGTGTTTTGCGCACAGTGGTGACGATACCAGCATCGCTCACGATTTTCGCGAACGCGAGCACCTGTGTGTGGGGTGAGCGCGTCAGTCCCGATTGCGGGAAGGGATTGAAGGGGATCAGGTTGACCTTGCACGACAGCCCATGGCCACCGTGCGTTCGCAGCAGGTCCACGAGCTGGCGCGCATGCTCCGGCTGGTCATTGACGCCATCGAGCATGCAGTATTCGAGGGTGATGAAGTCGCGCGGCGCGTGCGCGAGGTACCGCTGGCAGGAGTCCAGCAGTTCGGCCAGCGGGTACTTGCGGTTCAAGGGCACGAGGTTGTCGCGCAGTTCGTCGTTGGGCGCGTGCAGCGACACCGCCAGCGCCACCGGGCAGTCCTCGCCCAGGCGGTCCATCATGGGAACCACGCCCGACGTGGAGACAGTGACCCGGCGCCGCGACAGCCCGTAGGCATGGTCGTCCAGCATCACGCGCAACGCCGGCACCAGGGCCGAGTAGTTCTGCAGCGGCTCGCCCATCCCCATCATCACGACATTGGAGATGATGCGCTCGTCGCGCTTGAGGTGGGCCCTGAGAAAGTGCTCGGCGAACCAGAGCTGGGCGACGATCTCGCCGGTGGTCAGGTTGCGCGAAAAGCCCTGGTGGCCGGTGGAACAGAAGCGGCAGCCGACGGCGCAGCCGGCCTGCGAGGAGACGCACAGGGTGCCGCGATCGTCCTCGGGAATGAAAACGGCCTCGACGGCATCGCCTGCGCCGACGTCGAACAGCCACTTGATGGTGCCGTCCTTCGATTCATGCTGGGAGATGACCGCAAGGCCTTCGATGCGTGCGCTGGTGCGCAGTTTCTCGCGCAGTGACTTCGCCAGGTCGCTCATCTGGTCGAAGTCGCGGGCGCCGCGCTGGTGGATCCAGCGGAACAGTTGCGTGGCGCGGAAACGCTTCTCGCCCAGGCCTTCGCAAAACGCGGCCAGACCTTCCAGGTCGAAGTCGAGAAGGTTGGCCGTCATCGCATGGGAGATCCCGTGCTTAGCGGGAGTACACGTTCATGCCGGGGAAGAAGAACGCCACTTCCACTTTGGCGGTTTCCACTGCGTCCGAGCCATGCACGGCGTTGGCGTCGATGCTGTCGGCAAAGTCGGCGCGGATGGTGCCGGCGGCGGCCTTCTTGGGATCGGTCGCGCCCATCAGGTCGCGGTTCTTCAGGATGGCGCCTTCGCCTTCGAGCGCCTGGATCATCACCGGGCCGGAGATCATGAACTCGACCAGGTCCTTGAAGAAGGGACGCTCCTTGTGCACGGCGTAGAACTGCTCGGCCTCGCCGCGCGACAGGTGGGCCATGCGGGCAGCAACGACCTTCAGGCCGGCCGCTTCGAAACGCGCATAGATCTGGCCGATGACGTTCTTGGCCACTGCGTCGGGCTTGATGATGGAGAGGGTGCGTTCGATAGCCATTTGGGTTTTCCTGAGCTTGAAGATTTTTTAGGGTCCTGCCGAACCCGGAAAGTTCGGCAAAGCCTGCGATTTTAACTCTTTGACGTGACAGGCGATGCGGATTCGCCCATGGCCTTCAGCGGCCGCGGCCACCCCGGCGCTGCCCGCCGCCGCCGCCCCCACCACCGCCGCCACCGCCGCCACGGCGTTGGCCGCCCTGGCCCTGGCCGCTGCGCTGGCGCGTGAAACTGTCTGCGCCGATGTAGCCCAGCGAGGTCTTCATCGGGTCCGGCTGGGCATTGCCGCCGCCCTGGCGGTCGCCACCCCTGTCGTTCCGGTCGCCGCCGCGGTCCTTGCGCCGCTGCTGGCCCTGGCCTCCGCCGCCGCCGCCGCCATTGCCGCCCTGGCCCTGGTTGCGGGGCTGGCCTTCCTTGTTGGGGCCTGCGCCCCGGCCACCTCGACGGCGCCGGTTGCGCGAGCCGCCGGGGCCCGGGCCACCGCCCTGCTCGCCCTCGGGCATGCGTTCGCCACGCCCCTGGCGACCACCCTCGTGGTCGCCCACGGCGTGCATCAGCGAGCGGATGTCACGTTCATCCAGCTCCATGAATGCACCGCGCTTGAGGCCACGCGGCAGCAGCATGGCGCCATAGCGGATGCGGATCAGCCGGCTCACGGCGTGGCCCAGCGCCTCGAACAGGCGCCTGACCTCGCGGTTGCGGCCTTCGGAAATCGTCACGCGGTACCAGGTGTTGGCCCCCTCGCCACCGCCGTCTTCAATCGTGCCGAACTGGGCCTTGCCGTCCTCGAGGTTGATGCCGTCCAGCAGGCGCTGCTTTTCCTCGTTGCTGAGGGCGCCCAGCACGCGCACCGCGTACTCGCGCTCCAGCCCGAACCGGGGGTGCATGAGCTTGTTGGCCAGCTCGCCCGAGCTGGTGAACAGCAGCAGGCCTTCGGTGTTCAGGTCCAGGCGCCCGACCGATTGCCACTTGCCCTGCACCAGCCTGGGGAGCTTGCGGAAGACCGTGGGCCGGTTCTGCGGGTCGTCATGCGTCACCACCTCGCCCACGGGCTTGTGGTACGCGATCACGCGCGCCGGCGGGGGGGCAATGCGGAAGCGGATCGGCTTGCCGTTGACCTTGATCTGGTCACCGAACTGGATGCGCTGGCCGATGTGGGCGGGTTCGTTGTTGACCGAGATCCGACCTTCGGTGATGAGCTGTTCCATCTCAAGCCGCGAGCCGAGGCCCGACTGGGCGAGGACCTTGTGCAATTTGGGCGTGTCGGCCTGGGGCGAGAGCACCCGCTTGGGCAGCGTGACTTCGGGGTTCTCGACCTCGGCGTCGAAGGTGCCGGAGATGACGTCGGCGAAGCGGATCGGCACGGCCGGCTCGGCGGGCGGCTGGGGGGTGCGGTCGGCGGGATCGCTGTCCTGCTCGTCGTCGCCGTCGTCCCACAGCTGGTGTTCGCCGTCGTCGCCGTCCTCCTCACCTTCGCCGGCGCTGCCGGCCGCGGCGCGGGCTGCGTTCTCTTTTTCTTCCATTTCGTCGGCGGTCGGTGCCTGCGCACCCGGCAAGGGTTGGTTCATGTTCAGCTCTCGACGGCTTGCGGCGCGTCGTCGTCCTCGTGGGCGGACGGCGCCGCGGTGGTCTCGACAGCGTCGGGCGCGTCGGGGGCAAGCGGCTCGTCGACACCGTCGATGGCCAGGCCAGGCTGCTGGTTGGCTTCGGCAGCTGCGCCGAGCGACGCCAGCAGGTTCGCCTGCTGGCCGGGGCCTTCGAGTACCGGCAGCTGGTCCAGCGATTCGATACCCAGGTCGTCCAGGAACTGGCGCGTGGTCGCGAACAGGGCCGGCCGGCCCACCGTCTCGCGATGGCCGATGACTTCGACCCAGCCACGATCTTCCAGCTGCTTGAGGATCAACGCGTTGATCGTCACGCCGCGGATGTCTTCCATGTCGCCGCGCGTCACGGGCTGGCGGTAGGCGATGATCGCCAGCGTCTCCAGCACGGCACGGGTGTATTTGGGCGGCTTCTCGGGATGCAGGCGGTCCAGGAAATCGCGCATCTGCGGGCGGCTCTGGAAGCGCCATCCGCTGGCGACATGCACCAGCTCGACCCCGCGCTGGGCCCAATCGTTCTGGAGGTCCGCGAGCAACGCCTTGATCGTGTCGGCGCCCAGTTCATCGTCGAACAGGACACGCAGCTCGCGCACCGGTAAGGGTTGCTGCGAGCAAATCAGGGCGGTTTCGAGGACGCGCTTGGCATCCGTCGTATTCATGGTCTTGCCGTTCCGGGAAAAGGCGCCATCCGGCGCGCAAATCAAAGGCTAAACAGGGGCTAGTGTCAGGTGCGCCGCGGCCAACCGATTGTGCGGTGCGCGCCACCTCGGGCTAGCCGGGGGCGTGGCTCGTGAGCCATTCGAGGCCATTGTAGCGCAGGCCCCAGGACCGCAGGCCGTCCTGCATGTCCGGCGGCAGCGCAGCACGGAATTCGAGCGGCTCGCTGGTGGCCGGGTGCCTGAACGCCAGCCGGTACGCGTGCAGGGCCTGCCTTGCCAAACCCGCGGCAGGAGCGCCCCCGTAAAGCTCATCGGCCACCAGTGGATGGCCGATGTGCGCCATGTGCACCCGGATCTGGTGGGTGCGACCCGTCTCGAGCGTGGCGCGCACCCAGCACCCATCGGGGGCGTCCTGCAACAGCTCGATGGTGGTGGCCGCCTTCTTCCCGCTTTCCACGACGGCCATGCGCAGGCGGTTGCGCGGGTCGCGGCCAATCGGCGCGTCGACGTGACGGGTGGCCGCGCCGCCCCAGCTGCGGTGCGCGAGCGCCACATACTGCCGCGAGACGTCACGGGCGGCGATCAGCCCCACCAGCGCGTCCATCGTGGCACGGGTGCGGGCTACCACCATGAGGCCGCTCGTGTCCTTGTCCAGGCGATGGACGATGCCCGCCCGCGGCAGCAGCATCGCGCCGGTGTCCCGCGCCAGCAAGCCGTTGAGCAAGGTGCCGCTCCAGTTGCCCGGCGCCGGGTGGACCACCAGGCCGGCTGGCTTGTTCACGACCAGCAGGTGTTCGTCCTCGAATACCACGTCCAGCGGCATGGCTTCGGGGCGGAAAGCCTGGCTCTGCGGTGTGGGCCTCAGCTCCAGCACGCCCTGGTCGCCGGCCTTGACCTTGTGCGACGACTTCGTGGCCGGCGCACCGTGCAGGGACACCGCACCCGCCTCGATGAGCTGCTGGAGGTAGCTGCGGGAGAATTCGGGCGCGATCGCCGCCAGCGCGCGGTCGAGCCGGTCCCCGTGGTGCGCGGCGGCTATGGCAAAGGGACGCAGTTCGGCGTCCGGGCCGGTGTCCGCGGCCTCGTCCAGCACGCCTTGCGCGTCAATGGCAAAAGGGTCGGTCGATATAATGAATTTGCCCTGTATCAAGAAAGTTTCGATTCATGCTTCGAGCCAAATTATCGGTTGTCCCTGTGCTGGTGATCGGCCTCGCCTTGCTGGCGGGTTGCGGATCGACCAAGGAAGACAAGGCCGACAACTGGAGCCCGAACAAGCTCCTGTCCGAAGCCAGGGCCGAAATGGACTCCGGCGCCCACGACCGCGCGATCCCGCTGTTCGAAAAACTCGAAGGGCGCGCCGCCGGCACGCCGCTCGCGCAGCAGGCCCAGCTTGAAAAAGCCTACGCGCAGTACAAATCCAACGACCAGGCAGCGGCGCTCTCCACGATCGACCGCTTCGTGAAGCTGCACCCGGCCAGCCCGGCCCTCGACTACGCGCTGTACCTCAAGGGCATCGTCAACTTCAACGACAACGCCGGCACCTTTGCATTCCTGTACCAGCAGGACCTGTCCGAGCGCGACCAGAAGGCGGCCAAGGAGTCGTTCGAATCCTTCCGTGACCTCGTGACACGCTTCCCGGACTCGAAATATTCGACCGATGCACGGTCGCGCATGACCTACATCGTCAACTCGCTCGCGCAATACGAGGTGCATGTGGCCCGCTACTACTACGGCCGTGGCGCCTATGTCGCTGCGATCAACCGCGCCCAGAACGCGCTGGCCGACTACCAGGACGTGCCCGCGCTGGAGGAAGCGTTGTTCATCCTGGTGCGCTCGTACGACCAGCTGGGCATGACGCAACTGCGCGACGACGCGCGCCGGGTGATGGAGAAGACCTACCCGAAGAGCGAATACCTGTCGGGCGGCCTCAAGTCCAAGCAGGATCCGTGGTGGAAGTTCTGGTAGCCCGATTCGCACCTGCCAGCGCGTCCAGGGCCTGAACGAACTCTTCCTGCGACCCAAGCTTCGCCATCGGCGGCAACGCGGACATCAGCCGGCGGCCGTAGCCCATCGTGGCCATGCGCGTGTCGCACACCACCAGCACGCCGTGGTCGGATTCGCGCCGGATCAGGCGGCCCGCCCCCTGCTTCAAGGCCACGGCCGCTTCGGGCACGAAGTAGTCGTTGAACGCGCTGCGGCCCTGCCCTTCCAGGCGCTGCGCCCGCGCCTCGACCAGCGGGTCGCCCGGCGGCGGGAACGGCAGCTTGTCGATGATCACGAGTTGCAGCGCATCGCCCGGCACGTCGATGCCTTCCCAGAACGACGCCGACGCCACCAGCAGGCAACCGGGACGCCCGCCGGCCGCGCCTTCGCGAAAGCGTTCGATCAGCCGCCGCTTGGGCCACTGGCCCTGCACCAGCACTTCAACTTCGGATGAACCTTCGAACCGGCGCTGCAGGTCGTCACCGATGGCCCGCAATGCGCGCAAGGTGGTCGTCAGCACCATGCTGCGCCCGCCCAGGCGCCGCGCACCGTCCGCGGCCAGCGCGGCCACCTGGCCGCTGTGCGCAGGATCGCTGGGCTTGGCCAGGTGGCGCGGCACGTACACAGCCGCCTGCGCGGCGTAGTCGAACGGGCTGCCGACCCGCAGCACCTCGGCCTGTTCCAGCCCGCAAGGCTCGGTGAACCATGACAGCCGGGCATCGTCGCCCAGCGTTGCGGAGGTGAAGACCCAGGCGCGGGTGGAGGCTTCCTCACTGCCTTCGCGCAACAGCTTTTCCTGCACGGCCTTCGCGATGTCCAGGGGCGACTCCACCAGCCGCAACTGGTTGCCGGCGTCGACCCAGCGCACCGAACCCGCTTCGCAGGGCCCGGCAAACGCGTTCACGCGGTCGAGCATCGTTTGGGCCCGCTCGATCAGCCGTGCGAAATCAGGCGCAATTTCGCTCACCGTGGACAACGCGGCCAGCGCCTGCGTGCAGGCCTCGGCCAGCGCATCGAGCGCTTCGCGCCAGGCCCGTGCATCCACCTCGCCGGGCGCCTCGCCGACCCACCGCAGCCGCGCGCCGGGCGCGGTGCGTCCCACAGCCAGCCGCAGGTCGCGGGCGGCGCGTTCGACCCCCGAGGCCGCCTGCTGCCAGTCGGCCAGTCCGCGCGCGAGTTGCAGCCCGGCGGCCAGCATGTCGCGGCCGAAGTCCAGCAGTTGCCCGGTCGACAGGTGCGCGCCCAGGAACTGGACACCGGTTTCGTTCAGCTGGTGCGCTTCGTCGAAGATCGCCACGCGCACCGTGGGCAGCAGTTCGGCCATGCCTGACTCGCGCACCGCGAGGTCGGCAAAGAAAAGGTGGTGGTTGATCACGACCACGTCGGCAGCCAGCGCTTCGCGCCGCGCCAGGTTCACGTGGCAGGCGCGAAATTTCGGGCACTGGGCGCCCAGGCAATTCTCGCGGGTCGAGGTCACCAGCGGGATCAGCGCGGAGCGCTCGTCCAGGCCCGGCAGTTCGGCCAGGTCACCGGTTCGCGTCACGCGCGACCAGTCCTCGATTTTCGCCAGCGTCCGCACCGCACCCCGGTCGGGCAGCGTGGCATCGCTGCGGGCCAGTTCCAGCCGGTGCAGGCACAGGTAACTGGACCGCCCCTTGAGCAAGGCACTGCGCACCGGCAAGCCCAAAGCTTCGACCAGCCGGGGAAGGTCGCGTCCGAACAACTGGTCCTGCAAGGTCTTGGTGGCGGTCGAGAGCAGCACCCGCTCGCCGCTCAGCAGCGCCGGCACCAGGTAAGAGAATGTCTTGCCGACGCCGGTGCCGGCTTCAACCACCAGCGCGCCGCCGCCTTCGATGGTGCGCGCGACCGCCAGCGCCATCTCGGTCTGCCCGCTGCGGGGCCGGAAGTGGTCGGCGGCGCGCGAGAGCAC
>DATHWV010000407.1:0-3363 GCA_035460205.1 Ramlibacter sp.
CGTTCTTCCAGCGCACGCATCTGTGCGATGCGCGAAAGCATCGCCTCGCGCCGCTGGACGGCCACGACACTCTGTGCATTCCAGCTGGACGCAAAGACCGTCATGACTGGAACACCTTGGGAACGACGGCGCGATGGAAACCGTCAAACGCCTTCACCGCATCACGCTGCTGCGCCTGCGCGTCCGGCATCTTCATCGGCCAGCCCATGCGGACCTGCGGACGCGCGCCGTCCACGCGCAGCACTTCACCGCTGATGAAATTCGCCGCCGGGCTGAGCAGGAACACCACTGCCGCCGACGTCTCGGCCTCGGTGCCGAAGCGGCCCAGCGGCACTGTCTTGCGCATCTCGCGCAGCATCGGCCCGGCCTCGGGCGGGTAGTGGTCCATGCCGCTCGACGCGATGTAGCCCGGCGCCACCGCGTTGACGCGCACACCACTGTGCGCCCATTCCGCCGCAGCCGTTTCGGTGAAGCTCACCATGCCGGCGCGCGCCGCGCCGCTGTGGCCCATGTTCGGCATCGAGCCCCACATGTCGGCCACGATGTTGACGATGCTGCCGCCGTACTGCTGCATGGACTGCAGGTAGCACTCGCGCGCCATCAGGAAGCCGCCGGTGAGGTTGGTGTTGAGCACCGCTTCCCAGCCCTTGGCGCCGATCGTTTCCAGCGGCGCGATGTACTGGCCGCCCGCGTTGTTCACCAATGCGTCGATTCGGCCGTGCACGGCGACCATCGCCTGCACCGTGTTCTTCACCGCCTCCTCGTCGCGGATGTCGCAAGCATGGAAGCTCGCCTTGCCGCCGTCGCCGATGATCTCGCTCGCCACGTCGTGCAGCTTGTCCAGCTTGCGCCCGATCAGCACCACGTGCGCGCCCAGCGCCGCCAGTTCGTGCGCGATGCAGCGGCCGATACCCGAACCGCCACCGGTGACGACGGTCACCCGGCCCTTGAACAGGCCGGGCGAGAAGATGGATTGGTAGTGCCCGCTCACGATGTTTCTCCAATGAAAAGCGCCAGGGCCGCGTCGGCCAGGTCATGAAGCGACGCGCCCTTGCGGCGGTCGTACCACTGCGCCGACCAGTTCAGCGCGCCGAAGATCAGGAGGCGCGCCAGCTTGGTGTCGGCCTTGAGCCGTCCCTGCGCATGCAGCGCATCCAGCACCGGGACCCAAGGCGCCTCGTATTCGCCTTGCAGTTCCGCCAGCGTCGTGCGCTGCCGCGGCGTGATCGATCGCGACTCGTACAGCATCACCGGGATGAAGTCGCTGCCAGGCCCGAGCAGCACGTCGAAGTGGTTGCGCACCAGCACGCGCAACTGCGCCGCGCTGTCCGGTGCCGCGGCCGCACGCTCCAGCGCCTGCGCTTGCTTGGCGATGGCCGAGCGCATGCCCTCCTCCATGACGGCGTACAGCAGCGCCCCCTTGCTCTTGAAGTGATAGAACGGCGAGCCGCTTTGCATGCCCACGGCCGCCGCGATGTCGCGCGTACTGGTGGCATCGAAGCCCTTGCGGCGAAAGAGCTTCGCCGCCGAGCGCAGCAGCTCGCCTCGCCGGTTGCCGTCGCCGACGTCCTCCACGGTCTTGCGGGGGCGCCCACGCGGGCGCTTGGCCAGGCTCTCGGCAGGTCGTCGGGTGGCGGCAATGTCCATCCGCCGAACATAGCAAAACCGCTTATTTTTAGCAAGCAGTTGCTTGGTAAAAATAAGCTCCCCCGGGCGGGACGGCCGGATTTCGTGGCCGCGTGGCACCGGTTTCCCAATTGCCAGAGAATGTAGGGCTTCCCAGTCCCGATTTCACAGGAACCCCCGATGAGCTACCCCAACACCCAACTCTTCATCAATGGCGAGTGGCAGGACGCTGCCGACGGCAAGAGCCTGGCCGTCTTCAACCCGGCCACCGGCAAGGAAATCGGCCGCGTGGCGCATGCCGGCATCGCCGACCTGGACCGCGCGCTGGAAGCCGCGCAAAAGGGTTTCGAGAAATGGCGTGACATGCCCGCCATCGAGCGCAACAAGATCATGCGCAAGGCCGCGGCCCTGATGCGCGAGCGAGCCGGCGAGATCGGCGCCGTGTTGACGCAGGAGCAGGGCAAGCCGCTGGTGGAAGCCAAGGGCGAGGCCATGGCCGCCGCCGACATCATCGAATGGTTCGCCGACGAAGGCCTGCGCGTGTATGGCCGCATCGTCCCGCCGCGCTTCAACCTGGCGACGCGCCAGATGGTGCTGAAGGACCCGGTCGGCCCGGTGGCCGCGTTCACGCCGTGGAACTTCCCGATCAACCAGGTGGTGCGGAAGATGGCCGCCGCGCTGGCCACGGGCTGCTCGATGATCGTCAAGGCGCCGGAAGAAACGCCGGCCGCACCCGCCGCGCTGATCCGCGCCTTCGCCGATGCCGGCATCCCCGCCGGCGTGCTGGGCCTGGTGTACGGCAACCCCGCCGACATCTCCAACTACCTGATCCCGCATCCGGTCATCCGCAAGATCACCTTTACCGGCTCCACGCCGGTGGGCAAGCAGTTGGCCGCGCTGGCCGGCAAGCACATGAAGCGCGTGACGATGGAACTGGGCGGCCACGCCCCGGTGATCGTCTGCGAGGACGCCGACGTCGCGCTGGCCGTGAAGTCGGCAGGCGCTGCGAAGTTCCGCAACGCCGGCCAGGTCTGCATCTCGCCCACCCGCTTCCTGGTGCACGAGAGCATCAAGAAAGAGTTCGCCGAAGCGCTGGTCAAGTACACGCAAGGCCTGAAAGTGGGCGCCGGTGACGTCGAGGGCACGACCATGGGCCCGTTGGCCAACCCGCGCCGCCTGACGGCGATGGCGGAGTTCACGCAGGACGCGATCAAGAGCGGCGCCACCGTGGCCGCGGGCGGCGAGCGCATCGGCAGCGAAGGCAACTTCTGGCAGCCGACGGTGCTGACCGACGTGCCGCTGGAAGCCAAGGTGTTCAACGACGAGCCCTTCGGCCCGATGGCCGCGATCCGCGGCTTCGACAAGCTGGAAGACGCGATCGCCGAGTCCAACCGCCTGCCCTACGGGCTGGCCGGCTACGGCTTCACCAGGTCGCTGAAGAACGCCGACCTGCTGGCGCGCCGCGTCGAGGTGGGAATGATGTGGATCAACATGCCGGCCCTGCCCAACGCCGAAATGCCGTTCGGCGGCGTCAAGGATTCTGGCTACGGTTCGGAAGGCGGTCCGGAAGCGATGGAGGCGTACCTGAACTCGCGCGCCATCGCGATCACGAACGTCTAGCGCGCCTCGAGAAGGTCGCCGGTGTCCACCGGCGATGCGCCGACCGGCACCACCTTCGAGCCGTGGTGCCGCAGGAAATCGCGGAAGGTCGCAGGCAGGCCTTCCGCATTCAGGTCG
>DATHWV010000408.1:0-3196 GCA_035460205.1 Ramlibacter sp.
CACCACGGTCGCGCACGCCAAGGAACTACTGGGCAGCGGCGCGGCCGGCGCGAAGGTGAAGTAGCGACATGGCGCTGGAAATCGTCCTCATCACCGGCATGTCGGGCTCCGGCAAGTCGGTGGCGCTGCGTGCGCTCTAGGATGCCGGGTACTACTGCGTGGACAACCTGCCGCCCGAGCTGCTGGTGTCTTTCGTGGCGCTGGAGGTCAAGGCCGCGGCCGAGCGCGTGGCCATTGCCATGGACGTGCGCAGCGCAACCTCGCTACCGCTGGTGCCCGCCCAGTTGCGCGAACTGCGCGACCAGGGCATGGTCGTGCGGCCGCTGTTCCTGGACGCAACGACTGAAACACTGGTGCGGCGCTTCTCTGAAACCCGGCGACGCCACCCGCTGTCGGGCAACCGGCCGCAAACCGGCACCGAGCTCGAGCACGACCAGCAGCACGCATTGGTCGACGCGATCGAACTGGAGCGCGAACTACTGGGCGCCCTGCGCGAGGAAGCGCACGTGATCGATACGAGCGTGATCCGCTCTTCGCAGCTGCAAGCCCACGTGAAGTCCTTGCTGGCGGCTCCGGCCAGCCAGCTGACGCTGGTGTTCGAGTCGTTTGCGTTCAAGCGCGGCGTCCCGGTCGATGCGGACTATGTGTTCGACGTGCGGATGCTGCCCAACCCGCACTACGAGCCGGCGCTGCGCGAGCTCACGGGGCGCGACGGGCCGGTGATCGACTTCCTGCGCCAGCATGCGGACGTCGACACGATGTACAGCCACATCGAACAGTTCCTGCAGCACTGGCTGGAGCCGCTGGCGCGCGACCATCGCAGCTATGTGACTGTCGCCATCGGATGCACGGGCGGGCAACACCGCTCGGTGTACCTGGTGGAACGGCTGGCGGCTGCATTTGGCGCGCGCTGGGTCACGCTCAAGCGCCACCGCGAACTGGACGCCGGTTAACCCAGCAGCATCTTGCGGATCGGCGCGGGCAGGCCGAGCCGGGACGCGTCATCCGGCGAATACCACGCGCCCCCGGCTGCGCTCATCGCCAAGGCGCCCAGCTCTACCGCGACCGGATGCAAGTGCAGGTCCTTGTGTGTCAGCACATGCACGAAAGGCTGGTCGTCGCGCATTGCCCCCTGCGCACGTGGCGGCAACATTGCTTGCAGCGCGTCGCGGCTCTCGAACACGGGCAGGCAGTACAGGCCCGCCCAGATTCCCGTCGCCGGCCGCTTTTGCAGCCAGACCGAGCCATCGCGCCGCTGGGCACGCAACACCCACAGCGACTGCGCGCTGCGCTTCAGCTTGCGGGTTTTCACCGGAAAGCGTTCGGGCGTTCCCTGCGCATGGCCCGCGCACAGGTCGCTGACCGGGCAAGCCGCGCATGATGGATTGCGCGCCGCACAGACGGTGGCGCCCAGGTCCATCAGGCCCTGGGTGTACCGCGGCATGGATTCCTTCACCGCCTGGCGCGGCAGCAACTCCTGCGCCTGTGACCACAGGTCACGCTCGTTGGCCGCCACCGACAAGTCGCCCGCATAGCCCAGCACGCGCGTGAGCACGCGCTTGACGTTGCCGTCCAGGATCGCGACCCTTTCGCCAAAGCAGAACGAAGCAATGGCCGCCGCCGTCGAGCGGCCTATGCCCGGCAGCGTCTGCAGCGCCTGCGCCGATTGCGGGAATTCACCGCCGTGCAGCACGACGACGTCCTGCGCGCAGCGGTGCATGTTGCGTGCCCGGCTGTAGTAGCCCAGTCCGCTCCACAAGGCCAGCACTTCGTCCTCGCTGGCTCGCGCCAACGCGGCAACATCGGGAAAGCGGTCGAGGAAGCGAGCGTAGTAGTCGAGCACGGTTGCCACCTGCGTTTGCTGCAGCATGACTTCGGACAGCCAGACGCGGTAAGGGTCGCGGGTGTTTTGCCAGGGCAGCGTGTTGCGCCCGTGTGTGCGTTGCCAGCGGATGACTTGGCCGGCGAAGCCGGCCGGCCGAGCACTCATGCGCTTTGCAGGAGCGTCTCGGTATTGGCCGGGTCGGCGACCGGGATGTCGACCAGGTGCCCCGTCAGTTCCGTGAGCTTGGCGTCGAGCTGGTCCAGCGCCGCCTCGTGCACTTCGATCTCGCCGATGCGGTCGTCCAGCCCGCTCGCGGCCTGCTGGATCCGCTCGATGGCCTCGATACGGCGGCCGAAATTGCGGCGCCGCTCGCGCAACTGTGCATCGAGCTGGGCGGCGGCGGACTTGTTCCACAGCTCCACTTCACCCAATGCCGATTCGTAGACCACGCGCAGGCGTGTCGCCAGTGCACGCACCAGCCGGTCGGCGAACTCGGGCTGCGCCAGCCGGAACGCGTTGCCCACGCCCATGTACTGGTTGTGGCTGCGCTCGACCAGGTCCAGGTCACGCGCATAGCGCATCAGGTCCGGCTCCTTGGGCGCCTGCAGCGAGAAACCATATTCCGCGTTGAGCTGGCGGAAAGTGCCCGTCAGCATGGACTGGATTTCGCCGTTGATGGTCTGGGCGCGTTGCAGCCCGCCGCGCAGGCGGTCGAAAGTCGAGCCGTAGGCCTTCTTCACGCCCAGCTTGATGCCGGGCTGGCGCAAAGCTGCAGTCAGTTCCGCCATCTCGGTCTTGAGCGTGGTCGTGCCGAGCAGGTTGAACACTTCGCGCAGCAGCTTCAGGTGGACCGATCGCACGGCGTGGATGCGAGCGCCGCTCACGTCGAAATCGCTTTGCTCCTGCTCGATGCGCGAACGCATGTGCTTGATGACCGACGTGTTCTTGCCGCGCAGGCCCTTGAGCTCCAGCATCTGCTCGGCCAGGTCCCGGCGGCGGATGTTGATGGCACGCGCGGCTTCGACGCGCAACTCGGCGATGCCGCCGGAAACTGCCGTGCGCAGGATCTTCTGGCGCTGGCCCATGACGCCCTGGCTCAGCGCGCGCTCAAGCACGGGCAACTGGCTCGCGCTCAGCAGCTCGGCGTCGTCGTTGACCTTGGCCACCAGGCCCTTTTGCGCCGACACGGGAATCACCTGCTCGCGCGGCAGGCCGAGGATTTCCGCGGAGATCGCACGCTGGCGGTCGATCTGGGCCTGCACCTGCACCGGCGTGCTCAGCGAATCCCACATCGTGTCGATCTTGTTGAGCACGACCAGCCGCGAATCGATGTTGTCCTCTTCGGTGATGAGGTGCTCGCGCCAGATCGAA
>DATHWV010000409.1:0-20116 GCA_035460205.1 Ramlibacter sp.
GTATTCGAGGTAGCGGTCTGAATTGAGCGACAGCATCGCCACGCGATCGCCGGGCGCGACGCCCAGCGCGCGCAGGCCCGCGGCCAGCCGGGCGACGCGTTCGCCCAGCTCGCGCCAGGTGCGCTGGCGTTCGCCAAAAACGGTTGCCACGGCGGCGGGCCGCTGCTGCATCGCGCGGTGCAGGGCCTGGGTCATGTAGAAGGACATGCGGGTTCCTCGCCTACTTGGTGACGATGGCGAAAGTGCCGGGCGCCTTGTCGATCAGCGCCAGGAAGCGGCCCAGGTCGATGGTGGAGCCGCCGATCTTCACGTCGCTGGAGGTCAGCAGGTCCTTCGCGCCGGCCTTGCCCGCCATCATGTGGACGAAGAATTCCTTGGTCAGCGTGAGCGTGGCGTGGGACTTCGGGTCCACCGGTGCGGCCTTGTGGTGCAGAACGGCGTTCTCGATCCACATCACATACGACTCCTTCGTGTCAGTGAGCACGAGGTTGATGCGCAGGTCCTTGCCGTCGGCGGCGACGCCGTCCAGGCCGGCCGCCATGGCCTCGAGGAAGCGCTCGGTCGGTGTCTGGCGCAGCGCGTCGATGAAGTAGGACCGGTCCACGCCCTTGGTCGGAGGGCCGTTGCGCAGTTCGGCGGCAGCCGTCAGGTAGCTGTTGCGCCAGGTCGAGGCTTCGGCCATGTAGCCCATCTGGTCGTAGCAGCGCGCCAGCAAAGCCTTCGCTCCTTTGTGGGCCGGGTCGCCGAACACGGCGTGGTTCAGCAACTCGGCCGCCCAGCGGTAGTCGCCCTTGTCGAAAGCGGCTTGCGCAGCGGACACCGCCTTGTCGGTGCCGCCCAGCAGTTCCAGGTAGCGCTTGGCCGATTCCTGCGGCGGCAGCGGGTTCAGGTTGGCCGGATTGCCGTCATAGGCGCCAAGATAGAACTGGTAGACCGCCTTCACGTTGTGGCGCATGTCGCCGTAGTAGCCGCGCGCGCCGAAATGCGTCTGCAGCGACCTGGGCAGCTTCACCAGCTCGGCGATCTCGCGCGGCGTGCGGCCGGCATTGATGTGGCGCACGGTCTGGTCGTGCGTGAACTTGTAGACCTCGCGGTGCTTGGTGATGAACTCGGCGATCTTGTCCTTGCCCCAGATCGGCCAGTTGTGCTGGCCGAAATAGACCTCGGCGTCGGCCGTCTGCTCCAGTGCGTCCTGCATGTACGTGGCCCAGCGCAGCGCGTCGCGCACCTTGGCGCCGCGCACCGGCAGCAGGTTGTGCATGGTCTGCGCCAGGTTCTCGGCGCCGCCGTAGGCCTTCTTCTCCGGCAGGTAGAAGGTCATCTCGGCCGGGGCCTCGGCGCCCGGTACGTTGTGGAAGATGAACTTCACGCCATCGACCGTGTGTTCTTCGGTCGGCTTGGTGATCAGCATCGTGGGCGGCAGGATGCCGATGGCGCCGTAGGCGACGTTCTTGCCCAGTCCGGTGTCCACCAGGCCCTTGGGCGAGCGCTCCAGGTCCTTGCCGAACTGGTAGATCGAGCGCCGTGCCATCGCGGTGCCGACCATGATGTTCTCGCTGGTGGCCTCTTCCATGAAACCTTCGGATGCGATGACCGGCACCTTGCGCTTCGCGATTTCCTCCGGCGTGATCACGCCGAGCGCGCCGCCGAAGTGGTCGGCATGGCTGTGGCTGAAGATCACCGCGCTCACCTGCTTGTTGCCCAGGTGCTTGCGGGCAAACGCAATCGCCGCCGCGGCGCTTTCCTTCGCCGTCAGTGTGTCCACCACGATCCAGCCGGTCTTGCCGTCGATCAGCGTCATGTTGCCGATGTCGAAGCCGCGCAGCTGGTGGATGCCGTCGGTCACCTTGAACAGGCCAATCTGCGCGTTCAGGCCTGCGTGGCGCCACAGGCTGGGGTTGACCGTGGACGGGGCCTTGCCTTCGATGAACTTGAAGGCGTCGAAGTCCACCAGCACCGTGCCTTCGGCCGTGGTGATCTTGCCTTCGGGCCGCGCGATGAAGCCGCGCCTGGCAGCCTCCATGTCAACGGCGTTGTCCAGCACAAGCCCCTGCGCGAACGCGTTGTTGGCGGTGACGGTCGCTTCCGACGCGTCGCCGGCAACACCGCCCACGCCCGGGTTCTTGCCGCAGCCGGCAACCGCGAGCGCCACGAGGGCGAGCAGCAGCGGGAATTTCAGTTGGGTCATTTCAGTCTCCTCTTAGTTGTCAGTCAGTGTGCGGCGCGGACCAGGTCTGCTGCCTTTTCGCCGATCATGATGGTCGGCGCATTGGTGTTTCCGCCGATGATGGTCGGCATGATGGAAGCGTCGGCCACGCGCAATCCTGCGATGCCGTGCACGCGCAGTTCAGGGTCCACCACGGCCATCGGGTCGTTGGACGGTCCCATCCGGCAGGTGCCGACCGGGTGGTACTGCGTGTCGGCGCGATTGCGGATGTCGCGGGCAAGGCCCTCGGCGTCGTCGGCGCGCACCGGGTAGAGCATCTTCCCGCGCACCGCATCCAGCGGACCCGACTCCATGACGCGCTGCTGGATTTGCGCGCCGCGAACCAGCAACTGGAGGTCGCGTTCGTCGTCGAGGAAGCGCGGGTCGATCACCGGCGCCTCGCGCGTGTCGGGGCTGCGCAGCGTCACGCTGCCGCGGCTGTGCGGCCGCAGCACGTCAACGTGGCAGGAGATGCCGTGGCCCAGGCGCAGCCTGCGGGCATGGTCGTCGACGATGCCCAACACGAAGATGAGCTGCAGGTCCGGCGCGGGCACGTCGGGCGACGAGCGGACGAAGGCGCCGGCTTCGGCGAAGGTGCTGGTGATCATGCCGGTGCGTTGCTTTCGCCATTCGAGCATCGCTCCGGTGACTTTTGCCGCGCCGCGCAGCGACGCGCCGAAGGTCGCCGTGTTGCTGCGGGTTCGCCAGGTCTGCACGTAATCGATGTGGTCCTGCAGGTTGCGCCCGACGCCGGCAATGTCGCGCTCCACGCGCAGGCCCAGGCGGTGCAGGTGCGCCGCCGGGCCGATGCCCGACGCCATCAGCAGCTGCGGCGAGCCGAATGCGCCGCAGCTCACGATCACCTCGCGGCGCGCGCGCACCAGCTTGCGCACGTTGTCCTGCCAGTACTCGACGCCCACGGCACGGCCGTTCTCGATCACGATGCGGGCCGAGACCGCGCGCGTCAGCACCTCCAGGTTCGGGCGGCCCAGGTGCGGCGCCACGTAGGCCTTCGCCGCACTGCAGCGCTCGCCGTTGCGGTGTGTGACCTGGAACAGGAAGGAGCCCTCCTGCTCCGCGCCGTTGTAGTCGGGGTTGGCTGCGAGTCCTTGCGAGCGCGCGGCAGCGAGGAACATCTCGTTGACGGGGCTGTGGTGGCGCGGGTAGGTCACGCCCAGCGGGCCTTCAGTGCCATGGAACGGGTTCTCGATCTGCTCGTTGCCTTCGGCGCGACGGAACAGCGGCAGGACATCGTCGTAAGACCAGCCGGTGTTGCCCAGGCCGGCCCAGTGGTCGTAGTCCCAGCGGTGGCCGCGCACATAGAGCATGGCGTTGATGGAGCTGGAGCCGCCCAGCACCTTGCCGCGCGGCTGGTAGCCCTTGCGGCCCCCCAGGCCCGGCTGCGGCACGGTCTCGTAGCCGTAGTTGTTGATGCGCGTGGGCACCATCGTGATCACCGCGGCGGGCGCATGGACCAGCACGCTCGAGTCCGGGCCGCCGGCTTCGAGCAGGCAGACCGTGGCGCCATTGTCCTCGCTCAGGCGCCCGGCCAGCACGCAACCGGCCGAGCCGGCCCCGGCCACCACGTAGTCGAATTCCATCTCCGTCATTGGCTTGTCTCCTTGCCGGGTTTGCCGCATTGCAGCGCGCCGGGTTTATGCTTGATAGTTGGACGCGCCACTCTAGGTCCCACCCCATGCCCGGAAAAGGACAGCCAATGCCAGCGGACGGGACACCGCCCGCCAGCCGCAGCAGCGGAGCGCGCCAGCCCGCGTTCAGCGAGCGCGCGGCCGTCATTCCCATGCACCCGTTCACCGGCCTGCTGAGCGTGGCCATTGAAAAAGGCTGGCGCCTGCGCGAGGTGTTCCCGGGATTCGAGTTCGACCGCGAAGGCCGGCCGCTGCCGGGCCAGCATGTGAACTACCTGCAGGCGCGCGAGATCATCCTGCGCGCGCGTCATCGCGCAGGGCCTGAGGTGAGCGCGGATTCGGGCACGCGCAAGTCGCTGCCCAACCTCGGCGTGATGGGCCTGGGCTTGCTGGCGCACGAGACGGTAGGCGATGCCCTGGAGTTCGGCGTCGAGTTCCAGCGCCTCGCCGGATCGATGCTCGACGTCGTGCTGGAGATACGCGGCGGCGAGGCGGCGATCGTCGCGCGCGATGTCTTCCGCGATGCGGAGACCAGCGGCTTCCTCCATGCCGATCACTTGCTGACGGCAGTCAACGCGCTCGCCCACCTGCCGACGCGCCCGCTTGCGCTCAAGCGCGTGGAGTTCGTGGGCGAGCCGACGCGCGAACTGGTCGCTCGGCTCGAGCGCGAGTTCCACTGCCCGGTCACCGCCCATGCCGAAGCCTCGCGCGTGGTGTTCGACGTCGCGGCACTGGGCGAGTCCCTGCGTTTTTCCGACAGCGTCACGGCCCGCCAGGTGCGCCAGGTGTGCGAACGCGAGCTGGCCGCGCTCGGCCTGGCCGCGCCGGATGCGCCCAGCGTGCGCGAATTCCTGGTCGATGGTGAGGAGCGCCTGCGCACGCCGGCGGCGATGGCCGCGACGGCCGGCGTCAGCACGCGCACCCTGCATCGCATGCTGGCGGCCGAGGGCCTGAAGTACGCCGAGCTGGCCGAAGACGTGCGCATGGAACGCGCCCGCCGCATGCTGGCGCAGGGCATGGCCACTGAAGATGTGGCCGTCGCGCTGGACTACTCGGATGGCCGCAGCTTCCGCCGCGCCTTCGAGCGCTGGAGCGGCGAGTCGCCGGCGAGCTTCCGGCTTCACGCGCGCGACACCTGAGGCGCCGCGCTCGCCGTGTCAGCGGACGAACTTGCCGTCCGGGCGCACGCGCACCAGTTCGACAAAGCGCGAGCCGGTGTGCTGGCCGCCATTGAAGTCGATGTCAATTCCACCCACGCGGGTCTTCAATGCCTTCAGCGCCGCATGCAGGCGCACGCGCGTGAGGTCGCGCCCGCACTGCTTGAGCGCATCGACCATGACGCGTCCGGCGATATAGCCTTCGTAGCTGTGGTAACCCACCGGCACCTGTGCCTTCTCGCAGGCCTTGCGGTACTGGTTGGCGTCGACGTTCGCGGCGTCCCACGGGTAGGGCGTGACTTGCGAGATGGCCAGTCCCTTGGACTGGTCGCCGAGCAGCCTGGCTGTCACGTCGCCGGCAAGGATCGACATGCCGTAGAAGGCAGGCGCGGATCCATTCGCAAGGGCCGACTGGATGAAGGCTGCGCCGGCGGGGCCGGTGATGAACATGATCGTCGCCTGCGCCTGTTGTGCGGCCACGGCTTTGCCGGCTTCAACGGCATTGCTGCCATCGGGCGCGATGGCAGCCGAGCCCATGAACTGCAGGCCCTGCTTTTGCACAGCCTCTTTCACCTGGCCCAGCACTTCCAGCCCGCCGGGCGTGCCAATGTGCACGAACGAAATCTTGCGCATGCCCAGGGTCTGCAGGTGCTGCACCAGCGCGTCGGATTCCCGTTGCTGGCTGGCGCGCGTGAAGTAGGCCACGCCTTGCAGCTTCTCGCGGGCGGAGTCGACAACGGCGGTGGCGCCGACCATCGGCATGTTGGCTTCGCGCAGGGCCGGCATGCCGGCCAGCGTGGTGATGCCGCCGACGCCCAGCACGCAGGCCAGCACCTGGTGTTGCTTGGCCAGGGCCTCGTAGTTCGCTGCGGCTTTCGCCGGGTCGAACGCGTCGTCAAGCGACAGCAGGCGCAGCTTGCGGCCGGCAACGCCCTTCACGTTGGCTTCGTCGAATGCAATCCTGGCGCCGCCCTGCATGGCGAGTGCCCCGGGGCTCAGGGGGCCGGTCAGCACGGCGCTTTGCCCGAGAAGGATTTCGGTGTCCGTGACGCCGGGCTCGGGTGTGCGCGCGGCAAGGACAAGGGGGGCGGCCAGCGAAGAGCCGGCTGCCAGCATGAAAGAGCGTCGATCCATGAGTGTCTCCAAGGGGATGATGTTTGGGCCACAAGACGCAGCAGCCCTGGCGCAATACTAGAAATTGCGCCCCCCGGAAGAAAGGACCGGAACGGACGGCGCGCAGGACACAGCGCGCCAGCGGACGCTTACTTCGCCCGGCCGTACTTCGCGGTGAACGAAGCCTTGCCGATGGCGTTCATGTTGGTCATGAACCCGGCCACCGCCGCCGTCGCATCGGCGGGAATTTCCAGCTTGTCGGTCTTGAGTGCGTACACGGTGAAGATGTAGCGGTGCGGCTTGTCGCCCTGCGGCGGGCAGGCGCCGCCCCAGCCGGCGAAGCCGTAGTCGATGCGCACATTGGTTGCGCCCTTGGGCAGGTTCGCGCCGCCGACCGCGCCCGCGTTGGCGGGCAGTTCGGTCGTCGTGGCCGGGATGTTGATCACGAACCAGTGCCAGAAACCCGAGCCGGTGGGCGCGTCCGGGTCGTACACCGTTACCGCGAAACTCTTGGTGTCCTTGGGTGCGCCACTCCACTTGAGCGCCGGCGACTTGTTCTCGCCCTTGCAGCCGAACACGTTGGCCTCGAACTTCGGGTCCATCGTGGAGTTGGCCTTGATGTCCGGGCTGGTGAGGCCGAATCCGGCGGCGTGGGCCGAGAGCGCGGCGAGCGCGAGTGCGGGGGCCAGAAGCGTCTTTTTCATGTGGGTCTCCTTGGGGGATGGGAGACGGATGATGCAACGAAGCACAGGCCTTGTCATCCGGCGAGGGCCGAAATTTCCGCGTCCGGAAACGGCCAGCATGCCGCTTGGAACGCAGGCAACATCGCAGCCATGACTTCCACATTTCCCCGTCCCTTCAACGCGCTGGCGTGGTCCAACCTGGCCGCCCAGTCGGCGGAACAGCTGAGCCTGGCCGCGGTGCCCATCGTCGCGGTGTTGGCGCTCGGCGCCGGCCCGGGCGAGATCGGCACGCTGGCGGCGGTGCAGACGCTGCCCTTCCTGTTGCTGTCGATCCCGCTGGGTGTGCTGGCCGACCGCATGTCACGGCGCCGGCTGATGGTGGTGGCCGAGAGCCTGCGGGCGTTGTCGCTGGTCCTGCTGCTGGCGATGGTGCTGTCGGGGCAGATGTCGATCGCCGGCCTGGCGGTACTTGGCTTTCTCGGGGCCGTGGGCACGGTGGGGTTCAGTGTCGCAGCGCCGGCCCTTGTGCCTTCGCTCGTGCCGCGCGAATTGCTGGCGCGCGCCAACGGCCGGCTCGAGCTGGCGCGCAGCGCGGCCTATGCGGGTGGCCCCGCCCTGGCGGGTGCGCTGGTGGCGTGGGCCGGTGCACCGGCGGCGTTCGTGCTGGCCACGGTGCTTTCGGCCGCGGCAGTGGTCTTGTTGTGGCGCCTGGCGGAGCCCGCGCGCGCGGCGACCACGCCACGGCATCCGCTGCTTGAGATCAAGGACGGCGCACAGTTCGTCTGGCAACAATCCTTCCTGCGGCCGATGCTGTTGACTGGCGTCGCATGGAACATCTCGTGGTTTGTGCTGCAGGCGGCGTACGTGCCGTATGCCGTGCGCGCACTGGGACTCGACGCGCAGGCGGTCGGCTTCACGCTGGGTTGCTATGGCGCCGGCATGGTGGTGGGCGCCTTGCTGGCCACGCGCATCGTCGGCGCGATGGCGTTCGGCCGTGCGATCCAGCTCGGGCCCGTCGTGTCGGTGCTGGCCATGGCGGCGATGGTGGCCACGCTGTGGATGCCGACCGGTGTGCTGGCGGGCCTGTCTTTCTTCCTGTTCGGCGTCGGTCCCATCATCTGGACCATCACGTCGACCACGCTGCGCCAGAGCGTGACGCCGCACGCCATGCTGGGCCGCGTCTCGTCGGTGTTCCTGGCGGTGAATGCCGGGTCGCGCCCGCTCGGCGCGGCGCTCGGTGCGCTGGTGGGCGCGGCATGGGGCGAGGCCGCCTGCCTGTGGCTCGCGCTGGCGGGCTTCACGCTGCAGGCCGTCGTGATCATTGCTTCCAGCCTGGGCGGCCTGCGGCAGTTGCCGGCGCCCGCGCACTGACTGCTTTCTTCTTCATTGCATCCCGCCCGTCGGGCCTCGTCTTCCTCCTGGAGGACGGTGCTTGCATGCTAACGACGATCCCCTTAAGGTGTCGGGTCGCGCGGCAAAGACCGCCGTTTCGCATGTTGCATAGGGAGTGAGCCATCTTGAATTCATGGGTGTTTTTACGCGCCGCGTTTGCGCTGGCGCTGGGGTTTGCCGCAGCCGGGCCGCTGAGGGCGGAGACCGGCGTTACCGACAAGCAGGTGCTGGTGGGGCAATTCGCGGCCTTCACCGGCCCGGCCGCACAGCTGGGTGAGCGACTGAAGGTCGGCATCGAAGCCTATTTCAAGTCAGTCAACGCGCAGGGCGGCGTGCACGGCCGCCAGCTCAAGCTGGTGACGCGCGACGACGGCTACGAGCCTGAAAAGTCCAAGGCGGCCGTCAAGGCGCTGATCGACGAGGACAAGGTCTTCGCGCTCGCAGGTTCGGTGGGAACACCGACCGGCATTGCCGCGGTTCCCGTCCTGACCGAGGCCAAGGTCCCGCTGGTCGGCATGTTCACCGGTGCCGAGGCACTGCGCGTGCCGTTCAATCGCCAGGTATTCCACGTGCGCGGCAGCTACTTCGACGAGACCGAGCGCATCGTGCAGCACCTCACCAGCCTGGGCCTGAAGAAGATCGCGGTCTTCTACCAGAATGACGCGTACGGCAAGACCGGCCTCGACGGCGTCGAGCGCGCATTGGCCCGCCGCCAACTCAAGCTGGTCGCTACCGGCACGGTGGAGCGCAACAGCGTGGACGTTGCCAAGTCGCTCGAGGCGATCATGGCCGCGCAACCCGACGCCATCGTGCAGATCAGCGCCTACAAGTCGTGCGCGGCATTCATCAAGCAGGCACGCACCAAGGGCTTTGGTGGCCAGTTCTTCAACGTCAGCTTCGTGGGTTCCAAGGCATTGGCCGACGAGCTGGGCGACACCGGCGCCGGCGTGGTGATTTCGCAGGTCGTGCCCTTCCCCTACGGCGCCTCGATCCCGGTCGTGCGCGAGTACCAGCAGATCATGGCCGAGGCCGGCCAGAAGGAGCCGGACTTCTCCAGCATGGAAGGCTTCCTGATCGCCAAGGTGTTCGTCGAAGGCTTGAAGCGCGCGGGCCGAAACCCGACGCGCGAAGGCTTCATCGTCGCACTGGAATCGATCCGCGACTGGGACCTGGGCGGGTTCAGCATCCGCTATGGCCCGAACGACCACGTGGGTTCGAGCTTCATCGATGTGACCACCATCGGCCGCGGCGGCCGGTTCATGCATTGACGCACGCAAGCCCGCTGCTGCGGGCTTGACGTTCAGGCGGCGGGCTTGGGCACGAACTGCCTGGGATCGTAGAAGAATTTTTCCTGCGCGATCCGCTCGCCCTCCCAGCGCTGCCAGGCGAGCTCTTCGATGCGGCCGGTGCTGCCGTCCTTCCAGGTGAATTCGAAGATCCAGCGGATTACGACGGTGTCGCCGTTCACCAATGCCGGCCGCACGCAGGCCGAGCGAACTGAACTGGCCCGGGCGAGCGCCGCCGCTTCATGCGCGACCAGCGTGTCGCGGCCCACGCGGGGCGGCGCGTTGTTCTCCTGCATCGAGGCGCTCTCGGTGTAGAACTCCTGGATAGCCTCGACGTGCGCGTTGCTCTCCACCCGCGCGATGAAGCGTTCGAGCGTGTCTTGCGTGGGCATGGTGCTTCAGGCCGACAGGTGCTTGCCGACGATGCCGGCCAGCTCGAACATCGTCACCTGCGGCTTGCCGAACACGGGCAACAGTTTCGCGTCCGCATTGATCGCGCGCTTGTTCGTCGCGTCCTGCAGGCCGTTGGCCTTGATGTAGTCCCACAGCTTCTTGATGACCTGCGTGCGGGCCACCGGTTCGGCGCCGATCACCGCGGCTAGTTCGGCGCTGGGTTTCAATCCCGCGCCGGGGTTGCGCGGCGCCTTGGGCGCAGCCTTCTTTGCCGCGGCTTTCTTGGCAGGCGCCTTCTTCGCGGCGGTCTTGCCCGCTGCCTTCGCAGCGTATTTGGCTGCCGGCTCCTTCGCCGCCGGTGTCTTGCCCGCCGCCGTCTTGCGCGGCGGGAATTTCGACGGCGCGAACTCGAAAGTCACCTTGCCCTCATCCTTGTTCCAGGCCAGGAAGGCCTTGAAGGCGCGGCGCGTGCGCATCGACACGAACTTGTCGAGCAAGTCGGTCTTGCCGGTCTCCAGCAACTTGGTCACCTGCTCGCGCGCCACCGGTTGCTGCAGGATCACCTGGCCGGTCTTGAAGTCGCAGGTCGGCGTGGGCTGCTCGGTGGTCGGCACCGATCGCTCGCACACATAGTTCTTGCCATATTCGAACACGCGGTTGCCGCACTTCGGGCACTTGCCCAGCGGCTCCTGCGCGCTGAAGTCAACGATCTCGCCGGTTTCCGCCGCGTTCTTGTCATCGCCGAAATCGAACTCGAGTTTCCAGTTCTTTTCCTCTTCGTTGTACTTGAGCACGATCTCCGAAGTGAAGGGCCAGCCCGCCTTGGAGCGGAAGCCTTCCAGCGGCCCGACCTTCTTCTCGCGCAGCAGCTGCTCGACTTCCTGGGTCTCGAAGGTGCGGCCTGCCGGCGTCTTGCCGAACGAGAAGCCGCAGGCGTCCTCGCCCGTGCCGGTCTTGCCGGTGCAGGTGAAGCGGCGGTAGTTTTCCTTCACGATGCCGCCGCAATTGGGGCACGGCGTTTCCAGCGTCGCGTAATCGCCGGGCACGGTGTCGCGGTCGTACTCCTTGGCCTTCTTGACGATGTGCTTCGTCATCTCGCCGATCTCGCGCATGAAGGTCTCACGCGAGAGCTTGCCGTGCTCCATCTGCGCGAGCTTGTATTCCCAGTCGCCGGTGAGCTCGGGCCGGGAAAGTTCCTCCACGCCCAGGCCGCGCAACAACGTCATCAGCTGGAAGGCCTTGGCCGTAGGGATGAGCTCGCGCCCCTCGCGGAACATGTACTTCTCGTTGATCAGGCCTTCGATGATGGAAGCACGCGTGGCCGGCGTGCCCAATCCCTTTTCCTGCATGGCCTCACGAAGTTCGTCGTCCTCGACCAGCTTGCCGGCGCCTTCCATCGCGCCGAGCAGCGTCGCTTCCGAGTAGCGCGCCGGCGGGCGTGTCTTCAGGCCCTTGGGCTCCACGACTTCTCCTCGCACCATCTCGCCCGGCTTGACCGGCACCAGCGCCTGGCCCTTGTCGCCTTCTTTTGCGTCGGTGACTTCGGCGGCAGCTTCCTTGCCCCAGATCGCGAGCCAGCCCGGCTTGACCAGCACCTTGCCCTCGGTCTTGAAGCTGTGGCCGACCGCCTGCGAGATGCGCGTCGTCACCATGAACTCGGCGCTCGGGAAGAACACCGACAGGAAGCGCTTCACGACGAGGTCGTACAGCTTCTGCTCGGCGTCCGAGAGGCCGCTGGGCGCCTGCAGCGTGGGAATGATCGCGAAGTGGTCGCTGACCTTCGCGTTGTCGAAGATGCGCTTGCTGGGCTTGACGTAACTCTCGTCGATCGCCTGCTGGGCGAAGGGCGCGAGGTGCTTCATGCCGCTTTCCGCGAGCATGCCCATGGTGTTCTTGACCACCGGCAGGTAGTCCTCGGGCAGCGCGCGCGAATCGGTACGCGGGTAGGTCAGTGCCTTGTGCCGCTCATAGAGTGACTGTGCAAGTGCGAGAGTGGTCTTGGCCGAATAACCGAAGCGCCCGTTGGCCTCGCGTTGCAGCGAAGTGAGGTCGAACAGCAGCGGCGAGGCCTGTGTGGTCGGCTTCGACTCTTCCGTCACCGTGGCGGCCTTGCCGCGCACCGCATCGGCGATGGCCTGGGCTTCCTTCTGCGACCAGACGCGGTCGGCCTTGAGCTCGGCGTCGTCAGGATCCTTTTTCCATTTCGGGTCGAACCACTTGGCGGCGTATTCGCCCGCATCGGCCAGGAAGGTGGCGTGGATTTCCCAGTAATCGCGGCTGATGAACTTGCGGATCTGCTCTTCGCGCTCAACCACCACCGCCAGCGTGGGCGTCTGCACCCGGCCCACGGTCGTCAGGAAAAAGCCGCCATCGCGCGAATTGAACGCGGTCATGGCGCGGGTGCCGTTGATGCCGACCAGCCAGTCGGCCTCGGAGCGCGACCGCGCCGCGTCGGCCAGCCCGGCCATCTGCTTGTCGCTGCGCAGCTCGGAGAAGCCGTCCCGGATGGCCTGCGGCGTCATCGACTGCAGCCACAGGCGCTTGACCGGCTTGCCCAGCGGGGCCGGCTTGCCGCCCTTGGTGCCGGCCGCGTACTGCTCGATCAGGCGGAAGATGAGCTCGCCCTCGCGCCCGGCGTCGCAGGCGTTGACGAGGTCGGTGACGTCCTTGCGCTTGGCGAGCTTGACCACCGCGTTCAGGCGCGTCTTGGTCTTGTCCACCGGCTTCAGGTCGAAGTAGGGCGGGATCACGGGCAGGTGGGCAAAGCTCCATTTGCCGCGTTTCACGTCGAACTCTTCCGGCGCCTGGATCTCCACCAGGTGGCCGACGGCGCTGGTGACGACGTACTTCTCGCTCTCGAAGTACTCGTCGTGCTTGTCGAACTTGCCGGCAACGGGTGTCAGGGCCCGGACGATGTCCTGGGCCACGGACGGCTTCTCGGCAATGATCAGTGTCTTTGACATAAATATAGTTGGGAGCGCAGCGGCCCCTGCCGCCCCGCCCCCGGTTGTTCCTTACAATCTCGGCTTCTCGCGCGCGCACGCACGCGCGCGTGTGTGCATATTCAAATTAACAGAGTTTTGGCGATGGCAGAAAAAGCAGTCAATAACGGGGCGGAAGCCCTTTCCCGGCAAGTGGCCGAATCCCGTCCCGCCAAACGCCCCGCCAGCCGCCGGATCCAGGTGCGCCGGTCCGGTGTCCACGGCAAGGGCGTCTTCGCCCTGCAGGACATCGCCGAGGGCGAAACCCTCATCGAATACGTGGGCGAGATCATCGGCTGGAAGGAGGCGGACCGCCGCCACCCGAACAACCCGGATGATCCCAACCATACGTTCTATTTCAGCATCATGGACGGCAAGAAGGTGATCGACGCGGCCGTGGGCGGCAACGCCGCGCGCTGGATCAACCATTCCTGCAACCCCAACTGCGAAGCCGACGAGGACGACGATACACACCGTGTCTTCATCAAGGCGCTGCGCAACATCAAGGCCGGCGAAGAGCTCAACTACGACTACGGGCTCATCATCGACGAGCGCTACACGCCCAAGCTCAAGGCCGAATACCGGTGCCTGTGCGGCGCCCGTAAGTGCCGCGGCACCATGCTGGCGCCCAAGCGCGGGTCCAGGAAGTGAACTGGCCGGCTGAGGCCGTGTGGGAGGCGGTGGTGCCGCTCCTGCCCGGCTTCACCGTGGAAGTCCTGCCGGAAGTCGATTCGACGAACAGCGAGTTGATGCGCCGCGCCCGTGCCGGGCAGCTCGAGCCCGTGCTGCTGGTCGCGGAGCACCAGAAGGCAGGCCGCGGGCGGCTGGGCCGCACCTGGGCCAGCCGGCCGGGGGAGTCCTTGACTTTCTCGCTGGGGCTGACGCTGGCGCCGCAGGACTGGTCGGGCCTGTCGCTGGCCGTGGGCGTGAGCCTGGCCGAGGCGTTGCACCCGCAGGTCCAGCTGAAGTGGCCCAATGACCTCTGGCTACAGGACCGCAAATTGGGCGGCATCCTGATCGAGACCGCCAGCTTCGGCGAAGGCAGCAGTGCCGGGCGCTACGCGGTGATCGGCATCGGCATCAACGTCGCGCCACAGGATGCAGCCGGCCTGTCCACCCCGCCCGCGGCGCTGCAAGACCTGCTGCCGCGCGCGTCGGCCCCGGACGTCCTGCTGCGCATCATGACGCCCCTGGTGCAGTCGGTGCAGGCCTTCGGGCAGTTCGGCTTCGCCCCGTTCCAGGCCCGCTTCAACGCCCGCGACGCGCTGCGCGATCGCGAGGTGATCCTGAGCGACGGCACTTCCGGCACCGCCCATGGCGCCAGCGAGAGCGGCGCCTTGCTGGTGCATACTGCCCGTGGCATGAACACCGTCACCAGCTCCGAAGTGAGCGTCCGCCCCGTCCGCTAGACATGCTGCGCCTGCTCGTCCTGGTCCTGTTGCTGGCCAACGCCGCGTATTTCGCCTGGTCGCAGAACCTGCTGGCTTCGTGGGGCATCGCGCCCACACAGCAATCCGAACCGCACCGCCTCGAACAGCAAATCAAGCCGCAATCCGTTCGCGTGCTGGCGCGCGACGAAGCCCGCCGCATCGAGGCGGCGGCCGTGGCCAAGGTGCCCGAATGCCTGCAGTCGGGCCTGATCGAGGAGGCGCAGGCCGGTACCGTGAAGCAGGCGCTGGAGTCCTGGCCGGCCGGCGCCTGGATCATGGAGCCGGCCGTCGAGCCGGCGCGCTGGATCATCTACATGGGCAAGTACCCTGCGGCCGACAACGTCAACCGCAAGAAGGCCGAGCTGCGCGGGCTTGGCATTTCGTTCGAGGCCCTGTCCAACCCGGCGCTGGAGCCCGGGCTGTCGCTGGGCGGTTTCGCCACCGAGGCTGAAGCCACGCAGCAAATGGAGGGCCTGGCCAAGCGCGGCGTGCGTACCGCCAAGGTGGTGCGCGAGCGCGAGGAACTGCGGGGGCAACAGCTGCGGTTGCCGGCCGTGGACGAAGCGCTGCGGCCGCGCCTGGACGAGCTGAAATCGGCGCTGAACGGCAAGACATTGCGGCCGTGCCGCTGAACCCATCGAGAGGAAAGCATCCCCCATGACACTCAAACTGTACTTCGCGCCCGGCGCCTGCTCCTTCGTGCCGCACACCCTGCTGGAGGCGAGTGGCGCGCCCTTCGAGCCGGTCCTGGTCAAGATCCACAAGGGCGAGAACCACCAGCCGGAATTCCTGGCGCTCAACCCAAACGGCCAGGTGCCGGTGCTGGTGGACGGCGAACAGGTGATCACGCAGATCATGGCCGTGGTCTGCCACCTGGACGCGCGCTTCCCGCAGTGCGGTTTCCTGCCCACCGAGCCGCTGGCGCGCACCCGCATGCTGGAAACGCTGGCCTGGATGAACAACACCGTGCACCCGACCTTCACGCACGCCTTCATGCCGCACAAGTTCACCGACGACGAGCAGGCGCAGAGCACGGTGAAGAAATTCGCGGTAGCCCGCTATGGCGTGCTGCTGGACCAGCTGGAGGCCATGGCGGCGAGGGCCGGTGACGGATTCCTCGGCGGCGCCCAGTTTGGCCCGGCCGATGCTTATGCGCTGACGCTCACGCGCTGGGGCGGGCTCGCGGGCCTTGACCCGAAGGGCTACCGGGCGCTGTGGGCGCTGGTGCAGCGCCTGGCGCAACTGCCGCCGGTCGCGCGTGCGATCGAGCGCGAGCGCCTGCAGCTGGATCTCTACAAGCCGGCCTGAGCTGCGGCAGTCTCGCGGGCCGCGTCTGTGCCGCCGCTGTCCTTGAGCACGAAACGCACGCTCACCCGCGTGCCCGGGGGCACTTGCCCGGGTCGCGCGTCTTCCAGCGTGATCTCCGCCTCATGCTGGCGCGCAATTTCCAGCACGATCGGCAGGCCCAGCCCGGAGCCGTCGACGTTGGTGCCCAGGGCGCGGTAGAAGGGCTGCAGCACCAGCTCGCGCTCGGCCTCGGGAATGCCGGGCCCGGAGTCTTCCACCTGCAGCACCAGCACATGGCCGAACGGGTCGGCGAGCACCCGTGCCGTGATGACCCCGGGGTGTTCCGCGGATGAAGGCGTGTAGCTGATGGCGTTGTCCAGCAGGTTGCGGACCATTTCCTTGAGCAGCGTCGGGTTGCCCTGCAGGCCTACGCCGGGCGTGCCCGGTGTCGCGCCGTCGTAGCCCAGGTCGATGTGCTTGTCCATCGTGCGCGGCACCGAGTCCTGCACCACCTCCATCGCAATGCTCGCCAGGTCGCAAGGCTGGCGCGCGACGGCTTGTCCGCTGCTCTCGGCGCGCGCCAGCGCCAGCAGCTGGTTCACGGTGTGCGTGGCGCGGATGCTCGAGCGGCCGATCAGCTTGAGCGACTGCTTGAGCTGGTCGGCATTGAAGGCCTCGCGCTGGGCCAGGTCGGCCTGCATGCGCAGGCCCGCCAGCGGCGTCTTCAGCTGGTGCGCGGCATCGGCCAGGAAGCGCTTCTGCGTCGCGATCGACACCTTCAGCCGCGTGAGCAGGTCATTGACCGAAGACACCAGCGGCGCCACTTCCAGTGGCACCGCCTTGTCGTCCAGCGGCGACAGGTCGTCGGGCTTGCGCGCGCGGATGCGCTCTTCCAGCTGCGACAGCGGCTTGATGCCGCGCACCAGGGCGAGCCACACCAGCAGCACGGCCAGCGGCAGGATCACGAACTGCGGCAGCATCACGCCCTTGATGATTTCGGTGGCCAGTACGGAACGCTTCTCGCGCGTTTCGGCCACCTGTACCAGCGAGGGCTGCGCGCCCGGCAGGTCGAGCTTGACCCAGGTATAGGCGACACGCACGTCGAGCCCTCGCATCTCGTCGTCCCGCAGCCGCACTTCACCGGCGCGCGGGGTTTCGTCTTCCGGCGGGTGCGGGAAGTCGCGCTCGCCGGAAAGGAACTCGCTGTGCGGCCCAAGCACCTGGTAGTACACATGGTCCGAGTCGTCGGCCCGCAGGATTTCCCGCGCCGGTTGCGGCAGGTTGAACACCACGCGCTGCTGCTGCACCGTGACCAGCTGCGCGAGCGCCTGGACGTTGTATTCAAGGGCCCGGTCGAAGGGCTTGCCGGCGATGCTCTGCGCGACGAGCCAGGTCAGCGCAAGGCTGATCGGCCACAGCAGCAGCAGCGGCGTGAGCATCCAGTCCAGGATCTCGCCGAACAGCGAACGCTGCTCGCGCTGGAAGATTTTCAAGGGCTGGATTTCCTTGCGAGCATCAGTTGGGGATTTTTTCGAGGCAGTAACCCAGGCCGCGCACGGTCGCAATGCGGATCGGGCCCTTCTCGATCTTCTTGCGCAGGCGGTGGATGTAGACCTCGATCGCGTTGTTGCTGACTTCCTCGCCCCACTCGCACAGGCGCTCCACCAGCTGGTCCTTGCTCACCAGCCGGCCGGCGCGCTGCAGCAGCACCTCGAGCAGGCCCAGTTCGCGCGCGGACAGCTCGACCATCTTCCCGTCGATGGTCGCAACGCGGCCGGCCTGGTCGTACACCAGCGGGCCGTGCTTGATGGTGCTGCTGGTGCCACCCATGCCGCGCCGCGTGAGGGCGCGCACGCGGGCCTCCAGCTCCTGCAGGCTGAACGGCTTGGCCATGTAGTCGTCGGCGCCATAGTCCAGGCCCTTGACGCGTTCCTCGACGCCGTCCGCCGCGGTGAGGATCAACACCGGCAGCGAGGAGCCGCGGCCGCGCAGTTTGCGCAGCACTTCCAGGCCGTGCAGCTTGGGCAGCCCGAGGTCGAGGATCAACAGGTCGAATTCGTTGTTGGTCATGAGCGCGGCATCCGCTTCGGTACCGCTGGCCACATGGTCCACCGCGGCGCCCGAGGCGCGCAAGGTGCGCAGCAGGCCGTCGGCCAGCACCTGGTCGTCTTCGGCAATGAGAATCCTCATGGCTTGTCTCCTCTTGTGGATTCATTCTAGGTTTTCCGGGGCTGCCGCGGTAACGTCGGCGCGGGAAAACCCGTGATGCGCGCAACACGCCGCGGGGTCACCATGGACCCCTCACGTCGGCTCCTGGAGGGCTGCGATGAAACGGATGGTTGTTGGGACCTGTCTTGCCCTGGCCGCGTGGCTGGGTGGCGCCGCGGCATTCGCTGCTGGCCCGGTGCTGGTCTACCCGCGCGCGGAATCGCGCACCGATACCCAGTACATCTACGACTACGAGTTGCTGCGCCAGGCGCTGGAAGCCACGGTGCCCAGCCATGGGCCGTACGAACTCAGGCAATCGCAAGTGCCGATGAACCAGGCCCGGGCGGGTGAGGAGATTGCCGCCGGCAGCGGCCTGGCCAACGTGTTCGCGCGCTCGACTTCGGCGGAACACGAACTCCGGTTCCTGCCGGTGCGCATCCCGATCGACAAGGGGCTGGTCAGCTACCGCGTCTTCCTGGTGCGCGACGACATGCAGGCGAAGTTTGCCGCGGTCTCCACGCTGGACGAGTTGCGTGCGTTCAGCGTGGGCTCGTTCACCACCTGGGCCGACACGCAGATCTTGCGCGCGGCCGGTTTCAAGGTGGTCACCGGCGACAGCTACGAGGGACTGTTCCGGATGCTGGTGGACCGGCGCTTCGATTTCTTTTCGCGCAGCGCGGACGAGGCCTATCGCGAATACGACGAGCGCCGGGGCGTGTTGCCTGAAATGAAGGTGGAGCAGGCCCTGCTGCTGCACTTCCCGACGACGCGCTTCTTCTTCGTGCAGCGCAGCCGCGAAGGCGAGCAGTTGGCGTCGCGCATCGCGGAAGGCCTCGACCTGATGGTCAAGGTCGGCACCTTCGACGCGCATTTCCAGCGCTACAAGGGTGCGCTGATTGCGCGGGCGCACCTGAAGACGCGCAAGGTCCTGCGGATCGACAACCCCTTCATGTCGGCCGAGACGCGCGCGCTGCTGAAGTCGCGGCCCGAGCTCTGGTACGAGCCGTCGGGCCGGTGAGGGCTGCGGCTCAGCCGGGGTTGTCCGAGGTGCTCCAGGCGCCCGCGTAGGCCTCCAGCGCGATCGCCACGACCGTTCCCACCTCCGTCCCCACTTCGCTGCGGAACTCGGCCTCCGCCTGCGTCACCGCGTCCCTGAATGCCCGCAGCCATGCGAGGCCGGTGGCCGTGAACCGGACCCGGCGCGCGCGGGCGTCCAGCGGGTCCGGCTCGCGCGTGACCAGGCCCCAGGCTTCGCACTGGTCGACCAGGTCGCCCATGGCCTGCTTGCTCATCCCTGCGCGGGCGGCCAGGGCCGTCAGGCGCGAGCCCTCCAGCGCGAGGTGGCGGGTGACGTGCACATGCGCTGCGCTGACCTGCGAGCGGGCCGCGAGGTTGGCCAGCGCCAGCGGCACGTCGACGTTGTGCGCCATCAGGTGGAGCACCCGCTCGTCGAAGCGCCGCGCCGCGTGGCCCAGCAGCCGGCCCAGGTGGGTGAGGCGCCAGCTGTCGTCGGCGGGCGCGGGAAGGGCATCGTTGCTCATGCGGTAAATCGTAAGGCAAACTGACCAAAAAACTCGTTTACTTCTTTCAACGGCACGCGTTAAAGTACTGGTCAAGCATCCAGCCTGTGAATTCAACCACTGGATGAGACACCTCAACCTGTTGATTCACAAGGAGATTTTCAAAATGGATGCTCAAGTCAAAGGAACCCGTATCGCCGCCGACAGCGAAAAGTCCAAGGCCCTGCAGGCCGCGCTGGCCCAGATCGACAAGCAGTTCGGCAAGGGCACGATCATGCGGCTGGGCGAGGGCGAGAAGCTGGAAGACATCCAGGTCGTCTCCACCGGCTCGCTCGGCCTGGACATCGCCCTGGGCGTCGGCGGCCTGCCGCGCGGCCGGGTGATCGAGATCTACGGCCCGGAATCGTCGGGCAAGACCACGCTCACGCTGCAGGTCATCGCCGAGATGCAGCGCCAGGCCGGCCAGTGCGCCTTCATCGACGCCGAGCACGCGCTTGACGTGCAGTACGCGCAGAAGCTGGGCGTGAACCTGTCGGACCTGCTGATCAGCCAGCCCGACACCGGCGAGCAGGCGCTCGAAATCTGCGACAGCCTGGTGCGCTCCGGCGCGGTGGACCTGATCGTGATCGAC
Source organism: Ramlibacter sp. (assembly GCA_035460205.1). Taxonomy (GTDB): domain Bacteria; phylum Pseudomonadota; class Gammaproteobacteria; order Burkholderiales; family Burkholderiaceae_C; genus Ramlibacter. The sequence goes on from DATHWV010000409.1 coordinate 19,937, forward strand.
TCGGTCGCGGCGCTCACGCCCAAGGCCGAAATCGAAGGCGAGATGGGCGATTCGCTGCCCGGCCTGCAGGCCCGCCTGATGAGCCAGGCGCTGCGCAAGCTCACCGCCACCATCAAGAAGACCAACTGCATGGTCATCTTCATCAACCAGATCCGCATGAAGATCGGCGTGATGTTCGGC
>DATHWV010000410.1:0-8591 GCA_035460205.1 Ramlibacter sp.
CGCCCACCCGAACAGGTGGCCGCCGCCACGCCGCCCCAGTGGTACGCGCCGCTTCCGCACAACGGCACGCTGGTCGACCTGTCCGCCTGGTGGCAGCAACTCAATGACCCGCTGCTGGTCGAGCTGATCGAGTCGGCGCAAGCCGCCAGCCCGACGGTGGCCACCGCCGCATCGCGCATCCGCCAGGCGCATGCCATCCGGGTTGCCGCGGGCGCTGCGCTGCTGCCGACGCTCGACGCCTCGGCATCGGTGCGGCGCGACAACAGCCAGCCGCCCCTGCCGCTGGCCAGCGTGGCGCAAGCCGGGTTGCAGACCGCCTGGGAGATCGACCTGTTCGGCGGCAACCGCGCGACTGCCGACGCGGCACAGGCCAGGCTGGAAGGCGCGAGTGCGTTCTGGCACGACGCGCGCGTATCGGTGGCCGCCGAAACCGCCATCAGCTATGTCAACCTGCGCACCTGCGAACAGCAACTCGTCGTCGCCACCAACGACTTCAAGTCGCGCGCCGAAACCGCGCGGCTGTCGGAGTTGAGCACCAAGGCCGGTTTCACTGCGCCCGCGACCTCGGCCCTGGCCCGCGCGAGTTCGGCCGAAGGCTCGGCGCGCGCCACCAGCCAGCGCGCGCTATGCGACATCGAAGTCAAGACGCTCGTGGCGCTGAGCGCCATCGAGGAACCGCAATTGCGGCAGAAGCTGGTCGCGCCATGGACACCGCCGTCGGCGACACTGGCGGTGGCGTCGGTGCCGGCGCAGGTGCTCGCCCAGCGCCCCGACGTGTTCCAGGCCGAGCGCGAGGTGGCTGCCGCCGCTGCCGATGTCGGCACCGCGAAGGCGCAGAGATTGCCGCGCATCACGCTGTCGGGCGCCATCGCCGCCGGCACGGTGCACACGGGCGGTGTGAGTACCGACCTGCAAACCTGGTCGCTCGGACCGCTGGCCGTGACGCTGCCCCTGTTCGACGGCGGCCGACGCGCGGCGAACGTGGACGCGGCGCAGGCCCGCTATGAAGAAGCGGTGCTGCTGTATGCGGCCAGGGTGCGGCAGGCCGTGCGCGAAGTCGAGCAGGCCCTGGTCACCCTGGAGAGCACGCGCTCGCGCATCGAAGACGCGCGCGTCGCCACCGAGGGCTATCGCGCTTCGCTGGAAGCCACCGACGCCCGCTACCGCAACGGCTTCGCCAGCCTGGTCGAACTGGAAGTCGCGCGCCGCACGGCGCTGGCTGCCGAGGACGCCTGGTTCATGCTGCAACGCGAACGGGTCGCCGCCTGGGTGGGCCTGTATCGCGCGCTGGGCGGCGGCTGGACACGCCCGGACGGCACCGCGACCGCGCAAGCGCAGACACAACCCTGACCGACACAAGAATTTCGATAATGAAAACCCTGAAACTCAAACCCGTGGTGATCGCCGCGATCGTCGTCGCCGTGCTCGCCATCGTGGGCGGGGTGCTGGCGCTTTCCGGCCCCAGCCACCCGGAAGACAAGAAAGTGACCGTGCGCCCCGCGTTGACGGTGGCCACCGTGCAACCCAAACGAGCGAACCTGCCGGTGCGACTGGCCGCCAACGGCAACATCGTGGCCTGGCAGGAAGCCAGCGTTGGCGCCGAAGCCTCGGGCCTGCGGATCACGCAGGTGCATGCGAGCGTGGGCGACAAGGTGCTCAAGGGCCAGGTGCTGGCAACTTTCGCTGCAGAGACGCCGCGCGCCGAACTCGCACAGGCGCGCGCCGGGCTGGCCGAAGCAGAGGCCGCGGCGGCCGAGGCTGCGGGCAATGCCGAGCGCGCTCGCGCCATCCAGTCCACCGGCGCCTTGAGCGCTTCGCAGATCAACCAGTACTTCACTGCCGAAAAGACGGCACAGGCCAAGGTGGAGGCGGCGCGTGCGCTGACCCAGGCACAGCAGGTGCGGCTCGGGCTGACCGATGTGCACGCGCCGGATGACGGCATCATCTCCGCGCGCACCGCGACGGTCGGTGCCGTGGTCGGGGGCGGCACCGAGTTGTTCCGCCTGATCCGGCAAGGGCGCCTGGAATGGCGCGCCGAGGTGACCTCGCAGGAGCTGGGCCGCATCACCGCCGGCACGACCGCATTGGTCACCGCGGCCAGCGGCGCGCGCCTCTCGGGCCGCGTGCGCATGATCGGCCCCACCGTCGATCCGCAAAGCCGGGCGGCATTGGTCTATGTCGACCTCACGCCCCTGCCCGGCGCTCCCGCCTCGGCCCGCGCCGGCATGTTCGCGCGCGGCGAGTTCGACCTAGGCGCCACGCCGGCCCTCACGGTGCCGCAATCGACCGTGGTCGTGCGCGACGGCTTCAGCTACGTGTACCGCGTCAACCCGGACAGCCGCGTTGCGCAAGTGAAGGTGCAGACCGGGCGACTCGTCGGCGACCAGATCGAAATTCTGGAGGGCCTGCCGGCCGATGCGCGCGTGGTCGCGACCGGCGCGGGTTTCCTCAATGACGGTGACATGGTTCGCGTGGTCGAGGCCCAGGCCGCTGGCAAAGCCGCGTCGGCACCTGCTTCCGCCGGCAAGCGCTAGAGGCCAGGAGCCAACCCCATGATGAATGTCTCCTCCTGGTCGATCCGCAACCCGATTCCAGCCGTGATGCTGTTCGTGTTGCTGACCTTCGCCGGCCTGCTGTCCTTCAACGCCATGAAGGTGCAGAACTTTCCCGACATCGACCTGCCGACCATCAGTGTCACGGCGGCATTGCCCGGCGCGTCGCCGTCCCAGCTGGAAACCGACGTGGCGCGCAAGATCGAGAATTCGATTGCCACGGTGCAGGGGCTCAAGCACATCTACACCAAGGTGCAGGACGGTGCCGTCACGGTCACAGCCGAGTTCCGCCTGGAAAAGCCGGTGCAGGAAGCCGTCGACGACGTGCGCTCGGCCGTGGCGCGTGTGCGCTCCGACCTGCCATCGGACCTGCGCGACCCCATCGTGACCAAGCTCGACCTCGCCAGCCAGCCGATGCTCGCCTTCACGATCGCATCGCCCCGGATGGACGCTGAGGCGCTTTCCTGGTTCGTGGACAACGATGTGTCACGAAAGTTGCTGACGGTGCGCGGCGTCGGCGCCGTCGCGCGCGTGGGCGGCGTGAATCGCGAGGTGCGGGTTGCGGTGGATCCTGCCAAGCTGCAGGCCCTGGGCGTCACCGCCTCGGACATCTCCCGCCAGTTGCGGCAGGTGCAGGTGGAAAGCTCGGGCGGGCGCACCGACCTGGGCGGCGCCGAGCAGCCGGTGCGCACGCTCGCCACCGTGAAGACTGCGCGCGAGGTTGGGGAGATCGAGATTCCGCTGCAGGCATCGGGCAGCGGCCCGGGGCGCAGCATCCGCCTGCGGGATGTCGCCAGCATCACGGACACGGTTGCCGAGCCGCGCGCGGCTGCCTTGCTGGACGGCCGGCCCGTGGTCGGCTTCGAGGTGTCCCGCAGCCGCGGCGAGAGCGAGATTGAAGTTGGGGCCGCCGTGCAGAAGGCGCTCGCCGAGCTGAAGGCCCAGCGGCCTGACATCGTGCTCACTCAGGCTTTTGATTTCGTCACGCCCGTCGCCGAGGAGTACCAGACCTCGCTGCACCTGCTGTACGAAGGCGCCGCGCTGGCGGTGCTGGTGGTGTGGCTGTTCCTGCGTGACGGACGCGCGACTTTCGTGTCGGCCGTGGCGCTGCCGATGTCGGTGATCCCTGCCTTCATCGGCATGCACCTGCTCGGCTTCACGATCAACGTGGTGACGCTGCTGGCACTGTCCCTGGTGATCGGCGTCCTGGTGGACGACGCCATCGTGGAGGTGGAAAACATCGTGCGCCACCTGCGCATGGGCAAGACCCCTTACGAGGCCGCGATGGAAGCCGCCGACGAGATCGGCCTGGCGGTGATTGCGACCACGTTCACGCTGATCGCGGTGTTCCTGCCCACGGCCTTCATGAGCGGCGTGGTCGGGAAGTTCTTCAAGCAATTCGGCTGGACCGCTTCACTCGCCGTCGCCGCCTCGCTGCTGGTGGCCCGCGTGCTGACACCAATGATGGCGGCCTACCTGCTCAAGCCGATCGTGACAAAGCACGAGGACCCGGCGTGGATGCGGATCTACCTGAAATGGGTGACCTGGTGCATGGAGCATCGCCTGGCCACCTTCGTCATGGCCTTCCTCTTCTTCATCGGCTCGCTCGGGTTGGGTTCGCTGCTGCCCAGCGGCTTCATCCCGCCCGACGACAACTCCCAGACCCAGGTCTACCTGGAACTGCCGCCGGGCTCGACGCTGGACCAGACCAAGGAAGCCGCCGAGCAGGCACGGCTGGCGGTGATGAAGGTCCAGCATGTGCGCAGCGTGTACACCACCATCGGTGGCGGTGCGGCCGGCGCCGACCCGTTCGCCGGCGGCGGCGCGGCCGAAGCGCGCAAGGCCACGCTCACCATCCTGCTGTCCGAGCGCGGCGACCGGCCGAAGAAGCAGCCGATCGAAAACAACATCCGCACGGCCATGGAACCCATCCCCGGCGTGCGCAGCAAGGTGGGCCTGGGCGGCTCGGGTGAGAAGTACGTCCTGGTCCTCGCGGGCGAAGACCCCCAGTTGCTGATGACGGCGGCGCTCGAGGTGGAGAAGGGCATCCGCACGATCCCGGGGATCGGCCAGGTCGCGTCGACGGCCAGCCTGATCCGCCCCGAGATCGCGGTGCACCCGGACTTTGCCAAGGCAGCCGACCTCGGCGTCACCAGCACCGCGATCGCCGATACGCTGCGCATCGCGACCGCGGGCGACTACGACGTCGCCCTGCCCAAGCTCAATCTCTCGCAGCGGCAGGTTCCCATCGTGGTCAAGCTGGAAGAAAGCGCGCGCAAGGACCTGAGCCTGCTGGAGCGCCTCGCGGTGCCCGGCTCGCGCGGCCCGGTCATGCTGGGCCAGGTGGCGACGCTGGAATTGACCGGCGGGCCGGCAGTGATCGACCGCTACGACCGGTCGCGCAACATCAACTTCGAAGTGGAGCTCTCGGGCCAGCCGCTGGGCGAAGTGGCCGCCGCCGTCCAGCAACTGCCGTCGATCCGCAATCTTCCGCCGGGCGTGTATGTGCGCGAGGTGGGCGACGCGGAGGTCATGGGCGAGCTCTTCATCGGCTTCATCCTCGCGATCTTCACCGGCATCCTGTGCATCTACATCGTCCTGGTCCTGCTGTTCAAGGACTTCCTGCATCCGGTCACCATCCTGGCTGCCCTGCCCCTCTCACTCGGCGGGGCGATCATCGGCCTCTTGATCGCCCAGAAGAGCTTCTCCATGCCTTCGCTGATCGGCTTCGTGATGCTGATGGGCATCGCAACGAAGAACTCCATCCTGCTGGTGGAGTACGCCATCGTTGCCCGGCGCGACCACGGCCTGTCGCGCTTCGATGCCTTGCTGGACGCGTGCCACAAGCGCGCCCGGCCCATCGTCATGACCACGATCGCGATGGGCGCGGGCATGCTGCCGATTGCGATCGGTTTCGGTTCTGCCGACCCGAGCTTCCGCTCGCCGATGTCGATCGCGGTCATCGGCGGGCTGGTCACGTCCACCGTCCTGAGCCTGCTGGTCATTCCCGCAGTGTTCGAGTTCATGGACGACCTGGAGCACTGGATCAAGCGCCAGGCCGGCAAGCTGCGGCGCAAGAAGCAGGACACCCCGCCCGTGCCGCCTGCCGCTCCGGCGGCCGCCGCGGGCGACCCTCCTGCGCATTGATCTGCGCACCAACCTGCGCATTTATGCGCAACGGCGAGCAATGATTCGCGCCGGGTGAGTTGAAAGGAGGCGCCTGCGCTGCTGTAATGCCCCAAGAGGGAAATTCCAATGAGCAGCGTCAGCGTGCCACGCTCCGTCGGCGAAATCGACGGCTTCATCCTCATGCTGCAGGCGGCATGCGACGACCGCGCCATGAACGAGCGGCTGGACCGGCTGCTCTCGCTGCCCGACGGGCGCCGCCAGGCGCTGGTGCACAGCTGGGTCAGCGACCTGATCATCGCGCGTGCACCGCGCGCCATGATCGAGGCCGTGGCCTGCCTCGCCGACGACCGCGTCGCCGAGAAAGCCTACGAGGTCATCTACCAGTGCCAGCGGCCGAAGTCGCACATGCCATCCGCGACCTTGTGGCCGTGGGTGGTGCCCGCGGTCGGCATCGCGGTGATGCTCGGGGGCTTGTTCCTCGGCCTGCGGCTCGCCGGCAACCTCGTCCAGTCCCTGCGCACGGGCCTGGATTCGCCCGCCGGCATGGAATTGTTCTGGCGCATCCTGCCCGGCGCCGCCGGGCTCGCCGCGGCACTCACGGCCGCTGCCTGGCTGCACGCCGGCCGGCCACGGCCCTGGCTGGCATGGCTTGCCGCGGCGGTCGGTAGTGCGGCGGCGGTCGCTGCCATCGCATTCACACTGGTCGCAACTTCCGCACCCGTCACCGGCTGCGCGCGCGCCGACGGCGCGCTGGCTGCCCGCCAACTGGACGACGCGCTCGCGGAGTTCAACACCTGCCTGGGCTCGGCCACCTTGCCACCAGCCGTTCGCGCTGGGGCATTGCAGTCACGCTCGTGGGTCCTTGCCCGCCAGGGCCGGTACGCCGCCGCACTGGCCGACCAGGAAGCATCGTTGCGGCTGCGGCGTGCGCCGTCACCGGACGAACGCCTGCTTTACGCCCGCCGCCTCGGGCAGGCCGGCAAATGGAAGGAAAGCCTGGTCGTGATCGAGGAGGTGGAACGGCTGGAGCAGGCTTCGCCACGCGAAGCGACACGGGCGCACAAGCTCTGGGCCCTCCGCGCGATGGGCGCTAGCCCTGCCGGATCCGGCGCACCAGTTCGGTCGTCGAATAGCCCGTGACGAAGGGGATGGCGAGCGCCTTGCCGCCGTAGGCTTGCACCACCGCGGTCTCGGCCAGCTTGGCCATGTCGTAGTCGCCACCCTTGACCAGGATCGCGGGCTGGAGCTCGCGAATCAGTTCCAGCGGCGTGTCCTCGTCGAACCAGGTCACCAGGCTCACCGATTCCAGCGCCGCCATGACGACGGCGCGATCCTGCTCGTTGTTCAGCGGCCGGTCGGCGCCCTTGCCCAGGCGGCGGGCCGACGCGTCAGTGTTGAGCGCCACGACCAGGCTGGCGCCGAGTTGCCTTGCTTGCGCCAGGTAGCTGACATGGCCACGGTGCAAAACATCGAAGACACCGTTGGTGAAAACCACCGGCTGGGGCAATGCGGCGACCCGCGCGGCCGCGTCGGCGCGCGCGGCGATCTTGCCCAGGAAGGAAGCTGCGCTCAAGCGGCTGACGGTGCAGGCCCGCCGGTGCCGGCGGCCTGTGCCAGCGCGGCTGCCACTTCCTTGCGGTAGCGGTTGAGTTCCTGCACGCTCTGGAAGCTGCGGTCCATCAGCAGGCTCATGTTGTGCAGGATGCGCTCGACCACCTTGCTCTCCCACACGGCGTCGAAATTGATCTGCTTGTCCAGCCAGTGTTCCAGCCACTCGGGGTTGGGCAGCCGGCTCTGGATGGTGTCGCGCGGGAACAGGGCCTTGTTCACGTGCAGGTTGGTCGGGTGCAGCGCCTGTGCGGTGCGGCGGGCGCTGGCCATGAGCACGCCCACCTTGCTGAAGGCCGCCTTGGCTTCGTTGCCAAAGTTGTTGATCGCGCGCTTCATGTAGCGCAGGTAGGCGCCGCCGTGGCGCGCCTCGTCCTGGCTGAGCGTGGTGTAGATGTGCTTGATCACCGGTTCGGTGTGCCATTCGCTCGCACGGCGATACCAGTGGTTCAGGCGGATCTCGCCGCAGAAATGCAGCATCAGCGTTTCCAGCGCCGGCGCCGGCTCGAACTCAAAGCGCACTTCGTGCAGTTCCTTTTCGGTGGGGGCGAGCTCGGGGCGGAAGCGCTTGAGGTATTCCATCAGCACCAGCGAGTGCTTTTGCTCCTCGAAAAACCAGATCGACATGAAGGCGGAAAAATCGCTGTCGTCCTTGTTGTCACGCAGGAACATCTCGGTGGCCGGCAGCGCCGACCACTCGGTGATGGCATTCATCTTGATGGTCTGTGCCTGCTCGTCGGACAGTTTGCTGGCATCGAACTGTGCCCAGGGAATGTCCTTGTCCATGTCCCAGCGGACGGACTCGAGTTGCTTGAAGAGTTCGGGATAAAGCATGGCTTGTCTTTCTTCGGCTGCCCACATTTTAAGCGGGCAGGTCAAAACGGCTTGACAATTGGTCACTTTCCGATTGAAGGGCGCATCCATGATGAACACTTTCCGCCTCATTGCCCTTGGCGTGACCTTCGCCCTCTGCGGGCCGGCCATGCCGGTGCAGGCGCAGGCCCCGGCTGCTGCGGCCTGCCCGGCGTCGCTCAATCACCAGTTCCTGCGCCTGCAGGACGAGAAGCCGCAGTCACTTTGCCAGTACGCCGGCAAGGTGCTGCTGGTGGTCAACACTGCCAGCTACTGCGGCTTCACGCCCCAGTACGAGGGGCTGGAGGCGCTGCACGCGAAATACAAGGACCGGGGACTGGTGGTGCTCGGGTTCCCCTCGAACGACTTCGAGCAGGAGAGCGGCAACAACAAGCAGATCGCCGATTTCTGCCAGAACACCTATGGGGTGAAGTTCCCGATGTTCGCCAA
>DATHWV010000411.1:0-6620 GCA_035460205.1 Ramlibacter sp.
ACGGGCTTTGCCACGACGGCGCACGCCTTCCGCCAGTTCCTCGCGCACGCCGGCCTGGCGGACCGTATCAACGCCAAGCTCACCACGCTCGACACCGAGGATGTGCGGGCGCTCGCCGCCGCGGGCGCCGAGATTCGCGGCTGGGTCGAGGCGCAGCCGTTCCCGGCCGATCTCGAGAAGGCGATTGGCGAGGCATTCGCCACACTGAGCGCGGGCAACCCGCAAGCCAGCTTCGCGGTGCGCTCCTCGGCCACCGCCGAAGACCTGCCCGATGCGTCTTTCGCCGGCCAGCAGGAAACCTTCCTGAACGTAGTGGGCATCGACGACGTGCTGCACAAGATGAAAGAGGTGTTCGCGTCGCTCTACAACGACCGCGCGATCAGCTACCGCGTCCACAAGGGCTTTGCGCACGCCGACGTCGCGCTATCCGCCGGCGTGCAGCGCATGGTGCGCAGCGACCTGGGCGCGGCCGGCGTGATGTTCACCATCGACACCGAATCCGGCTTCGAGGATGTCGTGTTCATCACTTCCAGCTACGGCCTGGGTGAAACAGTGGTGCAGGGCGCGGTGAACCCCGACGAGTTCTATGTCCACAAGCCGATGCTGGCAGCCGGCAAGCGTGCCGTGATCCGCCGCAACCTGGGTTCCAAGCTGATCCAGATGGTTTTCTCCAGTCCCGAGGAGAAGGCCGCAAGCGGCAAGCTCGTCAAGACCATTGACGTCCCGCTGGAGCAGCGCAACCGCTATTCATTGACGGACGAGGACGTCGAACAACTGGCCCGCTATGCGCTGGTCATCGAGAAGCACTATGGCGGCGCGATGGACATCGAGTGGGGCAAGGACGGCACCGACGGCCAGTTGTACATCCTGCAGGCCCGGCCCGAAACGGTGAAGAGCCAGCAAAAGGGCAAGGCCGAGTTGCGCTACAAGCTCAAGGGCCGGGGCAACGTGCTGGCCGAAGGCCGCGCGATTGGCCAGAAGATCGGCACAGGGCCGGTGCGGCTGGTGCACAGCCTCAGCGAGATGGACAAGGTGCAGGCGGGCGACATCCTGGTCACTGACATGACCGACCCGAACTGGGAGCCGGTCATGAAGCGCGCCAGCGCGATCGTGACGAACCGCGGCGGGCGCACCTGCCACGCGGCCATCATCGCGCGCGAGCTCGGCATCCCCGCAGTGGTCGGCTGCGGCGACGCGACCGACCTGCTCAAGGACGGCACGTTGGTGACCGTGAGCTGCGCCGAAGGCGACACTGGCTTCATCTACGACGGCCTGCTGGAAACCGAAGTGAGCGAAGTCGTACGCGGCGAAATGCCCGACATCGCGATCAAGATGACGATGAACGTCGGTAACCCCCAGCTGGCTTTCGATTTCGCGCAATTGCCCAACCACGGCGTGGGCCTGGCGCGGCTGGAATTCATCATCAACAACAACATCGGCGTGCACCCCAAGGCCATCCTCGACTACCCCAATGTCGATGCAGACCTGAAGAAGGCGGTGGAGTCCGTGGCCCGCGGTCACGCGTCGCCGCGCGCGTTCTACGTCGACAAGGTGGCAGAAGGCATCGCGACCATCGCGGCCGCGTTCTGGCCCAAGCCGGTGATCGTGCGCCTGTCCGATTTCAAGTCCAACGAGTACCGCAAGCTGATTGGCGGATCCCGCTACGAGCCCGAGGAAGAAAACCCCATGCTGGGCTTTCGCGGTGCGGCACGCTACATCAGCGAGGATTTCCGTGAGGCCTTCGCCATGGAGTGCGAGGCCATGGTTCGCGTCCGCACCGAGATGGGCCTGACCAACGTGCAAGTGATGGTGCCCTTCGTGCGCACGCTCGGCCAGGCCGACCGCGTGACGCAACTGCTGGCGCACCAGGGACTCAAGCGCGGGGAGGGCGGTGACGGCACTCCCGACTCCGAACTCAAGGTCATCATGATGTGCGAGGTGCCGAGCAACGCGATCCTCGCGGACGAATTCCTCGAGTACTTCGACGGCTTCTCGATCGGCTCGAACGACCTCACGCAGCTGACGCTGGGCCTGGACCGCGACTCAGGGCTGGAACTGCTGGCCGCGGATTTCGACGAGCGCGACCCGGCCGTCAAGGCAATGCTGTCGCGCGCCATCAAGGCCTGCACTTCGAAGGGCAAGTACGTCGGCATCTGCGGCCAGGGCCCCAGCGACCATCCCGACTTCGCGCAGTGGCTGGCCGACGAAGGCATCACGTCGATCTCCCTGAATCCGGACAGCGTGATCGCGACCTGGAAGCAACTGGCCGGGCGGTGATGCCAGCCCGCTAGGCGGATACCCTGTGGGTCGCACGCGGCCCCGGTGCGATGATGCGCCCATTCCAAGGGGCTCTCCGGCAACGATGGCAGACAACCGTGAATACGCCGCGTACAAGCGGCGGCTTGCGCGCATCCTGGCGCAGTACACCCTGGGCCTGTGCGTGGCCCTGGGGGTAATGGCATGGGCCGAACAAAGCGGCCTGTCGCGCCAGTGGCTGGGCCCGATCTTCCTGTTCTCGACGGTGATGATCTACGCGGCCATCGGGATCTACGGCCGCACCACCGATCCTGAGGAGTACTACGTCGCGGGCCGCAGCATCCCGCCGATGTACAACGGCATGGCCACTGCCGCCGACTGGATGAGCGCTGCGTCATTCATCAGCCTGGCGGGCGGTCTCTACCTTCAGGGCTTTTCCGGCTCGCCCTCGCAACCGGGCGGCCTGGCCTACGTATTGGGGTGGACCGGTGGCTTCTGCCTGGTGGCGCTGCTGGTGGCGCCCTACCTGCGCAGACTGGGCCTGTACACCGTCCCTGATTACTTCGCCGCGCGGTATGGCGGCCGCTGGCCGCGGCTGATCGCCGCGTTCGGGGCGATGCTGTGCTCTTTCACCTATGTCGTGGCGCAGATCTATGGCATCGGGCTGATCGCCTCGCGCCTGACGGGCGTGCAGTTCGAGATCGGCATCCTGCTGGGTCTGGGCGGTGTGCTGCTCTGCTCGTTCCTCGGGGGGATGCGCGCCATCACCTGGACCCAGGTGGCGCAGTACGTCATCTTGCTGCTGGCGTTCCTCATCCCGGTGTCATGGCTGGCCTACAAGCAGGTGGGCAACCCGCTCGCACCGCTCGTGTACGGCACGCAACTGCAGAAGATCACGGAGATCGAGAAGAAGCTGATCGACTCGCCGGCCGAAAGGCAGGTGCGCGCGGAGTTCCAGCGGCGAGCGGCGGACTATGCGCAGCGGCTGCTGGACATCGACGGGTCGTTGCAGCGCGAACGCGAGGCGGTGCGCCAGCGCATCCGCCAGCTCAAGGCGCAGAACGCGGACTCCGCGCGCATCGTCGCGGCCAATCGGGAGTTGTCGGCGCTGCCGCGCGACGAGGCCGGCGCGCGCGAGCTGTGGACCCGCGCCATGCACGAAAGCCTGGAGCGGTCAAAGCCGCTGGGCGGCATGCTGCCGCATGCCCAGCCGTTCGCCGGCGACCCGCAAGGCACGCCCGCCGAGCAGGAGCTCTTCGATGTCTCCCGCCGCAACTTCCTGGCGCTGGTGTTTTGCTTGATGGTCGGGACGGCGGGCTTGCCGCACCTGCTCACGCGCTTCTATACCACCCCCACGGTAGCGGAGTCGCGGTCTTCCGTCGGATGGGCCCTGTTCTTCATCGCCTTGCTCTACCTGAGCGTACCCGCGCTGGCCGTGCTGGTGAAATACGAAGTGATGCAGGGACTCGTGGGCAGCAGCTTCGAGAGCCTCCCGTCGTGGATCCTGCAATGGGGGAAGGTGGACGCCTCGCTCATCTCGGTGGCGGACGTGAACGGCGACGGCATCGTGCAGTTCGGTGAGATCCGCCTGGGGGCGGACATCATCATGCTGGCGACACCGGAGATCGGCGGGATGCCGTATGTCGTATCCGGGCTCGTCGCTGCCGGGGGATTGGCGGCCGCCCTCTCCACCGCCGACGGCTTGCTGCTGACCATCAGCAACGCCATCGTTCGCGACATCTATTGCGAGGAGATCGGGCACCACGTCACGCCCGAGCAGCGGGTGATCCTTTCCAAGTTCGCGCTGCTGGCGGTGGCGCTGGTGGCAGCCATGGTGGCGTCGCTCAAGCCCGCTGACATCCTGCCCCTGGTCTCCGCGTCTTTCTCCCTGGCCGCGTCGGCTTTCGTGCCGGCCATGGTGCTCGGCATCTTCTGGAAGGGGGCCACCCGCAAGGGCGCGGTCGCTGGCATGCTGGCAGGCTTGGCCGTCACCATCTATTACATGCTGTCCAACGCCGCCGCGGTGCGCGCGATCTTCAAGCTGGCGCCGGAGCCGCAGCTGTGGTTTGGCATCGTGCCGGTATCGGCCGGTGTGTTCGGCGTCGCCGCGGGGCTCACCGTCGCCCTGCTGGTGAGCGTGCTGACCTTGCGGGCCGATTGAACGGGCCTCGCATATTCCCAGTTTCAGCCCGCAGGCATGTGCGAGTGAATTTCCGCGGCGAATGCCGCCGCTGTGCCGGCGCTGACGAATTGCCGGAGCATGCCTTCCGCCTTCGACACCGCCACCTGGAAGTCGTGGACGTTTCGTGCAGCTTCGATGCGAAGGCACAGATCCTCGGCGTTCGGACCGAGCAGGTCCGTCAGCCGGCGGCTGGCGAACCGTTTTGCCTCCGCAAGGGTCATGGTGGGCGCCGCGCCGGCGAGCGGGGCGGGTGCGGATGCCGGGTGTCCTGCCGGCGCTTGGGGCGCGCCGGCGGCCCCGGTCGGCTCCATGTAGCCGGCGTCGAGCAACTGGCCGAGCATTTCGGCCGGGTCTCCCAAAGCCTGCGCCACCCGTTCGAGTTCTTCGCCGGTCCGCTTTCCATCCACCATGATCAGCAACGACCGCTGCTTGGGCGCCAGGCCCTGCCCATGCTGCCGGGTCGCGATGGCTTCCGTGCCCTTGGCCGACTTCCTGTAGACAAGGTTTTTCTCAATCACGTTGCCCCCAATCGATTTTTGTCAGCCCAGTGTAAGTTTATGGCGCGCCCCAAGCTAGTGCAGTTACACGGTTCAGTTTCCCCTCAGCAACATGCCGAGGTGTCTCGCCGGGTAATCCCTGAGGGGGTTTACGTCCTTCCTGACGATCGTTGTAAGGTTTGAGTAAGCGCCCGTTCAAACCATGCAGCCACACGCATAAAGCGGGAGACACATTGCTGATCTTCGTGAGCATCTTCAAGCTCTTGGCTGAGATTGCGCTGATGGCATTGCTGGGGCAGGGCGTGCTGGCCCTCCTGGCGGGGCCCAAGCGCGAGCAGAACCTCTTCTATCAGTTGCTGCAGGTGCTGACCCGGCCAGTCCTCGCGGGCACCCGCCTGATCACGCCGCGCGTGGTCATCGACCGCCATGTTCCCATCGTCACGGTCCTGTTGCTGGCGTTCATCTGGATCGCCGCCACCATGGGCAAGATCAGTATCTGCGTCCAGATCGGTGTGGAGAACTGCAAGTGATGCGGGCCCTGCGCTATCGCGGCTGGAAGTGGCGGGCGATCGCGCTGCTGGTCTTCGGTCGCCGTGAAGCCGCTTTGGGTCTATTCGAGTCGATGCTGCGGGAATTCCCGGGCGATGGCTACGGCCTGGCCAGCAAGGCCCACCTCCAGGCGCAGATGGGGCGCCGCCGTGCGGCGCTCGAGACCTTTGAACAACTGCTGGCGGTGGAACAGGGCAATGCACGCCACTGGTTCAACTTCGGTTACCTGCTCGAGGAGCTCGACGAGTTCGAGCGGGCTGAGGCGGCGTTCCGGCGGGCCACCGAACTCAGCCCCCAACTCGATCGCGCCTGGTACGGCCTGGGCCTGGTCCTCATTCGCCTGAAGCGTTTCGACGAAGCCCTCGTCGCGCTCAAGAAGAACACCCAATTGCAACCCATGAGCCCGTACGGCTGGTACCAGCTGGCGCGGGTTCATGTCGACCGGCACGAACCAGAAGAGGCTCTGCGGATCATCCGCCACCTCAAGCGGTTCGAGCCGAAAGTGGCCGCTCAGCTGGAACGCGAGACCGGGATTTTTGTCCCGCCTGCCAGCTGAGCGGGTATTTCAGGCGCGGCCTGGGTTGCGAGCCGGCGGAGGCCGGTGGCCGTGTGGTGGCAGCAGTGCCCGTAAGGGTCACATAAGGAGACAGCAACATGCAGCTGACAGAAGGACACCGGGAGTACTGGCGAAAGAACCTGCGCATCACGGCGTTACTGCTCGTGATCTGGTTCCTAGTGACGTATGGCGTGGGCTACTTCGCCCGCGACCTCAACTTCAACTTTTTTGGCTGGCCGTTCAGTTTCTGGATGGGGGCACAGGGATCACTGATCATCTACGTGGCGATCATCTGGTTCTACGCGCGCTACATGAACAACCTTGACAAAGAGTTCGGCGTCGCCGAGGAGGAATAAGCCATGGCAGTCTTCTCAACATCCGGCGGCGGAACCGCCGCCGAACAGAACAGCGCGTTCAAGAAGCAGCTGAACAAGGTCTACGGCTTCTACACCGGGGGCTTCATCGCCTTCGTGATCGTGTTGGCCATCCTCGAGCAGTTCGGGCTGAAGCGCGAATGGATCGGCTTCATCTTCCTGATGGCAACGATCGGGCTCTATGCCGGCATCGGCATCATGAGCCG
>DATHWV010000412.1:0-2196 GCA_035460205.1 Ramlibacter sp.
TACAGCAATCCGGCGCTGCGTTTGTCGTCTCGCGAGCGCACCAGCCGGCTGAAGTCGGCGTCGAACGCCGCGTAGGCCCTGAGTTTCTTCAGCGGCCCGCGCTCGGCTTCGTAGAAGTCGCCAAACCGTTGGACGTACTCACACAGCGCTGTCCAGGAATCTTCCTGGGCCAGCAACGCGTCCACATCCATCAAGCCGGCCCGGCCCGACATCTCGTCGAACAGTGCAGTGAGCAAGCCCGGCCGGCCACCGAACAGGTTGAACACCGTGGCCCGGGACACACCGGCGTGCGAGGCCACCGCATCCAGCGTGAAACCGCTGGTGCCCGCCGGCCCGGCCAGCAGGTCCCGGGCGGCCTGCAGCACCAGGACGCGCGTCAGGTCCGCCTGCACCTGGCGGCGGGACTTGTCGTAGGGTCGTTCCAAGGGTTTGTTATTCACTATACTATCAGTCTAATGAATATAAACCACTCACGCAAGGCCGCCGTCCTGGGCTGGGGCGCTGCGGCCCTGATGGTGTTCATCGGGTCCGGCTGGCAACTGGCCACGCGGGCCGGCGCGCGGGCCGAGCTCGCGCCGGTGGACCTTGCCCTGCTGCGCTACACGATCCCCGCGCTTGTGCTGGCGCCGGTGTGGTGGCGGCTCGGCCTGTTGCCGCCGCAGCTGGGCGGCCGGCGCCTGGCGTTGATCGTCGGGGGCGCGGGCCTGCCTTTCGGTTTGCTGGCCATGGCGGGCGCCAGCCTGGCGCCGGCGGCGCACATGGGCGCACTCCTGCCCGGTACTTCGCCCATGCTGGTTGCGCTCCTGGGCTGGCTCTGGCTCGGGACCCGGCCGCGCAGCACGCAGGTCACCGGCTTCGTGCTGCTGGCCATCGGCATCGCGCTGATCACGCTTCCCGCGTGGTCGGCGCCGCAGGGCCAGAGCTGGCTGGGGGACTTGCTGTTCATCGCGGCGGCGACGCTGTGGGCGATCTACACGTTGGCGTTGCGCGACAGCGGTTTGGGCCCCTGGCACTCGGCAGCGCTCATCAGCGCATGGTCGGCATTGGGCGTGATCCCGCTATGGCTGCTGGCGTTCGCCTTCGAGCGCAGCCTCCTGCCAACCGCCGCTGCAAGCACGGTGCTCACACAAGCGCTGTGGCAGGGGCTCATCGCCGGGATCGCCGGCCTGGGAGCCTTCGGCGTGGCCGTCAAGTATGTGGGGGTCGGCGCAACCACGTCGGTCGGCGCCTTGGTGCCAGCCATCGTTGCAGTGGGAGGCTGGCTGTTGCTAAACGAAAGGCTCGACGCCCTGGCGTGGACGGGTGTCTTCACCGTGGTGCTGGGCGTCGGCCTCGCCAACCGGCGTTGACTACTTGGGCCGCGACTGCAACTCCAGCACGTTGCCTTCCGGGTCAGTCACGTACACCCAGGTCAGCTTCTGGCCGGCAGCGTTGGTGAGGGTGACGACCTCGCCGACCGGGTGTCCCCCGGCGGCAAGGACGGCCTCGCGCGCAGCGGGAACGTCGTCCACCACGAATGCGATGTGGCCGAAGCCGGGCCGGTTGACCGCAACGCCCGGACGATCCTCAAGGACGTTGTAGTTGAAGATCTCCAGGGTCGGCCCCTGGTCGCCGTGACCCGGCAGCCGCAGGTGCTCACCGCGCAACTCCGCGCCGGGGATGCCGGTGCCTCGCTCGAGGTCGTGCCCCTTGAAGTCACGCACCGGCGGCACCGGTATGCAGCCGAACTGCTCCTGGTAGAACCGCGAAAGCGCTCTCCAGTCATGCGCGACCAGATTGGTATGCCCGTATCTTGCACCTGCGATCATGGGTCACTCCTTGTCTCAGTCCGGCCGAGCAAAACGCTGGGCGGCCAGCTCGCCGACTTGCTTGCCCATTTTCGCGCCCACCTCGGTGGATGTGCGGAAATGGATGCCTTCGTAGATGCGCGCGTTGCCGACTTCCTTCACGAAGTCGTCGACCTTCGTCCAGCTGCGGGCTGCGCCCTTGGCGGTGGGGCTGGTGGTGGTCAAGGTCGGCGTGGGCGCTGAACCCAGTTCGGCCTGCAGCACGGCGCCGACGGCGGCGGCCAGGATGCTGTGCGCGCTCGGGTACTCCGGGTGCAGGGGTGCGTCGATGAGAGAGGACCAGCCGGTGTCGCCTTCGGTGGCGGGGTTGCCGTCGAACTCGCCGTTGCGCACGGCCGTGGTGGGCCGC
>DATHWV010000413.1:0-1973 GCA_035460205.1 Ramlibacter sp.
TACACCGCCGCTGTGTTCGGTACGAAGGAAATCGCCCCCTTGCGAAAGCTGGAGGAGGGGGTGTACCTCGAAGGCCTGTCCAATGGGCCCACGCTGGCCTTCAAGGACATGGCGATGCAGTTGCTGGGCAACCTGTTCGAATACGAACTGGCGCGCCGTGGCGAAGAGCTGAACATCCTGGGCGCCACGTCCGGCGACACCGGCAGCGCCGCCGAATACGCGATGCGCGGGAAGAAGGGCGTGCGCGTCTTCATGACCTCGCCGCGCGGCCGCATGAGCCCGTTCCAGCAGGCACAGATGTTCAGCCTGCAGGACGCCAACATCCACAACATCGCGATCGAGGGCGTGTTCGACGATTGCCAGGACATCGTCAAGGCGGTCTCCAACGATCTCGACTTCAAGCGCAAGTACCGCATCGGTACGGTCAACTCGATCAACTGGGCGCGCCTCGTTGCGCAGGTTGTCTACTACTTCGCCGGCTACTTCCAGGCCACGAAGGAAGCGGGGCAGAAAGTCAGCTTCGCCGTGCCCTCGGGCAACTTCGGCAACATCTGCGCCGGCCATGTGGCACGTTCGATGGGCCTGCCGATCGAACAGCTGGTGCTCGCCACCAACGAGAACGACGTGCTCGACGAGTTCTTCCGCACCGGTGTGTACCGCGTGCGCGGGGCTGCCGACACGCATGAGACGTCCAGCCCGTCCATGGACATCAGCAAGGCCAGCAACTTCGAGCGTTTCGTGTTCGACCTGCTGGGGCGCGATGCCGCCAGGTTGAAGTCGCTGTTCGGCGAGCAGCTGGCGGCGCAAGGGCGGTTGGACCTCGGCGGCGACCCCGCGTTCGCGCAGGCTGCGAGCCGCTATGGTTTCGCCAGCGGCAGGAGCACGCATGCGGACCGCATTGCGACCATCCGTGATACGCACGCACGTTTCAAGACGGTGATCGACACGCATACGGCGGATGGCCTGAAAGTGGCGCGCCAATACTTGCGCCCGGGCGTGCCGATGATCGTGCTGGAGACTGCATTGCCGATCAAGTTCGCATCGAGCATCGTCGAGGCACTGGGGCATGAACCCGACCGCCCCGCAGGGTTCCAGGGCATTGAGCAACTTCCCAAGCGCGTGACGGTGATGCCGGCTGATGTGCAGGCCGTCAAGGGATTCATCGCCCAACATTGCGCATGAAAGTCGTTGGATTCGCCGGTTTCTCCGGTTCGGGGAAGACCACCCTCGTCGAGCGCCTCATCCCCGCGCTCAAGATGCGCGGCTTGCGCGTGTCGGTCGTCAAGCACGCCCACCACAAGTTCGACATCGACCACCCGGGCAAGGACACCTGGCGCCATCGCGAGGCCGGCGCCTTCGAGGTCGTCGTGGCGTCCAATCGCCGCCTCGCGCTGATCCGCGAGTTCGAGCAGCCGGCCCAGCTCACCGTGCACCAGCTGCTGGCCGAGCTGTACGAAGGCGTGGACTGGGTGCTGGTGGAGGGCTTCAAGGAAAGCAACCTGCTCAAGATCGAAATCCTGCGCCCCAGCGCGGGCAAGCCGGCCCTGTATCCGGACGACGACTTCATCACCGCCATCGCAACCGATGCACCGGGCAGCCTGCCCGAGGCCACCCTGAGGCCAGTGCTGGATCTCGGTGACCCCGAGGCCATCGCGCAGTGGCTGGTCGACAATGGCGACCGGTTCGACTACCGCCCGGAGATCTACACATGACCGCTGCGCGCCCGGCGTTGCGATCGCTGGATGACGCGCTCTTCCAGCTGCTGGCCCATGCGCGGCCGTTCGCTGAAACTGAAACTGTCTCTACCTTCGACGGCGACGGCCGCGTGCTGGCGCAGGACCTGGTGTCCGCGCTGCAGGTGCCGCCCCAGGACAACAGCTCGATGGACGGCTATGCGGTGCGCAGCAGCGAGATCGCGGATGAGGGCGTTACCCTGCCCGTCAGCCAGCGCATCCCCGCGGGCGCCGCCCCAC
>DATHWV010000414.1:0-5242 GCA_035460205.1 Ramlibacter sp.
GCCGCTGCACGCAGCGCCTGTGCCTTGTCCGTCCGCTCCCACGAGAACTCCGGCTCTTCGCGGCCGAAGTGGCCGTAGGCAGCGGTCTTTTCGTAGATCGGGCGCAGCAGGTCCAGCATCTGGATGATGCCCTTCGGGCGCAGGTCGAAGTGGTCATGCACCAGCGAGGCGAGCTGGTCGTCGGGGATGACGCCCGTGCCTTCGGTGTAGATGGTCACGTTCATCGGCTTGGCGACGCCGATGGCATAGGCCACCTGGATCTGGCACTGGCGCGCGAGGCCGGCGGCCACGATGTTCTTGGCGACGTAACGCGCTGCATAAGCGGCGGAGCGGTCCACCTTGCTCGGATCCTTGCCCGAGAATGCGCCACCGCCATGGGGGCATGCACCGCCGTAGGTGTCGACGATGATCTTGCGGCCGGTCAGGCCGCAGTCCCCTTGCGGGCCACCGATGACGAAGCGGCCGGTGGGGTTGATCAGGTACTTGGTGTCCTTCAGCCACTCTTTCGGCAACACCGGCTTGATGATTTCCTCAATGATCGCCTCGGTGAACGACGCCTTCATCTTGTGGCCGTCGCTCTGCTCCGGGCTATGCTGCGAGGAGAGCACCACGGTGTCGATGCTGTGCGGCTTGCCGTCGACATAGCGCATCGTGACCTGGCTCTTGGCGTCGGGCCGCAGGAAGGGCAGTCGGCCGTCCTTGCGCAATTGCGCCTGGCGTTCCACCAGGCGGTGCGCGTAATAGATCGGCGCGGGCATGAGCTCGGGCGTCTCGTCGCAGGCATAGCCGAACATCAGGCCCTGGTCGCCGGCGCCTGTGTTCAGGTGGTCGTCGCTGGCGTGGTCCACGCCCTGCGCGATGTCGTTGGACTGCTTGTCGTAGCAGACCATCACGGCGCAACCCTTGTAGTCGATGCCGTACTCGGTGTTGTCGTAGCCGATGCGCTTGATGGTGTCGCGCGCGACCTGGATGTAGTCGACATGCGCGTTGGTCGTGATCTCGCCGGCGAGGACCACGAGGCCGGTGTTGGTCAGCGTTTCGGCGGCCACGCGGCTGCGCGGGTCCTGCTTGAAGATCGCGTCGAGGATCGCATCCGAGATCTGGTCGGCGACCTTGTCGGGATGGCCTTCGGAGACCGATTCGGAGGTAAAGAGAAAGTCGTTCGCCATTTGAATAAACTCCATTGATTGGCTTGAGGCGCGTTGCCTTGTGCCGGAGCTTGGGGCGAACGCTTTAGCAGATCTTTTTTTACGTCGCCCTGCAAGTAGTTCATAACTCGGCGACGCCCCAATTCTAAACGCTTGTGAAAACCCTGTTCCGCGTGTTCGCGCTCCTGCCGCTGCCCATCCTGCATGCGCTGGGCGCAGCGGTGGGCTGGCTTTCCTTCCTTGCGTCGCCTACCTACCGACGGCGTTTCCTGGCCAATGCGCGGCAGGCGGGTTACAGCCTGGACCAGGTCCGGGCCGCAGTCTCCGAAGGCGGCAAGCTGGTGGCCGAGGTGCCCCGGCTGTGGTTCGGCCGGCCGGTCCGGCTGGTATGGGACGGCGCCGAGCTGATCGACGAGGCGCGCGCCCGGGGCAGGGGCATCGTCTTCCTTACGCCGCACCTGGGCTGTTTCGAAGCCACCGCACAAGGCTATGCGTCGCGCCATGGGCGCATCACGGTGCTGTACCGGCCCGCCCGAAAGGCCTGGCTGCGCGACCTGGTGGACACATCGCGTGCGCGGGAGAACCTCGCCACCGCGCCGACCACACTCGCCGGGGTGAAGCAGATGCTCAGGGCGCTGCAGGCCGGCGAGGCCGTGGGCCTGTTGCCCGACCAGGTACCGCCCGAAGGTCTGGGCGTGTGGGTGCCTTTTTTTGGCGAGCCGGCCTACACGATGACCTTGTCCGCGCGCCTGGCGCTGCAAAGCGGCGCGACGATCCTGCTGGCCTGGGGTGAGCGCCTCTCTTGGGGCCGCGGCTTCCGGATCCACTTGCGTGCCTGGCCGGGCGATTTGCCTGCGGACCCGGCCACGGCCGCGGCCCGGGTGAACGCCGCCATGGAAGGATTGATCCGCGAGTGCCCGGCGCAGTACCTGTGGGGCTACGCGCGCTACAAGTCGCCACGCCAGGAACGCAACGCGTGACCAGCCAACTCGGCATCCTCTTCATGCGCTTCCTGGCGCACTTGCCGTTGCCCCTGATTCGTGCGTTCGGGTGGGTGCTGGGGTGGGTGCTCTATGGGGTGGTCGTGCCGCGCCGCCGCGTGGTGAACGTGAACCTGGCCCTGTGCTTTCCCGACTGGACACCTGCGCAGCGCCGCAGGCTTGTGCCCCAGCTCTTCATCCGCATCGCGCAGTCCTGGCTGGACCGCAGCTGGTTGTGGCACGGCAAGCCCGAGGTGGTCCGCCAACGGCTGCATGTCACGGGTGCGCTGTCGGACCTTGAAGGCACGCGACCCACGGTGATCTTCGCGCCGCACTTCGTGGGCATGGACGCCGGCTGGACCGCATTGACCCAGCAGGTGCAGCGTGCCTCCACCGGCATTTACACCGACCAGAGCAACAAGGTGCTGGACACCTGGATCCTGGAAGGGCGCAGCCGGTTCAGTTCGGGCCGGCCCTTTGGCCGTGCCGACGGCGTGCGTGAACTGGTCGCTTCCTTGCGGCGCGGCGAGTTGCTGTACTTGTTGCCCGACATGAATTTCGGTCCGGAGGAGTCGGTCTTCGTCCCGTTCTATGGTGTGCAGGCCGCCACGGTTCCGTCGCTCTCGCGTTTCGCGCGCCTCGGCCGCGCCCAGGTGGTGCCGATGGTGACGCGGCTCACGCCCCAAGGCTACGAAGTCAGGCTGTTGCCGGCCTGGCCGGACTTTCCAACCGACGACGCCACGGCGGACACCGCGCTGATGAACCAGCGCTTGCAAGGCTACATCGATACGATGCCCGAGCAGTATTACTGGGTGCACAAGCGCTTCAAGACCCGCCCGGAAGGCGAGGCGCACGTCTATTGATCAGGGTCGCGCGATGAAGTGCGCGAGGCGCTGCGCCACGAATTCCGGGCGCTCGTGGATGATCCAGTGCGTTGCGCCCTCCACCTTTTCCAGCGTCAGGTCGGCGATGTAGTCGTCGAGGCCATCGACCAGTTCCGGCGGAAGGGCGGTGTCGTCCATCGCCCAGAGCACCAGCGTCGGCAGGCTGACAGTGAGCATCTCGCGCGGCAACGTGATGGCCGCCGCGCCCGGATCCTCGGGACGCGGCGGGCGCAAGGGCGAAGCGCGGTAGTAGTTGCAGCCGCCCTCCAGGCTCGCGTCCCATACTTCACGGTATTGCTGCTTGACCGCGTCGGTCAGCCAGGGCGCTCCTTGCTCGCCGACAAAGAACTTCCACATGCGCCGGTAGTCGTTTTCGCGCAGCAGCTGTTCCGCGTCGGGGCGGATCAGGAAATTCATGTAGGCGCTGGCGGCCTGCTGGTTCGGGTTGGACTGCAGCTCGCGCAGGAACGTGCCCGGATGCGGCGAATTGATGATGGCCAGCTTCTTCGCCAGTTGCGGCAGCTGGTTGGCGAAATTCCAGGCCACGGCGCCGCCCCAGTCGTGCGCGACCAGGCATTCCAGCGGGGCGCCTTCGACCTGGACCAGGGCCGCAATGTCCTGCACCAGGTGCTTGGCCCGGTAGTCTTTCACTTCGGACGGCTGGGTGGATTTTTCGAAGCCGCGCAAGTTGGGTGCCACGCAGCGATAGCCGCCGTTCTCGGGCCGGGCGAAGTGTTCCAGGAGCGGGTCCCAGACGAAGGCAGCCTCCGGGAAGCCATGCAGGAACATCAGCACAGGCCGGCCGCGCTCCCCGCTCGCCCGGCAACTCAGGGTGATGCCATGGGGCAGGGCCTGCTGGAACAGTTCAATCATTGGGCGTCCGGGTGTGCCCACTTCCAAAGCAGCATCGAGGTTTCCTCGACGCCTTGTTTCTTGAGGGCGGAGAACAGTTTCACCTCGCCGCCGCCGGCTTGCAATCGCGCAATGGACAGGGCCTTGGCGCCGTCGTTGCGGTTCAGTTTGTCGGCCTTGGTCAACAGCAACAGGAATTTCAGGCCCTGCTCGACTCGCGGCCGGATGACTTCCAGCAGGATGTCGTCGAGCTCCGTGAGGCCATGGCGGGGGTCGCACATCAGCACCACCCCCTTCAGGTTCTCGCGTGTGACCAGGTAATTGGCCATGACCTGCTGCCAGCGCAGCTTGTCCTGCTTGGGCACGGCCGCATAGCCGTAACCCGGCAGGTCGGCCAGGATGGCGTCGGTGACACCCTGCTTGCCGAGGGCGAACAGGTTGATGCTTTGCGTGCGTCCGGGCGTCTTGGAGGCGAAAGCCAGCCTTTTTTGCTGCGTCAGGGTGTTGATGCAAGTCGACTTGCCCGCGTTGGAGCGTCCGACGAATGCGATTTCCGGAACGTCAAGCGGGGGCAGGAATTCGAGTGTGGGTGCCGTCGTGAGGAAGCGCGCGGTGTGCATCCAGCCGGTCGCGACGACGGCGTCGGCGGAAGGGGCCGCGCGCTTGGCGGTGTGGGGTTGGCCGGGGGCCGGGGTCATGGGTGCCTTTGGGTGCTCCGGGGATACCCGGGTAGGGCATTGTAGAATCACGAGGTTTTGCGCCACCAAACAGATACCCAGAATATGAAGCCGTTCGCCTCCCTGTTGATGGCTGCCTTGCTGGCAGTTCCCGCCCTGTCCGCGTCCGCCGCCGACGAAAAAGCCGCCCCTGCGGCTGCGGCCCATGCGCCGGCACCGGCGGCAGCCCCTGCGGCCGCCAAGCCCGACCTGACCGCGGGCAGCGCCAAGTTCGCGGCGGTTTGCGCCGCCTGCCACGGTGCTGACGGCAATTCGGGCACGCCGGCCAACCCCAAGATTGCACAGCAGCACCCGGAATACCTGGTCAAGCAACTGCAGGAATTCAAGGCCGGCAAGCGCGCCGGTACGGTGATGCCAGGCTTTGCCGCCCAGTTGTCCGATGCCGACATGAAGAACATCGCCTTCTGGGTCGCCTCGCAGAAGGCCAAGTCCGGCTTCGCCAAGGACAAGGAACTGGTCGCCCTCGGTGAGCGCATCTACCGCGGCGGCATCGCCGACCGCCAGGTGGCCGCCTGTGCCGGTTGCCACAGCCCCAACGGCGCCGGCATCCCCTCGCAGTACCCGCGCCTCTCGGGCCAGCACGCCGACTACACCGAAGGCCAGCTCAAGGCCTTCCGCGACGGTCCGCGCAAGAACAGCCC
>DATHWV010000415.1:0-3232 GCA_035460205.1 Ramlibacter sp.
CCCGCAGTCGATGAGCAGGTGCACCACCTGGGTGGCGTCGCGCGACTGCACGACGGTGGCGTTGCCGGCGCTGCCGCTGCCAAGGGACTTGAAACGCAACACCGGGCAACGCCCTCTCAAGGACAAGGCCGCGTAGCAGCCTTGTTATCGTCCGTTTACTTCAAATCGTCGGCAATGACCTGGACGATGCGCTGTGCGTTGGCCGACTTCTCGGGCGCGCCCTTCTCGTCGAGCACCGAAACCGTGGTCTTCTCGCCCTCGGCCTTCAGCGCGATGCGGTACTTCAGCGGCGGGTTGCCCTTGTCGGAGCTGAAGTTGAACAGGCGGGCCAAAAAGCCCTTGCCGTCCTTGCGGTCGCCGCTCGGCTCGACATAGCGCACGAAGTACGTGCCTTGCGCGCGGTCGCGGTCTTCCACCGTGAAGCCGGTGCGGTCCAGCGTCAGGCCGACACGGCGCCAGGCGCGGTCGAAGCCTTCGTCGATCTGCACGGTCGGCGTGCCGCCGACGTTCGCAACGCGCGAAGTGGGCTTGGCGGGGCCGGTCGCCGCGAGGGCCTTGGCCTGCTCCTGCGGCACGCCCAGGCGGACCATCAGGCGGCGCAGGAATTCGGTTTCGAGTTCAGGGTCGGTCGGGCGGGGCTGCCAGACCGTCTGGTCCTTCTCGCGGTTGTTGTAGACCTCGATCATGCCGCGGTGGCTGATGAAGATCTCGGTGCCGTTGGCGCTGCGCTCCAGCCGGGTGCGGAAGCGGTCGCGCTCCGAAGTGGAGTAGACCGAGTCGAGCAGTTTGCCCAGTGCGTTGCGGATGAAATCCTGCGGGATCTTGGCGCGGTTTTCCGCCCAGTCGGTTTCCATGATGCCGAGGTTGGAGTCGTCCAGCGTCAGCAGGAAGCCGCTCTCCGTCCAGAAGTCGCGCACCGGGCCCCAGAGCTGGTCGGCCGGGCGATTGACCACCAGCCAGCGCGTTGAGCCCGCGCGCTCGATGCGCACGTCGCTGAGGGTCGAGGTCGCCGTCGGCAGGTTCGGCGTGGCCTGGCCCACCTGGAACCCGCTGGCCGTGACCGGCCCGCCCGGGATGTTGTAGCGCGAATCGCGCGACAGTTGCGTGAGGTCGGGCGGCACTTCGAGCGAAGTGCCCTTGCCGGCGCTCTTGTAGTCGATCTTGTCGCCCTCGAACACCGAACACGCTGAAAGCGCGGCGCACAGTGCCAGCACGCCGAGTTTTTCAAATTGCTTCACTTCATCCCCTTACGGATTGTTCTCAAAGATCAGGACAGCAGGCCGGCGCCGCGCAATGCGGCTTCGACCCCGGGTTCCAGGGCAGGCGACATCGGCGTCATCGGCAGGCGCAGCGTGCCGCCGCAAAGGCCCATCCGCGCCATCGCCCATTTCACGGGGATGGGGTTGGCCTCGACGAACAGCTGCTTGTGCACCGGCATCAGCTTGCGCTGGATTTCCATCGCGCGCTTCGCATCGCCGGCGACGGCCGCGACGCACAGCTCGTGCATCAGGCGCGGCGCGACGTTGGCCGTCACGCTCACGTTGCCCTGGCCGCCGCAGAGCATCAGGGCCACGGCGGTCGGGTCGTCGCCCGAATAGACGGCGAAGCCCCTGGGCACGTCACGGATCAGCCACTGCGCGCGCTCGAGGTTGCCGGTGGCCTCCTTGATGCCCACGATGCCGGGCACGTTGGCCAGGCGCAGCACGGTGTCATGCAACATGTCCGCGACGGTTCGGCCCGGCACGTTGTAAAGGACGATGGGCAGGTCGCCCACCGCTTCGGCGATCGCCTTGAAATGCTGGAACTGCCCTTCCTGCGTGGGCTTGTTGTAGTAGGGCACCACCTGCAGCTGGCAGTCGGCGCCGACCTTTTTGGCGAACTTCGCCAGCTCGATGGCCTCGGCGGTGGAATTGGCGCCGCAACCGGCCATGATCGGCACGCGCTTGTTCGCCTGCTCGACCGAGACGCGGATGATTTCCTGGTGCTCCTGCACGCTCACCGTGGGCGATTCACCGGTGGTGCCGACCACGCCGATGCAGTCGGTGCCTTCGGCGATGTGCCAGTCGATCAATTTGCGCAGCGCTGGATAGTCGACGCTGCCGTCTTCCTGCATCGGGGTCGCCAGCGCCACGATGCTGCCTGTAATCGGTGTCATGTCCGGGGATTTCTCGGGAAAGGGTGATTCTAACTAGAGCCTGTAACGGGTCATTGGTTCGCTCCCCGGCTTGGCCGCGGCGGGGCGGACAGCGGCGACCCGCTGGACGAAGCGGGGCGGCTCGTCGAGGAAGCCATCCTCATAGGCTACGACGCGCAGCCCGTCACAGGCAACGAGCAGTTCGCCCGGTTGCAGCAGGAAGTCGGGCCGCGATGGCTTTCCCACGGTTTCGTTGCCGGCCGCGAAGGTCTCATAGAGCAGCACCCCGCCCGGCGCGACGCTTTGCACGAGGGTGGGGAGCAGGGCGCGCCAGAGGTAATTGGTGACGACCACGCCAGAGAACTGGCGGCCGGCAAAGGGCCAGGGACCGTTTTCGATGTCGGCCGCTATGGCCTCGCCCACGCCTGCGACTGCTTCGAGCGCCTGGCTGTCACGGTCCACGCCGGTCACGGGATGGCCCAGCGAGGCGAACCAACGCATGTGGCGCCCGCGCCCGCAGGCTACGTCCAGCACGGTGCCGCCGGCCGGCACCAGGTGGGACCAGCGTTGGACCCAGGCAGAAGGGGCTTCGGTTCCGTGCATTAGGGCCTGTTCACACTGTTTATGCCAGTGCGAACGTGGTTAAAACAGCGCCAATCTAGGCGCACGACGACGCCAAGGCTGGCCGCCTTGGCTAGGAGCGCAACAACGAGTGGCGCTGTTTTAACCACGTTCCCTCCGGGTTGCGGCCAAAAAGGCCATGCGCCGCGTTGCGAAGCCTTGCCGGACATTGAGTCCGGCCGCGTTTCGCGCCTTGCGCATGACCTTTTTGACTCGCAACGCATCTGGCATAAACAGTGTGAACAGGCCCTAGTGCGGCTTGACGTCGTCCTTGAGGGCCGCCAGCGCCATGTTTTCCACCAGGCCCGGTGCCAGCAGCTTCATGAAACGGCCGAGCTTGCCGCGCGCGGTCATCACGACTTCGCGCTTGCGGCTGTTCATGCCGTCGATGATGAGCCGGGCGCATTCCTCCACGCTCATGGCATCGTCTTCCTTCAGGCCGCTGGCGCCGGCGGGCTGGCCCTTGGCGTTGTAGCC
>DATHWV010000416.1:0-6940 GCA_035460205.1 Ramlibacter sp.
TCGGTCAGGTCCTCCAGGTGGCGCTCACCATCGCAGAGAATCAGGACTTGCCTCTGGGACGGCGTAAGGGGATGGGCACGGCCTTGAACTTCGCTACGGCCGGCGTCGGTTTTGACGTAAAGCATGGTGACCTCGCGTTGATTGGTTGTCTCCCGCGGTGAGCATGGTTACCATTGCTTACGGATGATTGACAAACCCTGCTGAGCTAGGGCAAATACCGACACCAATGTCTCATTTGCCCCGCGTGCATGGGCCGGCGCCGGGGAAAAAACTGGCGCTGCCCCAGAGAGCGGAGATAATCGATTTGCCTTACGGAACATCATGGCCACCCTGCTGAAGTTAAGACTGGGCGTCTCGGACGACCCCACCGCATTCCAGCCGTCGCTCAACGACTGCCTGGAGGCCATGCTGCAGCAAGCCGACCTGCTGGTGACCGACATGCTCAACGGCCTGACGGCCGCGGCGTCGCCCAACAGCCCGCGGCGCATCCAGGGCTTCCAGCAGCCCAGCACCAAGATGGCGATCATGGACATGGCCGGCAATGCCAAGGCCGTGAGCGCGACCTATCGGGCGGAACTCACCCGCCTGGTTTACGAAGGCGGCGGCAAGGAGCAGGTCCACGCGGAACTGCTGCGCTTCGAGGACTTGCGCCTGTTCGAAGATGCCGAGCTGGACCAGAGCATCGAAGTGGCGCGCGCGCAGCAGGAGGTCTCGCTGGCCGTCGACGACGTGCTGCCCACGCTGGACGCGCTGGTCAGCACGCTGCTGGGCTGGCGCACCATCCAGCCGGGCCTGAACCCGCTGCGCCCGGACGTGTTCGTGCGCGCGTTGCAGATCACCCTGGCGCAGCACGTGCCCGACAACTCGGTGCGCGAAGCGCTGATCGCCCCGGCCGCCGGCCTGCTGGGCGCCAACCTGCGCAAGCTCTATCGCGAACTGTCCGACTGGCTCCGTTCCACCGGGGTCGAAGCCGCGGTGCCGATCGGCGGCCGCGTGCAAAAAGGCGGCGGGGCCAGCGGTGCGCCGGTCGCCGACACGATGGCCAAGACCCTGCTGACGCTGGACCGGCTGCGCAAGCTCCTGCACGGCGACTTCGACGCCAAGACCGCGCCCAAGGACTTCCTGCACACCATGCCGGCGTCCATGTCGATGCTCCAGGAAATGAAGCAGGTCGACGCGCTGGTGCAAAAACTCGAGGCGCGGCCCAAGGCGCCGCCGCCGCCCCCGCCTTCCGACATGCTTGCCGAGGCGGCCAAGGCGGTGCCGGAAGGACCCTCACCGCGTCTGGGCACCCAGCTGGGTGAAGAGGTGGTCCGGCTGATGTTTGACAACCTCGCGGTGGACAAGCGCCTGCTGCCCGAATTCAAGCGCCAGCTCAAGGCGATCGAGCCCGGCATCCTGAAGCTGGCCGAGCAGGACTCGCGTTTCTTCAGCGACCGCACCCATCCCGCGCGCCAGTTCCTGGACCGCGTCACCCAGCGCAGCCTGGCGTTCTCGAGCGAGAGCGACCCGGGCTGGCGGCGCTTCCTGGCCACGGTGGAAGACTCGGTGAGGTGGCTGGGCAGCAAGGTCGTCGACGCCGACACCTTCGGCGAATTGCTGGACCACCTGCAGGAGCAGTGGTCCGAGCACGATGTGACGCTCAAGTCGCGCCGCGAGGATGCCGCTCGCGCCCTGTTGCACGCCGAGCAGCGCAACCTGCTGGCGCAGAAACTGGCGTCCGATTTCGCGGCGCAGGTCGAAGGCCTGGAAGTGGCCGACTTCGTGTCCGACTTCCTGCGCAACTCGTGGGCGCAGGTGGTGGCCGAGGCGCAGCTCAGTTGCGCCGACGGCTCCGACGACCCGTATGGCTACCGCGCGATGGTGGACGACCTGGTGTGGAGCGTGCAAAAGAGCACGGCCACGCGCGGCCGCGCCAAGCGCCTGGTGCAGATGATCCCCGGCCTGCTGACCAAGCTGCGCGAGGGCCTGAACCGCATCGAGTACCCGCCCGAGCTCACGGCGCGCTTCTTCAACAGCCTGATCACCATCCACCGGGCCGCTGTGCACGAGGGCCGCGACGCGGTGAGCCAGGCCGCTGCCGACGCGGCGGAGGCCCAGGAATCCGAATTCAGCGACAGCATGAGCGCCGAGGCCGAACTGTGGCTCGACAAGCAGGAGTCGGTCGATTCAGGCTACGTCGATGCCCAGGCCCTCGCGCCCGAGCATGTGGCCAGCCCCGAAGCCATCCTCGAGGAGCCCGTCGGTCCGGCCCGCTCCACCGACATGAAGACCGGCACCTGGGTCGAGCTGATGGTCAACAAGAAGTGGATCCGCGCCCAACTCACCTGGGCGAGCCCGCACGCCACCCTGTTCATGTTCACCTCCCAGGCAGGCACGGCGCACTCGATGTCGCGCCGCACGCTGGACCGGCTGCGGGCCGACGGCCACATCAAGGTGGTCGCCGAACGCAATGTGGTCGACGAGGCCCTGGACCAGGTCGCCAAGACCGCGCTGAAGAACAGCCTGGACGGCAAGGCTTAAGTCGGGGCAAAGCCCGACTGCGGGGGCCGCGCGGCCGCTTGCGCCGATAATGGAGGGTTGCACAGCATTCCCGGAAAAAGTTAACCCCCATGGCCCAATACGTTTTCACAATGAACCGCGTCGGCAAGATCGTGCCGCCGAAGCGGCAGATCCTGAAGGACATCTCCCTGTCCTTCTTCCCCGGCGCCAAGATCGGCATGCTGGGCCTGAACGGCTCGGGCAAGTCCACCCTGCTCAAGATCATGGCGGGTGTCGACAAGGAGTACGAAGGCGAGGCCACGCCGATGCCGGGCCTGAACATCGGCTACCTGCCCCAGGAGCCCAAGCTCAATCCCGACCACACCGTGCGCGAAAGCGTCGAAGAGGCGATGGGCGAGGTGTTCGCGGCCAAGGCCAAGCTCGAGGAGGTGTATGCCGCCTACGCCGAGCCGGACGCCGACTTTGACGCGCTGGCCGCCGAACAGGCCCGCCTCGAAGCGATCATCGCTACCGCCGGTACCGACTCCGAGCACCAGCTCGAGATCGCCGCGGACGCGCTGCGCCTGCCGCCCTGGGACCAGAAAGTCGGTGTGCTGTCCGGCGGTGAGAAGCGCCGCGTCGCGCTGTGCCGCCTGCTGCTGTCCAAGCCCGACATGTTGCTGCTCGACGAGCCGACCAACCACCTGGACGCCGAGTCGGTCGAGTGGCTGGAAGTGTTTCTCACGCGCTTCTCGGGCACCGTCGTGGCCATCACCCACGACCGCTACTTCCTGGACAACGCCGCCGAATGGATCCTGGAACTGGACCGCGGCAACGGCATCCCGTGGAAGGGCAACTACAGCACCTGGCTGGAGCAGAAGGGCGACCGCCTGGCGCAGGAACAGAAGAGCGAAGAGGCGCATGCCAAGGCGCTGAAGAAGGAACTGGAATGGTCGCGCCAGAACCCCAAGGCGCGCCAGGCCAAGAGCAAGTCGCGTCTGGCCCGGTTCGAGGAACTGTCGGACATCGAATACCAGAAGCGCAACGAGACGCAGGAAATCTTCATCCCCGTCGCCGAGCGCCTCGGCCAGCAGGTGATCGAGTTCCACAACGTCACCAAGTCGTTCGGCGACCGCGTCCTGATCGACAACCTCAGCTTCACCGTGCCGCCCGGTGCCATCGTCGGCATCATCGGCCCCAACGGCGCCGGTAAATCGACCCTGTTCAAGCTGATCGCCGGCAAGGAAAAGCCGGACTCCGGCGAAGTGGTGGTCGGCTCCACTGTGCAGATGGCCTTCGTGGACCAGCACCGTGACGAACTGGCCAACCAGAAGACCGTGTGGGAAGACATCTCCGGCGGTCTGGACATCCTGAACGTCGGCAAGTTCCAGATGGCCAGCCGGGCGTACGCCGGCCGCTTCAACTTCAACGGCGGCGACCAGCAAAAGCGCGTGGGCACCCTGTCGGGTGGCGAGCGCGGCCGCCTGCACCTGGCCAAGACGCTGATCGCCGGCGGCAACGTGCTGCTGCTGGACGAGCCATCAAATGACCTCGACGTGGAAACCCTGCGCGCGCTGGAAGATGCGCTGCTGGAATTCGCGGGCAGCGTGATGGTGATCAGCCACGACCGCTGGTTCCTCGACCGCATCGCCACGCACATCCTCGCGGCCGAAGGCGATTCGCAGTGGACTTTCTTCGACGGCAACTACCAGGAGTACGAGGCCGACAAGAAGAAGCGCCTGGGCGAAGAGGGCGCTCGCCCCCATCGCATGCGTTACAAGGCTTTGAAGTAAGCCCTATGCCGGCGCGCTGGTGGTGAGGTGGCTCAGTTCCTTTTCGAGCTCTGACAGGCCTGCGTCGAGTGCCTCGTCGGCTTCGGGCGGCAACTCGCCCTCGGGCGAGAGCTGGTCCACCACTTCGGGCAGGATCTCGGCGAAGCCGGTCGCGACTTCCTGCTCCGGCACGCCCAGCTGGCGCGCCAGGCGCGACAGTTCCTCGCGGCCGATCACGTTGTCGATGGCGTCCGTGTCCAGCGGCTCGTTCTCGCCCGTGGACATCCACGATTTCGCCTGCGGGCCATAGCCCTTCTGCTTGAAGCGCTCCAGCACGGCGCCGATCCCGCCGTTGCGCTGCACCCACTGGAGGGCAAAGGGCAGCAGCATGGCCAGCAGCATGCCGCGGCCGCCGCCGGCCCGGCCAGCGGTCCCGCCGGCACCGGCGCCGAAAGGCCCCGTGCGTGCCCGGCCGCGCATCGCGCCGGCAAAGAGGCTGCCCAGTACAAGTTTGAGGAAGGGATTGGCCACCTGAATTCTCCCGGTTGGTTGGATCGGGCCAGCTTAAACTCGGGTTGACGCGCAGCTCGTAGGCGGGGGCCGATGCAGCCCCGGGTTCAACGCCTTCAGCGTGCAGCGAGGGAAACTCTTCAATGGCAGCTCCGGCGACGCAGACGCATTACCAGGCCCTCTACCGCACCTGCATGAAGGAAGCGGCGGCCCAGGGCAGGACGTTGATGCAGCGGCTCGTGCGGCGCGCGGCGATGTCGCTGCCCGAGCGCGCGGCAATGATTCGCGACGAGCTGGAGCCAAGGCTGCTGCGCGACGCGGCCCGTACCCTGGTCAAGCATGAGGGGAGCCTCTGCGAGTCCTATCCGCAGGTCCTGCTGGCCGAGTTCGCACAGGCCATCTCGGGTGGCAACCGCAAGGCCGGCAGCTTGAGCTTCGACTCGCTCGAGCTGATGGGCGACGAGCAGATGCAGGAGAGCGTGGACCTGCTGCGCCTGCAGCAGGTGGTGCTGGCCGAAGTCGAGGCCGACCTGACCGAACTCAATGCGCTGGTGTGCGCGGTGCAAGGCCTGCGCAGCGTGCAGCCCGACCGCAACCCGCTACGGCCCGAGGTCTACGTGCGCAGCGTGCGCACCGTGGTGCTGCAGAGCCCGGTGCCGCATGCGGTGAGGCATCGCTGGATGCAGCACCTGGGCGAAGCGCTCGCGCCGGAGCTGGCGCAGGTCTACCGCGAGCTGTGCGTGGTGCTGCGTGCGCAAGGCGTGGTGGGCGCAGGTTTCAATCCCAACACTGCGCCCGAACCCGAAGCGGCGCCTGCGCGGGTGGCCGTACCGGCCAGCAAGCTGTTGAATGTCAAGGAACTGCGCCGCTTGCTTTCCGGCGATATGGATGAGCCCGGCACTGCGCCGCCGCCCCATGCCGCGCCGGCGGCCGGCGACTTTTCGATGACCATGCCCGCTGCGTTCGAAGCCCTGAAGGAACTGAAGCAGGTCGACAAGGTGATGCGGCGCATGCAGCAGCTCGGACCCGCGCAGGACGATCCACGCCTGGCCGCGCAGGCCCTCGGCCAGGAGGTGGTCGCCCTGATGGTCGAGAACATTGCGGGCGACACCCGCCTGCTCGCGCCGGTGCAGCAGGCCGTGCGCGAGCTGCAACCTGCGCTCGCCCGGCTGGCGATGGGCGATCCGCGTTTCTTCAACGACCGCAAGCATCCGGCGCGCCGCCTGCTGGAACACATGACGCAGCGCAGCCTGGCCTGGGAGTCGGCAGCCGCGCCTGGTTTCGCCGCCTTCATCGAGCCCTTGCAACAGGCCGTGGAAGCGCTGCTTTCCACGCAGGTCGAAGGCGCCGAGCCTTTCGAATTCGCGCTGCATTCGCTGGAGGAAGTGTGGAGCGAGCAGCAACGGCGCGACAAGCTCCATCGCGAAAGGGCGGTGCGAGCGCTGCTGCAGGCCGAGCAGCGCAACCTGCTCGCCGACAAGATCGCCCGCGAGATGAAGGCCCGACCGGACGTGTCGTCCGCGCCGCGCGAAGTCGCCACCTTCGTCGCCGGACCCTGGTCCCAGGTCATGGCGCAGGCGCGCCTGCTGGACGAAAGTGGCTCGCCCGACCCGGCCGGATTCGTCGCCCTCGTCACCGACCTGGTGTGGAGCACGCAGCCGCGCTCGGTCGCCATCAATTTGGCCCGCCTCGGCAGGCTCGCGCCGGAACTCGAGAAAAAGCTGCGCCATGGCCTGGCCACCATCGACTATCCTGCGCCCGCGACGCAGCGGTTCCTGGACTGGCTGGCCTCGGCACAAAAGCAGGCGTTGCAGCCACTTGCCGAGCCGGGCCGTTCGCCCGCGCTGTCCGGCAGCATGACCCGCGAGGAGCTCGAGGCCATGCTGGGTGGCGACGAGGACACCGGCCCCGCGCCCTGGCTGGGCCAGACGGAAGCGCAGGACTCCGGGTTCGTGCACACCCACAGTTCGATATCGCCCAGGCCGCTGTTCCAGGAAACGCAACCCGGCTTCAGCGACACGCGGCCACGCACCGCCGAGTTGTCGCCCGGTGTGCGCGAGGCCGGTGTGCAGCCCGGTGGCTGGGTGGAGATGATGATCGACGGCGGCTGGGGCCGCTACCAGGTCACCTGGGCGAGCCCGCATGCGACGCTGTACATGTTCGCCAATGCCGCGGGC
>DATHWV010000417.1:0-1623 GCA_035460205.1 Ramlibacter sp.
AGTGGCAAGCCGTCATTCGGCCGCGATCGTCGACGCGTTGTTGCGCGGCGCCTAGCGCTCGAACGACCAGGTCGCGCCCAGCGTCCAGTGCGAGGGGCGCGTGCCGCTGATGCGATGGGCGTGGCTCAGGTCCACCGTGAAAGTGTCTGACACCGACCAGCGCACGCCGGCGCGGACCGCATGCGTCGCGGCTTCGAAATAGCGTTCGGCCATGAGCGACCAGCGCTCGATGGGCGTCCACTCGACGGCAGCGCCATAGCGCTTCTCGTCGCCCGCCTGGTGCAGCAGGTCGCGACCCAGGTTCGCATGGAACGTGAGGTCCTCCCGCGCGGCCCATGTCAGCAGGCCCGCCACCGTCGCACCCAGGTAGCGTGGCTGGACATGGGCCTGCCAGGCCGGCGCCACCGAGATGCCGACGTTCCACTTCGGCGCGAGCTCCGTGGCCCATTTCGCTTGAAGGCCATGGGCGGTCGCGCGCCCGGAGGGGTCGCGCTCGTGCTCGGAAGCCGCACCGAGTTCGACCGGCCCGACGCGGCAATTGAGTCCGGCGTGGGCAAGGCGCACACGGCCGCTGCCCTGCTTGTACCAACCCTCGACTTCGCAGGCGCCGGGCTCGAGGATCGCGGCGTCGTCCACCGCGTGGTGTCCGCCCGCGGCCCAAGCCGGGCCCGCCGCCAGAAGGCTTGCGAACAGCAAGGCACGCAGGGGCGCTTGCGTCAGATCGCCATCGTTCAAAGTCATCTCCTGGAAAACTACCTGAGCCAGCCGCGCCGGCGGAAGTACCACATGGGCACGAGCGCACTCGCGACCATGATGACCAGCGCATATGGATAGCCCCAATGCTGGGACAGCTCCGGCATGAACTGGAAGTTCATGCCATAGATGCTGGCGATCAGCGTGGGCGGCAGCAGCGCCACGCTGGCCACCGAGAAGATCTTGATGATCTTGTTCTGGTTGATGTTGATGAAACCGACGGTGGCGTCCATCAGGAAGTTGATCTTGTCGAAGAGGAACGCCGTGTGGTTGTCGAGCGACTCGATGTCGCGCAGGATCTGCCGCGCCTCCTCGAACTGGCCCGCGTTGAGCATGCGGCTGCGCATCATGAAACTCACCGCGCGACGCGTGTCCATCACGTTGCGGCGGATGCGCCCGTTCAGGTCTTCCTGCCGCGCGATCTCGCCCAGCACTTCGCCGGCCAGTGTGTCGGTCACTTCGCCGGCCAGCACCTGCTTGCTGACTTTTTCCAGCTCATCGTAGATGCCTTCCAGCGTGTCGGCGGAATACTCCGCATCGGCGTCGAACAGCTTGAGCAGGACTTCCTTGGCGTCCTCGATCAGGCCCGGGGCGCGGCGCGCACGCAGGCGCAGCAGGCGGAACACCGGCACGTCTTCGTCGTGGATCGAAAACAGCACGCCCTTGCTCTTGAGCGTGTCGTTCACCAGGTTGAGGATGAAGGCGACGCGCACGGTGCGCGGCTCGGCATCGTCGGCGATCAGGAAGTCGCTGCGGATGTGCAGCTCGCCGTTGTCTTCCTCGTAGAAGCGCGCGGACTCCTCGATGTCCTCGTCCATCGCGTCTTCCGGGATGGACAGCCCGAAGTACTGCTTGACCCAGCGCTTTTCC
>DATHWV010000418.1:0-9901 GCA_035460205.1 Ramlibacter sp.
TGCTCCAGCTGTTGATGTCGTTCTGCATCGTCGTCAGCATGGCGCTGCTGATCGTGGCGTTGTACATGCAGGCCGTGTAGTTGCTGTGGCCCGCGCACATGTACGGGCCGGCGGCGAAGACGCCGACCCCCTTGAACGTGGACGAATAGGCGATGCCCAGCTGGTTGGCCATGAAGCCGCCCGAGGACAGGCCGGACACCGTGGTCTTGCTGGTGTCCACGTTATAGGCAGGCAGGTTCACCGCGGCATGCGCGGCGCCCGCGGCCAGGACGGCCGAGGCGATGAGGAGGCGAAGCGATTTGAACGTCATTGAGTGTGTCTCCAGTGGTGTTGACATGAACAACCCCTCCCCCCGTGTCCCCGGGGGTAACTCAAACTACGGATCAAAAAAAGGGGCGGCCGCCCCTGTGAAGCCCTATCGTTTATTCCGGATGGGAACGTCCATCTCGGCCGGCTTGATTTCCTTCACGAGGTGAAGGTCGGCCATCGCGCCGGGGCGGGCGCCCGGTGCCACGCGGAAGTGATACATCGACTGCATCGCCTGGTGGTCTTCCTTGCGGAAGGTCATGGAGCCCTTGGGCGTGTCGAAGGTCATGCCCTCCATCGAGGTGATGAGCTTCTCGGTGCCGGTGTCACCGTTGGTCTTCTTCAGCGCAGCGACGACGGCCATGGCAGCGGAGAAACCGCCGGCGGTGAAGAAGTCGGGCGGCGACTTGAACTTCGTGTAGTGGTTGGTGACCAGCCACAGGTTGGCCTGGTTCTTCGAGAAGCCGAAGTAGTAGTAGCTCGCGCCTTCCATGCCGGGGAAGTTGTTGTACGGCACCATCGCCGGCAGGATGTTGCCGCCGGTGGCCACTTCGATGTTGTAGCGCTTCTTCAGGTCCAGGTCCGCCAGCTTGGCGAAAGGCGGTGTAGCGCCGGCCCAGATGACGAAGATCACCTTGCGGCCGGGCACGTCCTTGAGGCGATCAACGATGCGCTGGAAGCCGGCCGTGAAGTCGGTCGTGTTCTGCGGCAGGTATTCCTCGTGGACGACCTTGGACTTCTTGATCGCATCCTTGAACGCCTTCACGCCGTCACGCCCGAAAGCGTAGTCCTGCGCCAGGGTCGCCACCGACGTGCCGGCCTGGTCCACCGTCACCGCGTTGGAGATCGCATCCTGCGAGCTGCTGCGGCCAGTGCGGAAGATGTACTTGTTCCACTTCTCGCCGGTGATCGAGTCGGCAACCGCGGGTTCGACCAGCAGCACCTTCTTGTATTCCTCCGCGACCGGCAGCATCGCGAGTGCAACGCCGGACGATGTCGGGCCGATGGCCAGATCGACCTTGTCGTCTGCATAAGCGGCCGCCAGCAGCGACTTGCCCAGGTCAGGCTTGCCCTGGTCGTCCTTCTCGATCACGACGATCTTGCGGCCGTTGACGGCCATGGTCCCGCCCGTCGCGTATTCCAGGCCCATCATCAAGCCGGTGGCCGTCTGCTTGCCGTAGGCCTCGAGCGGGCCGGTGCGGCTGTAGATGTGGGCGATCTTGATGTCCTTGTTGGCCTGCGCGAAGGCCTGGGGCAAGGTGAAGGCGGATGCGGCGAGCGCGGCGAGCGCCACCCAGGTGCGACGGTGCATGAGATGTCTCCTAACTTATATTGACTGCAAGGAACTGGCACCAATGCATTGCACGGGCCGTGCCAAGCTGCTGAGCCTTGATTTACAAGGACTTTTTTGCAGTTAGGCCAGGATGTGTCTGAAATTCAGGCACGCATAATTGTCTTTAATTAAGACAATGTATGAAAATCAGACAATAGATTCGAGCCGCTCATAGAGTTTGGCCCGGGAAATTCCCAGCAGTTTCGCCGCCGCCAGCTTGTTGCCGCCCGTTGCGGCCAGCGCCGCTTCGATGGCGCGCCGCTCGACCTCCGCCACCTGGTCGGCCAGCGGGCGCAAGGGCTCGCCTTCCGCCACAGGCTCCCCCCGCCCCATCGCCGCCATCGCAGGCGCGATCTGCTTCACGCCGGACTCGCGCAGCACTTCCTCCAGGTCGCTCACTTCGATGTGCTGCGAGTCGCTGCGCATCGCGGCTTGTTCCAGCACGTTACGCAGCTCGCGGATGTTGCCGCGCCAGGTCTGCGCCGACAGCAGCGCAATCGCATCGGCGCTGAGTTCGGGCGGCGCGGTGCCGCCGCGCAAGGCCATGTCCTCCCCCAGCACTTCGACCAGCGCCGGGATGTCCGTGCGGCGCTCGCGCAATGCAGGCACCCGGATCGGCAACACGTTCAGGCGGTAATACAGGTCTTCACGGAACTTGCCTTCACGCACCAAAGCGCCCAGGTCGCGTGACGTTGCAGCGATGACGCGGGCGTCGAACGGGATCACCTTGTTGGACCCCAGCGGCTCGATCTCGCCCTCCTGCAGCGCCCGCAGCAGCTTGGGTTGCAGGCTGGGGGGCATGTCTCCGATTTCGTCGAGGAACAACGTGCCGCCGTCCGCCAGCTTGAACTTGCCTTCACGGCCCTTGCGGTCGGCGCCGGTGAACGCGCCCGGGGCCACGCCGAAGAACTCGGCTTCCAGCAGCGTGTCGGGCACCGCCGCGATGTTGATGCTGACCAGCGGGCCGGCCGCGCGCGCCGAAGCCGCATGGATCGCATGCGCCAGCAGTTCCTTGCCGGTGCCGGTCTCACCCAGCAGCAACACCGGGCTGGACGAGAGCGCGGCGCGCCGCGCCTGCCGCTTGACCTCCACCGCAGCAGCGCTGCCGCCGACGAAGCTGGCCAGCGTGTACTTGGTGCGCCGCTGGCTGGCGAGTTCGCGCCGTGCATCGTCAAGGTCGCGTTGCAAGTGGGCGAACTTGCTGATGAGCGGTTGGAGCGTCGTCTCCGGATGGTCGAACAGCACGATCCCCATCGCGCCGATCAACTCACCGCTGTGCTCGTCGCGCAGCGGCAACCGGCTCACCACGAACGTGCCCGCGCGGTTGGTGAGCAGGTCGATCAGGATCGCCTGCCCGGTCTCGAGCACGCGGCGCATCTGCGTGTTGGGCACCACGTCCTCGACCATGTGACCCACGAACTGGTCAACCGATGAGAACCCCAGCGCCGGCAGGAAGCGCTTGTAGCCTTCGTTCACCCAGACGATGCGTCCCGTGCGGTCAACCAGGAACATGCCCTGGCTGATGCTGGAAAACATCTGGAACATGGAGCGCGCCGCCAGTTCGAGGATGCCTTGCGCGTCGAGCGGCAACGTCTGCGTGGTGGTGGGGGCTGGCATCGGCCAATGCTACCCGCAGGCGCTGCCCCCGAATCCGGGTTTGTCACTAGGGGAGGTGTAAGGAACGACAGCGGATCGACAGGTCGCATGGCGAACATGCCATGCATCACCCCAGGAGACGACCGTGCGCAGAGACACATTCCTCAAATCCATCGTGGCGCTTGCCGCCACCGGCAGCCTGCCGTTCGCGGCGAATGCCGCACCCACGCTCAAGATGATGATCCCGGCCAACCCTGGCGGCGGCTGGGACACCACGGGCCGGGCACTCGGCCGGGCCCTGGTCGAAGCCAGGAGCGCCGACTCGGTGCAGTACGACAACAAGGGCGGCGCCGCCGGCATCATCGGCCTGGCGCAATTCGTCAACGCCAGCAAGAACGATCCCAACGCCATCATCATGATGGGGGCGGTGATGCTGGGCGGCATCATCACCGGCAAGCCGCCGGTGCAACTGAGCCAGGCCACACCCGTCGCGCGCCTGACCAGCGAGTACAACGTCTTCGTCGTGCCCGCCGATTCGCCGCTCAAGACGATGAAGGACGTGGTCGCGCAACTGAAGAAGGACCCCGCCAGCGTGAAGTGGGGTGGTGGCTCGCGCGGCTCCACCGAGCACATTGCGGCGTGCATGCTGGCGCGCAATGTGGGCGTGGACCCGAAGAAGGTGAACTACGTCGCCTTCCGTGGCGGCGGTGAGGCCGTGGCCGCGATCCTGGGCGGCAACGTCACCGTGGGGGGCAGCGGCTACAGCGAATTCGCAGAGCACATTGCGTCCGGCAAGATGCGGCCCATCGCGGTGACCTCGCAAAAGCGCCTGCCCGGCATCGCCATCCCGACGATGAAGGAACAAGGCTACGACGTGATCCTGGGCAACTGGCGCGGTGTCTACGCGGCGCCTGGCATCAGCGCGGGCGATCGTGAGGCACTGACAGCTGGCGTCGTGGCCGCGACGAAGACAAAAGCCTGGACCGAAGCGCTCACGAAGAACGGCTGGACCCCGGCCGTCATGACGGGCAAGGAGTTCGAGGATTTCGTGGAATACGAATTTTCCAGCCTGCGCGCGATCATGTACCTGTCCGGCATGGTCTGACGCTTGTCATGCCGGACTTGGTCCGGCATCCATCGTTCGCGCCTCCTTGGGTGGTAGCGAAGCCGCGCACGGGCGGGCTGTGCCGCGCGGTCCGATCGCTTCGCGCCTTTGGCAAGGCGCGAAACCGTCTCCGGTGAGCGGATTTGCGGCCTTGGGACTCCCCGTGGTCACACCTCACGCTCCGGAATAGTCCGCGCGCTGATCGCGCGCGCGGCCGCAAGCCCGCCCACCTGCGCCTCGATCAGCCCTGATTGCGCGTCACAGCCCGCCCGCACGCGGCTTCGCGGCACCGTCGTTGAATGCCTGTGTTGTCATGCCGGACTTGGTCCGGCATCCATGAAGGCACGCCCGGCTGCCGGCCGCAAGGCTGCGTGCCGGTAGGCTGCGCCGCGCAATCAGGGCCAGTCAAGTTGGAGGTGATCGGTTTGCGGCCGCACGCGCGAGGCGCGTGGACCTCTCCGGAGCGCGAGGACGAACCACGCCAAGTCCCAAGGCCGCAAATCCGTTCACCGCAAACGTTTCGGCGCTTTGGCGCCGAATGGCTGGACCGCGCGGCGCAGCCTACCGGTGCGCAGCCTTGCCGCGAGGTCTCCGAACGAAGAGGCTGAAAGCGCCGAGATGGATTGCGGATCAAGTCCGCAATGACAACTAGCCGCCCGCCGCTTCACGTTTGCGCGCCCGGGCGCGGGCCACGCGCGGCAGGATGAGGACGGCGAGCACCAGGATCAGCAGGCTCAGCGACATCGGCCGCTGCAGGAAGACCATGAAGCTGCCCTCCCCGATCGACACCGCATTGCGCATCTGGGCTTCGGCCAACGGGCCCAGGATCATGCCGACCACGACGGGTGCGGTCGGGAAGTCGAAGCGGCGCATCAGCACACCGAGCAGGCCGATGCCGTACAGCAGCACCAGGTCGAACGCGCTTTGCCGCATGCCGTAGGCGCCGACGGTCGCGAAGATCAGGATGCCCGCATACAGCTGCGGCTTGGGAATCTTCAGCAATTGCACCCACAGCTTGACCAGAGGCAGGTTGAGTATCAACAGCATGACGTTGCCGATATACAGCGACGCGATCAGCGCCCAGACCAGCGCGGCCGAAGTGGTGAACAGTTGCGGGCCGGGCTGGATGCCGTAGTTCTGGAACGCGCCGAGCAGGATCGCGGTGGTGTTGGAGGTGGGAATGCCCAGCGTCAGCAGCGGGATGAGCGCGGCGGTGACGGTAGCGTTGTTCGCTGCTTCCGGACCTGCGACCCCTTCGATGGCGCCCGTGGTGCCGAACTCCTCGCGGTCCTTGCCCTTGGCGAGCTTCTTCTCGGTCGCATAGCTCAGGAAGGTCGGGATCTCGGTGCCCCCCGCGGGGATGCAGCCAAATGGCGTGCCGATCGCGGTGCCGCGCAGCCATGCGGGAATCGAACGCCGCCATTCGGCCTTCGTCATGTAGACCTTGCTGAAAGCGTTCTGGCCTTCGACCACGCGGCCTTCATACATACCGGCGTACAGCACTTCGGCGACCGCGAACAGGCCCACGGCCACCAGCACGATCTCGACGCCGTCCAGCAGTTCGGGAACGCCCATCGTGTAGCGCGGCTGGCCCGAGATCTGGTCCAGGCCAATGCAACCGACCGCCAGCCCGACCAGCAACGCCGTCATGCCGCGCAGCGCGCTCTTGCCCAGCACCGCACTCACCGTGGTGAAGGCCAGCACCATCAGCATGAAGTACTCGGGCGGGCCGAGCTTGACGGCAAAGTCGGCCACCACCGGCGCGAACAGCGTGACGATCACGGTGGCAATGGTGCCGGCGACGAACGAGCCTATCGCCGCAGTGGCGAGCGCGGCGCCGGCGCGGCCGTTCTTGGCCATCTTGTTGCCTTCCATGGCCGTGACCATGGACGCTGTCTCTCCCGGCGTGTTCAGCAGGATGGAGGTGGTGGAGCCGCCATACATCGCGCCGTAATAGATGCCGGCGAAGAAGATCATCGAGGCCGTGATCTCGACCTTGGCCGTGATCGGCAGCAGCATGGCGACGGCGACGGCGGGCCCGATGCCAGGCAGCACGCCCACGGCGGTGCCGAGCAGGCAGCCGACGAAGGCCCACATCAGGTTGGCCGGCGTGATGGCGGTGGCGAAACCCTGGAGCAGTGCGTTGAGGATGTCCATGATCAGAGCCACCCGCTGGAAGTCAGGCCCGGCAGGTTGATGGCCAGGAATTTGGTGAACGTCCAGTACACCGGCGCCGAGATGGCGACCCCGGTGAACAGGTCAATGGCCAGGCCACGCCCGGTCGCGGCCTGCTGGCCGCTCGCACGCTTGAGCCCCTGCACCGCCAGCATGTAGCACAGCGTGCAACTCAGGATGAAACCGATGGTGGTGATGAGCGCGGCGTTGGCCAGCAGCCCGGCGGAGATCCACGCCAGCGCCGCCCAGTACGGTTGCGGCGCACCCGACGGTTCGTCCATCGCACGAAACCCGCCGGTGAGCGCCTCGCGCACGATCATCGCGCCACACACGACGAGCGACACGGCCACCAGCCAGGGCAGGAAGTTCGGCCCCACGCCGCCATAGCCCGCGGCCGAGGGAATGGCCACCGCGCCGGCGGCCAGCGCCAGCCCCAGCAGGAGCACGCCCGCGCCCACTGCCGTCTGTAGTGTCTTCTGAGTTGTTTGAGTCATGTCCTGCCTCGGCAACACACAAAAAAAGCGCCCGGTGAAAGCCGGGCGCCGCTGGAACTACGCGGTCTGGGTCAGACCATGCCGGATTTGACCATGGTCGCCCGCAGGCTGGCAAAGTCGTCATCCACAAACTTTTCGAACGCCGGGCCCGACAGCACGGCCGGGGTCCAGTTGTTCTTCTCCAGGGCTTCGGCCCAGCTCTTGGTCTTGAGCGCGGCCAGGACCAGGTCGGTCAGGGCCTTGCGCTGGTCGGCCGTGATGCCGGGGGCGCCATAAACGCCGCGCCAGTTGCCGATCTCGACGTTGATGCCCTGCTCCTTGAGCGTCGGCACGTTGATGCCCTTCAGGCGCGTGCCCGAAGTCACGCCGATGGCCCTCATCTTGCCGGTGTTGATGTACTCGGCGAACTCGCTGTAGCCGCTGCCGCCCACCGTGACGTTGCCACCCAGGATGGCCGCCGTGGCTTCGCCGCCCCCACGGAACGCGACGTAATTGATCTTCGACGGGTCAACGCCGACTTCGCGCGCGATCATCGCGGCGGCGATGTGCTCGGTGGAGCCACGCGAGCCGCCACCCCACTTCACGCTGCCCGGATCCTTCTTGAGCTGCGCGACGACGTCGGCCATGGTCTTGAGCGGCGAGCTGGCGGGCAGCACGAACACGTTGTACTCGCTGGTCAGGCGCGCGATCGGCGTGGCCGTCTTGAGGTCGACCGGCGGCTTGCCGGTAATGATGCCGCCCAGCATCACGGCGCCCATCACCATCATCGCGTTGGGATCGCCCTTGCTGCCATTGACGAACTGCGCCAGGCCCAGTGCGCCTGCCGCGCCGCCCTTGTTGTCGTAGCTCACGCTGTCAGCCACCTTGGCATCCTGCAGGGCCTTGCCCAGGGCGCGGCCGGTCGTGTCCCAGCCACCACCGGGGTTGGCGGGAATCATCATCTTGACGTTGGCGGCCGCCCGGGCCGACAGGGGCAAGGCGCCGGCTGCTGCGAGCGCTGCCAGGGTCTTGATGAAAGTATCGCGACGCATTGTTCGTCTCCTTGTTGAATCAAACCCCGCCATCATGCGCCGCTTGCCTGTCATTCGGCTGTCCCCCGCATTGGGGAAACTACTGAAGGGCGCGCGGGGCCCGGCGTGGGCTAACCTCGGCTGGCAATGAAACTCCTGCTCGTCGAGGACGACCCTTCCATGCAGGTCACCCTGCAACGCTCGCTGAGCCGCAGGGGGATCGAAGTCACCGCCTGCGGTGACGGCCGGCTGGCCCTCGAGCGCTGGCGCACCAGTTCACCCGACGTGATCCTGCTGGACCTGACGCTGCC
Organism: Ramlibacter sp.; assembly: GCA_035460205.1. Taxonomy (GTDB): domain Bacteria; phylum Pseudomonadota; class Gammaproteobacteria; order Burkholderiales; family Burkholderiaceae_C; genus Ramlibacter. The sequence goes on from DATHWV010000418.1 coordinate 8,331, forward strand.
GGGCATGGACGGGCTGGAAGTGCTGGACGCCGCGCGCCGCTCCGGATTGACGACACCGGTCCTGATACTGACCGCGCGGGGCACGGTCGGCGACCGCGTGATCGGCCTGAACACGGGCGCCGACGACTACCTGCCCAAGCCCTTCGACCTCGACGAGCTGGAAGCCCGCCTGCGCGCTTTGCACCGGCGCCGCCCGGTTTCCGGTGAACCGCCGGCTGCGTCGCTGGGCGAGTTGCGGCTGGACCGCGACAGCGGCGCGATCTACCACGGGAACGAAGTGCTGGAACTCACCCCACGCGAGCTCGCCTTGCTGCAGGCCCTGATGGTCAAGCCGGGCCACGCGGTCAGCAAGGAGCGGCTGTTCGAACTGGTTTTCCCCGGCGAAGGCGACGTGCAGTACGAAGCCGTGGAAGTGGTGGTTTACCGCCTGCGCAAGAAACTCGCCGGCACCGGCACGGCGCTGATGACCTTGCGCGGGCTGGGCTACCTGCTCAAGGCACAGGGATGAACTCCCCGCGCCGGCCCCGGTCGCTGCGGCGCAACCTCCTGCTGGGCATCCTGCTGCCGGTCGGCCTTTTTGTGCTGGTCAATGCCATCAGCCTGTACAGCCAGACCCTGCAGGCGGTGAACACGGCCTATGACCGGACGCTGCTCGCGTCGGCCAAGTCGATCGGCGAGTTGCTGGATGTGAAGGGCTTCGACGAGAAGGCCGAGCTGCGCGTCACCGTCCCCTACGCCGCACTGGAGGCGTTCGAGGCGGACAACCAGAGCCGCATGTTCTACCGCGTGTCGACACCCGAAGGGCGCACGGTGTCGGGTTTCGCCGAGCTGCCGTTCTGGCGCGGCTCGCTCCCCACGCACAGCACTTACGCGGCGCTGGTCGATTTCTACGACGACTCATTTCGCGGCGAGGCCGTCCGCGTGGCGGTGCTGCTGCAGCCGGTTGCCAGCCAGGAGGGCCGCGGCATGGCGGTGATCCAGGTGGCGGAGACGCTGGAGTTGCGGCGAACCCTGACCCGCAAGATCCTCATCGACACCTTGTGGCGGCAGGCCGTGCTGGTGGCGGTGATTGCACTGGTGGCCGTGGTGGTGGTGCAGCGGGCAACGCGGCCGGTGCGCCGGCTGAGCGCCGAGATGCAGCAGCGGCCCGAAGGCGACCTGACGCCGATCGCCGCGCCCGACGCGCCGCGCGAGCTGCTGCCGCTGGTGGACGCGACCAACGATGTGATGACGCGGCTGGCGCACCTGCTGGACAACCAGAAGCGGTTCGTGCGCGACACCTCGCACCAGTTGCGCACCCCGCTGGCCGTGCTGAAGACGCAGGTCCAGTCGGCGTTGCGCGGCGACGTGGAACCGCGCCAGGCGCTCACCGAGATCAACGACACCGTGGAGCGCGCCACCGTGCTGGCCAACCAGATGCTGTCGCTGGCCAAGGTCGAGCAGCTGCGCCAGCAGCCTGATGAGTCGCTCAACGACCTGGCGCAGGTGGTGCGCTCGGTCGCGCTGGAGCTGTCACCGCTGATCGCGGACAAGGACCTGGACTTCGAGATCACGACCGACCCTGCAACCGT
>DATHWV010000419.1:0-2700 GCA_035460205.1 Ramlibacter sp.
GCCATGACCTTCGCGGCGATGCTGCTGTTCTTCCGCAACGAAACGGGCTTTGGCGGCAACAATGGCTTCACCGATTTCAAGCGCATCCTGGGCGTGCCCATCGCCACGCCGTCGATGCGCATGACCCTGTTCGTGATGACCGGGGTGGTGCTGCTCGCTTTCTTCCTGTTCGGGCGCTGGCTGGTGGCCAGCAAATTCGGCCGCGTGCTGCAGGCGATCCGCGATGCCGAGTCGCGCGTGATGTTCTCCGGCTACAACCCGGTCGGCTACAAGCTCACCATCTGGACGATCTCCGCCATCATGTGCGGCGTGGCCGGCGCGCTGTACGTGCCCCAGGTCGGCATCATCAACCCAAGCGAGATGAGCCCGGCCAACTCGATCGAGATCGCCATCTGGGCGGCCGTCGGCGGGCGCGGCACGCTCATCGGCCCCATCGTCGGCGCGTTCCTGGTGAGCGGTGCCAAGAGCTGGCTCACCGTGACGGCACCGGAATACTGGCTGTACTTCCTGGGCGCGCTCTTTATCGCCGTTACGTTGTTCCTGCCGAATGGAATTGTCGGTTTGGTCAAGCGATTCAAGAGGGGCGAGAAATGACGCCCGACCTGCTCGAAGAAGGCGCGAAGCGCGCGGAGTCCTACCGGGTGCGCGAGCCCGCCGGCAAGACCGAGTCGGGTGGCCGCACGGCAGGCTTCTCGCGGCTGGTCACGGACCACGAGGTCGACGTCACGCACGGCCGCATCCTCTACCTGGAAGACGTGAGCGTGAGCTTCGACGGCTTCAAGGCAATCAACAAGCTCTCGCTGGACATTGCGCCGGGCGAACTGCGCTGCATCATCGGGCCCAATGGCGCGGGCAAGACCACGATGATGGACATCATCACCGGCAAGACCCGGCCCGACGAAGGCACGGTGTTCTTCGGCAGCACCATCGACCTGCTGCGCTACAAGGAACCCGAGATCGCCCAGATGGGCATCGGCCGCAAGTTCCAGAAGCCCACTGTGTTCGAGCAACTGACCGTGTTCGAGAACCTGGAACTCGCGCTCAAGACCGGCAAGGGCGTGCGCTCCTCGATGTTCTTCCGGCTCGACTCCGGCCAGAGCGACAGGCTGGCCGAAGTGCTGCACACGATTCATCTCGCCGACAGCGTCACCCGCATGGCCGGTAACCTGAGCCACGGGCAGAAGCAGTGGCTGGAGATCGGCATGCTGCTGACGCAGGACCCGAAGCTGCTGCTGCTGGACGAACCGGTCGCGGGCATGACCGATGAGGAGACGGTGCGCACCGCGGAACTGTTCCTCAAGCTCAAGGGCCAGCATTCGCTGATGGTGGTGGAGCACGACATGAGTTTCATCAAGAGCATCTCGGAGATCGTCACGGTGCTGCACGAAGGCTCGGTGCTGGCGCAAGGCCCGCTCGAGCAGGTGCAGAACGACGAGCGCGTGATCGAGGTTTACCTGGGCCGCTGAACATGTTGAGTGTCAAGAACGTCAACCAGTACTACGGCGGCTCGCACATCCTGCGGGATGTGAGCCTGCAGGCCACGATGGGCAAGGTCACCGTGCTGCTCGGGCGAAACGGCGTCGGCAAGACGACGCTGCTCAAGTCGCTCATGGGCCTGGTGCCGATCAAGACCGGCAGCATCGAGTTCGACGGCAAGGCCATCCACAACGCCACGCCTTACCAGCGGGCGCGCGCCGGGATCGGCTTCGTGCCGCAGGGTCGCGAAATCTTCGCGCGGCTGACGGTGGAAGAAAACCTGCGCATGGGCCTGGCCTACAAGAGTGCGCGCACGCCGATTCCCGCGGAGCTGTTCGAGCTGTTCCCGGTGCTCAAGCAGATGCTGGGGCGGCGCGGTGGTGACCTGTCGGGCGGGCAGCAGCAGCAACTCGCGATCGCGCGCGCACTGGCCGCCAAGCCCAAGCTGCTGATCCTGGACGAACCCACCGAAGGCATCCAGCCCAGCATCATCAAGGACATCGGCCGCGTGATCCGCATGCTGGCCGACCGGGGCGACATGGCGATCCTGCTGGTGGAGCAGTACTACGACTTCGCGCAGGAACTGGCCGACGACTACCTGGTGATGGAGCGTGGTGAGTTCATCGCGCGGGGCCTCGGCAAGGACATGGAAGCGCAAGGCGTGCGCCAGCTGGTTGCGATCTAGGTCGGGCTGGCTCAGCTGCTGAAACTGTAGGCAGGTGCCTACCGGGTTTGGGGCCGGTGTCGTTCAGGCGCGGCGAACGCCACCCCGTATCTTTCAGGCATCAACTACCTGGGAGATTTCAAATGCCTGTTATTGCCTGGCTACTCGGTGTTCCGCTCACAGTCGTCCTGCTGCTCATGCTGCTGGGCGTGTTCTGATCCGGATCACGGCCTGACCCTGGCCTGGGCCAGTCGTTCGCAGCTTGCGGATGGCTGCCCCAGGCCATTTTTATCTGTCCTGGGGCACATCGCCTCTGCGTAATAGTCCTGGGCCACCTTGTCCTGGCGCGCCAGGTGGTCGAAGAAGGCGCCGAACCCGAGCAGCGCGCCCATCAGGACGGTGGGAAACACCGCCCCTGAGGCAACACGTTTCGAAATCCGGGCCGGCGCGTTCATCTTGTTGCCCTACGGCCCGTAGGTGAAGTTGACCGTCGCGGCGCTGCCGCCGCTGATGTCCGCCGGCTTCTCCTGGTTGGCCCGGCCCGGCGCCTGCACCTGGAT
>DATHWV010000420.1:0-12555 GCA_035460205.1 Ramlibacter sp.
CGGCCTCCACCCGCGTCGTATCGACAGCAAGGACGGCAGGCGCGACATCGGGCGCTGTGGGCGTCCTGTGTTCCTGCTGCAGGCGCAGCTGCAGGCGGCTCATGTATGCGGTGGGCATCGTGCCCGCGCAGTGCTCGCCCGAGCGCAGCACATCGCCGATCAGGTGATAGGTATGCCAGGCTTCGCGGGCGGCCGCATCGCCGGCGGCGAGCGCGACACCGTGGGCGAACTCGTCGCCTTGCAGCTGGCCGTCGGCCAGCGCTGAAATGATTTCTTGTGTCTGTATCTTGTCCATCACCAAACCTCGCCCCAAAAACCCGCCCTCATCTGCTTCACCAGCGCTTGCCCGACTGGTTTTCCAGCATGGGCTTCACTTTCGCCGAAATGGCCTCGCGCGCCCGGAAAATCCGGGACCGCACAGTGCCTATCGGGCAATTCATCACCTCGGCTATCTCTTCGTAGCTCAGGCCCTCGATCTCGCGCAGGGTCACCGCCTGCCGCAGTTCCTCGGGCAACGCTTCCATGGCCGAGTTGACGGTGGCTGCTATTTCCTTGGCAGCCAGCACCGTTTCCGGGGTTTCCGCGGTGGTTAGTTCGTTCTCCACCCCGGAAGTTTCATCATCGTCGTCACCACCCCGCAAAGCGCTTTCGGACACCGTGGGATCCCGCTTGAGGTCCACGAGGGCCTTCTTGGCGGTATTGACCGCGATGCGGTACAGCCAGGTGTAGAACTGTGCTTCCCCGCGGAACTGGGCCAGCGCCCGGTAGGCCCGGATGAAGGTTTCCTGGGCAATGTCCTGGACCAGGTCCGTATCTCGCACCATCCGGCCGATCAGCCGCTCGATGCGGCGCTGGTACTTGATCACCAGCAGCTCGTACGCCTTCTGGTCGCCGGCCACCGTGCGTTCGACCAGCATCAGGTCGGTGTCGGCGGACGTGGGGGCGGCAGCGAGGGGCGGTTTGGTCATGTCTTCGCCGCAGGCGGTTCGGCTTGCCGCAGCACTTGCGCTCTGGCGCGGGAATATACCGCACGGCGCAAATCGCCCCAGCGCTGCACGCTGTGCGACCGCTCGACCCAAAACCAGCGCGCTGCAGCACCGGAGCGCCAGTGCAGCAGGAGGCAACGTTGCAGGTCGAGCGCAACGTCGAGTTCACCGGCCTCCTGGCCGGCGCCTGCGGCCCAGGTCCAGGCTTCCCCGTCCCAGGCCAGGGTGCCGACGGGCGAAGACCACCAGTGCCACGCGGCCGCGCCGCCGGCCAGTGCCAAGGCAGCCGCGGCGGCCAGCAGCCGCCAGCCGCTGGTCCCCGGCTGGAGGCACCAGAGCACGGTGGAGGCGGCGCCGGCAAGCCAGGCGGCGCCCAGGAGCGCCGCCGCCAAACGCGAACGCCCCACCGGGTAACTTACCGATGGGGCGCTGTGCATGGGAAGCGGGAGGGGAAAAGGGCCTGCGTCACTCGGAGCGGCCTATTGAAGCCGCTTGAAAACAAGGGTTCCGTTGGTGCCGCCGAAGCCGAAATTGTTCTTCACGGCCACGTCGATCTTCATGTCGCGCGCCGTGTTGGCGCAGTAATCCAGGTCGCACTCAGGGTCCTGGTTGAAGATGTTGATGGTCGGCGGGCTCTTCTGGTGGTGGATGGCCAGCACCGTGAACACCGATTCGATGCCGCCGGCGCCGCCCAGCAGGTGGCCCGTCATCGACTTCGTCGAATTGACGACGACCTTCTTGGCCGCATCGCCCAGCGCCGCCTTGATGGCGTTGGTTTCATTCAGGTCGCCCAGCGGCGTGGAGGTGCCATGCGCGTTGAGGTACTGCACCTCGTCGGCGTTGACGCCTGCGTTGCGCAGCGCGTTGACCATGGAGCGGCGCGGCCCGTCAACGTCGGGCGCGGTCATGTGGTACGCGTCGGCGCTCATGCCGAACCCCGACACTTCCGCATAGATCTTCGCGCCGCGCGCCCTGGCGTGTTCGTATTCCTCGAGCACCATGACGCCACCGCCCTCGCCCAGCACGAAGCCGTCGCGGTCCTTGTCCCAGGGCCGGGAGGCCGTCTTGGGATCGTCATTGCGGGTGGACAGCGCGCGTGCCGCCGCGAATCCGCCAATGCCCAGCGGCGACACGCAGGATTCGGCGCCGCCAGCGATCATCACGTCGGCGTCGCCGCTCTCGATCATGCGCGCCGACAGCCCGATGGCGTGCAGCCCGGTGGTGCAGGCCGTCACGACCGCGATGTTCGGGCCCTTGAAGCCGTACTTGATGGACACGTGGCCGGAGATCATGTTGATGATCGACGCGGGAACGAAGAACGGGGAGATGCGGCGCGGACCGCGATTGACCAGCTCGGCGTGCATGTCCTCGATCATCGGCAGCCCGCCGATGCCCGAACCGATGTTGCAGCCGATGCGAGTGGCGAGTTCGTCACCGAGCGCGTCGCCCGTGGGCAATCCGCTGTCGGCCACCGCCTGGCAGGCCGCGGCCAGGCCCAGGTGAATGAACCGGTCCATGTGGCGTGCTTCCTTCTCGGGGATGTAGTCCCCGATGTTGAAGCCCTTGGCCTCGCCCGCGAACTTGCACGCGAAATTGGCCGCGTCGAATTGCGTGATGAGGTCAATGCCGGACTTGCCGGCCACCAGGTTGGCCCAGGATTCGTCCACCGTGTTGCCCACGGGGCTCACGCAACCCAAGCCGGTAACAACAACGCGGCGTCGACTCATGCGCTATCAGGCCTTCTGGTGGGAATTCGCGTAGTCGATGGCGTTTTGCACCGTCGTGATCTTCTCGGCATCCTCGTCCGGGATCTCGATGCCGAACTCGTCTTCGAGCGCCATCACCAGTTCCACCGTGTCGAGCGAGTCGGCGCCGAGGTCGGCCACGAAGGCTTTTTCACTGGTGACCTGGGACTCTTCCACGCCGAGTTGCTCGGCGATGATTTTTTTGACACGTGCTTCGATATCGCTCATGGTTCCCTCAAAGGGTTGTAAATGAATCCGCGATTTTAGCCGCCAGCGGGTTACTTCCCCTGTAGGCGGCCGCCGGGCGGATAAACCGGCTCGACTCTGGCTCAGGACATGTACATGCCGCCGTTGACGTGCAGCTCCTGCCCCGTCACGTAATTTGCCTGCGGGGAAGCCAGGAATGCCACCGCATGCGCGATGTCCGCCGGCTTGCCCAGGTGTCCCAGCGGAATCTGGCCCAGCAGGGCTTTCTGCTGCTCTTCGGGCAGCGCCGCCGTCATGTCGGTCTCGATGAATCCGGGTGCCACGCAGTTCACCGTGATGCCGCGACTGCCCAGTTCGCGCGCCAGCGCGCGAGTCATCCCGGCGACACCGGCCTTGGCGGCGGCGTAATTGGCCTGGCCGGGATTGCCGGAGGCGCCCACCACTGAAGTGATGTTGACGATGCGCCCATAGCGCTGTTTCATCATGGTGCGCATCACGGCCCTGCTCATGCGGAAGACGGCCTTGAGGTTGGTATCCAGCACCGCGTCCCAGTCGTCGTCCTTCAGGCGCATGGCCAGCATGTCACGGGTGATGCCGGCATTGTTGACCAGCACCTGCAGGCCGCCATGCTCCTTGGTGATCGCATCGATCAGCGCTTCGGCGGCAGCGGCATCGTTCACATCCAGCGCCGCGCCCTTGCAACCCGGATGGGCGGCGAGCGCCTGCGTGATCCGGCCGGCGCCGTCCGTGGTGGTCGCCGTGCCAATGACCTTCAGGCCCTTCTGGGCCAGTTCCAACGCGATGGCGGCACCTATGCCGCGCGATGCGCCTGTCACCAGCGCAACCTGTCCTTCGAATTTGGTGTTCATGCCAGGAGCCCTTTCACTTCGGAGAGCGTCGCCGGGTCGAACATGGCGGCGCCGGTGAGCTCGGGGTCAATTCGCTTGCACAGGCCGGCGAGCACCTTGCCGGGGCCGCTTTCCACGATCGTCGTGATGCCGCGGGCCTTGATCGCCTGCACGCACTCTACCCAGCGCACCGGGCCGAAAGCCTGCTCGTAGAGCGCGGCGCGGATGCGATCAGGATCACTTTCCACCTTGACCTCAATGTTGTTGATGACCGGAATTTGCGGCGCGGCCAGGGTGGTAGCCGCCAGCTTGTCCTTCAGCTTCTCGGCCGCGGGCTTCATCAGGCTGGAATGGAACGGCGCCGAGACCGGCAGCGGCAGCGCGCGCTTGGCGCCGTTGGCTTTCAGGACCTCACAGGCCTTTTCCACCGCAGCCTTGCTGCCGGCGATCACGGTCTGCGACGGGTCATTGAAGTTCACCGCCTCGACCACTTCGGATGTATTGGCCCCGAAGCTGCGAACGGCCTCGGCACAGCCTTCGATGACCTTTTGTGCATCCATGCCAAGGATCGCCGCCATGGCGCCGGTGCCGACCGGCACCGCATCCTGCATGGCCTGCGCGCGGAAGCGCACCAACGGCGCAGCCTGGGCGAGCGTGAGCACGCCGGACGCAACCAGTGCGGAATACTCGCCGAGCGAGTGGCCGGCGACGACCGAAGGCGTTGCGCCCCCTTCCGCAAGCCACGCCCGGTAGGCAGCGACGCCCGCGACCAGCATCACGGGCTGCGTGTTGGTGGTCAAGGCCAGTGCCTCCTTCGGCCCTTCCTTGATGAGGCGGCCCAGGTCTTCGCCCAGCGCATCGGAGGCTTCCTGCACGGCATCGCGTACGGCGGGGTGGTCGCCCCAGGCATCGAGCATGCCCACGGATTGCGAACCCTGTCCGGGGAAGACGAGTGCGAACGGTTTCATGTTCGTGTCCAGCAAATTGGTTTGACGGGTGTCTGCGCAGGCGCGGCGCGCCTAGAAGTCCAGCAGGACGGCGCCCCAGGTGAAGCCGCCGCCAACGCCTTCCAGCATCAGCGTGTCACCCTTCTTGATCTTGCCGCCGCGAACGGCGGCGTCCAGCGCCAGCGGAATCGAGGCGGCGGACGTATTGCCGTGCTGGTCCACCGTGACCACCAGCTTGTCCATCGGCAGCTTCAGCTTCTTGGCGGTGCCTTGCATGATGCGGATGTTGGCCTGGTGGGGGATGAGCCAGTCGATGTCGTCCGCGGTCCGCCCGGCCTTGGCCAGTGTGGCGCGGGCCGCATCTTCGAGCACGCCCACTGCCAGCTTGAAAACGGCCTGGCCGTCCATTTTGAGGACCGGGTCGCCGAGCACCTGCCCGCCGGACACGGTGCCGGGAACGCACAGGATGCCGACGTGCTTGCCGTCGGCATGCAGGTCGCTCGCCAGGATGCCCGGTGTGTCGGACGCTTCCAGCACCACGGCGCCGGCGCCATCGCCGAACAACACGCAGGTGGTGCGGTCGTTGAAATCGAGGATGCGCGAGAACACCTCCGCCCCGATCACCAGCGCCTTGCTGGCCGCGCCGGTCTTGATCATCGAATCGGCCACTGTCAACGCATAAACGAAGCCGCTGCACACGGCTTGCACGTCGAAAGCCGCGCAGCCGGCGATGCCGAGCTTGTTTTGCAGGATGCATGCAGCCGACGGGAAGATCATGTCGGGCGTGGATGTCGCGACGATGATCAGATCGATCTCGGATGCAGCGACGCCGGCGGACTCCAGCGCATGGCGGGCGGCCTGCGCGCCAAGGTCGCTCGTGGCCTGGTCCGCGGCCGCAAAGTGGCGCGCCCGGATGCCGGTGCGCTCCACGATCCAGTCGTCGGAAGTCTCGACGCCCTTGGCGCCGAGTTCGGCGGCAAGGTCGGCGTTGGTCACGCGGCGCGGCGGCAGGAAGCTGCCGGTGCCGGTGATGCGGGAATATCTGGTCATCGATAGCTCAGGTTGCGACGGCTTCCGCCGGCTGGGCCTCGGCCTCGCTTCGCACGAGGAAGGGCCTGGCGTGCTCGATGCGGGCCTGGACCCGCTGGAGCAAGTTGTTTCGGGCCGCATCATACGCCCGGTTCAGGGCCTGCTCGAAGGCCAGCTCGTCGGCCGACCCATGGCTCTTGAACACCAGGCCGCGCAGGCCCAACAAGGCAGCGCCGTTGTAGCGACGGTAATCCACCCGCCTTTTAAAGGCAGATAGGATCGGATAAGCGCAAATTGCCGCCAGTTTTGTTAATGGATTGCGCGAGAACTCTTCCCGCAAGAAGCCGCCGATCATTGAAGCCAAGCCTTCGCTGGTCTTCAAGGCGACGTTACCGACAAACCCGTCGCAGACCACGATATCGGTCGTGCCCTTGAAAATGTCGTTGCCTTCGACATTGCCGTAAAAATTCAAATCGCCTGAATTGGCGGCAGATCGCAGCAATTCGCCGGCTTTTTTGATGACTTCGTTGCCTTTGATGACCTCTTCGCCAATGTTCAAAAGGCCTACGGAGGGCGCATCCACATGGGTGAGCGCCGAAACCAGGGCCGAGCCCATGACGGCGAACTGCAGCAGGTGCTGTTCGGTGCAATCCACATTGGCGCCCAGGTCCAGCACGGTGGTGGCGCCACCCTTGGCATTGGGCAAAGGTGATGCGATCGCCGGCCGGTCGATCCCGTCCACGGTCTTGAGCAGGTAGCGCGCAAGCGCCATCAACGCACCGGTATTGCCGGCCGACACCGCCACCTGGGCACTGCCGTCCTTGACCTGCTGGATCGCCACGCGCATCGAAGAGTCCTTCTTCCGGCGCAGGGCCACCTCGACGGAGTCGTCCATCTGGACGACTTCCGAGGCAGCCACAATGCGGGCGCGAGGGTGGCTGAAGGCTGCCAACGGGTCGGGCATGCCGACGAGCAGGAGCTGGGCTTCGGGATGATTTTCCAGGAAGGAGCGGCAGGCCGCCAGGGTGACGCGCGGACCATGGTCACCCCCCATGCAATCGACAGCCAGAGTAGTCATGGCCTCAAATGTAGAGCGAATCGGTGGGCGAAATAAAAAGGCCCGTGCTGCAGGGACGCAGCCGGGCCTTGGTGGGAACGAGCCGGGTCAGGCTTCGTTCTTGGTCTTGAGCACCTTGCGGCCACGGTAGAAGCCCGTGGGGCTGATGTGGTGGCGCAGGTGGGTTTCGCCGGTGGTGGGTTCCACGGCGATGCCCGGGGTCACCAGGGCGTTGTGCGAGCGGTGCATGCCGCGCTTGGACGGCGATTTCTTGTTCTGCTGGACGGCCATGAGGGGCTCCTGGATTCAAGGCCTTGCGCGCGGGCGCCCAAGGCGGTTGTAGGGTTGGTGAAAAGCGCGTGCCTCTAAGGCAAAGGGCGCGAAGCCCATGATTATAGCCCAATTTGCCGTTTTGCCCGACCCCGCCGGTACGGCCCGTCAGGTCTTGCCGGATTTGAGCTTTCCCAGCACGGCAAACGGGTTCTCGCGCTGGCCCGCCGCCGCCTCGAACTCCTCGTCGATCACGCTCATCTTCAACGGTTCGGGGCACGTCTCGTGCACGGGCGCCAGCGGCAATTCCATCAGGAGTTCGTCTTCCACGAGACCCAGGAGGTCGAACGCCCGGTCCAGCGCCAGCACGTCTTCTTCGGCCTCCTCGTCCTGCGCGGCGGCCACGTCCTCGTCCGCCACGAACCGGAACGACCGGTCCACCGCGACCGGCACTTCCACCGGGCCAAGGCAGCGCTGGCAGGTCAGCGGCAACACGGCATCGGCTTGCAGGTGCAGCCAGATCTCCGGATTGACGTGGCCGGGGTTGCGCAATTCACCCTGCGCGGACCAGTGCACCGGCAAGTCAGCGCCGCGGCCCCCCGCCTCCGCCAGCAGGCGCTCGTACTCCCCCAATGCTTGCCGCCCGTGCAGGGGCCCGCCCTCCTCGGCAAAGCCCTTCACATCAAGCCGTCGCGCGGCAAACTCCTTGGTCATCGGGCCAGTGTAAGAGAATCGGCGGCATGCCAGACCCGCTTGCCCCCCGCCAGAACCGGCCCTTGCTGCTGGGTTCGACTTCGGTCTACCGCCGTGAACTGCTGTCGCGCCTGCGGCTGCCGTTCGATGTCGTCGCACCCGAGGTCGACGAGACGCCGGCGCCGGGAGAAGAACCCGAGAGCCTCGCCCGCCGGCTGGCGCTGGCGAAAGCCCACGCTGTAGCCGCAAAGCACCCCGACGCAGTCGTCATCGGTTCGGACCAGGTTGCCGACCTCGACGGCAAACCCCTGGGCAAGCCTGGCAACCACGCCAACGCAGTGGCCCAGTTGCGCCAGATGCGGGGACGCGTCGTCGTCTTCCAGACTGCCGTGGCGGTCGTTTGCGCCGCGTCCGGGTTCGAAGCCGTCGACCTCGCGGCCGTTGAGGTGCAGTTCCGCGACCTCACCGACGGCGAAATCGAAGCCTACTTGCAGGCCGAACAGCCCTACGACTGCGCCGGTAGCGCACGCAGCGAAGGCCTCGGCATCACCCTCCTCGAAGCCATCGACAACGACGATCCCACCGCGCTGGTCGGCTTGCCCTTGATTCGCACCTGCCGCATGCTCAGGGCTGCCGGAATCGAGGTCCTCTGATGGCCGCTAAACCGGGCGGCAAGCTCTACCTCGTGCCGGCGCCGCTGGACTTCGGTTGTGCGATCCAGGCGCCGTTGACCGACGCCATTCCCACGGGCACGCTGGCGACAGCAGCGGGCCTGACCCACTGGATCTGCGAGAACGCCAAGTCGGCGCGCGCCTACCTCAAGCGCGTCGGCGAATTGCATCCGCTGGCCGTGCCCATGCAGCAGCAGCAGATCACGGAGTTGCCGCGGGATGTCCACAAGAAGGGCGACCACGAGTCGGGCTTCGACGCCAAACCCATGCTGGCCGCTGCCCGTGAGGGCCACGACATCGGTTTGCTGAGCGAGGCCGGCATGCCGGCGATCGCGGACCCCGGCTCATCTGTTGTGCGCGCCGCCCACGACATGGGAATCCCGGTCGTGCCGCTGGTCGGCCCGGTGTCGCTGCTGTTGGCACTGGCGGCCAGCGGCCTGAACGGCCAGAACTTCGCCTTCGTCGGCTACCTGCCGCAGGACCCGGCCGCCCGGGCACTGCGCATTCGCGAACTGGAAGCGCTCGCACTGAAAACCGGGCAGTCGCAGCTGTTCATTGAAACGCCTTACCGCAACGGCGCCGTCTGGGAAGCACTGCTGAACACCTTGCAGCCGTCCACCCGGTTGGCGGTCGGCAGCGGGCTCACGCTGCCGCAGGGAGTCACCCGCGGCCACACGATCAGGCAATGGAAGCAGGAAGGCACGCCGGTCGCGAACGACACACCGGCGGTCTTCGGGATCGGCCGCTAGCGGGGCAGGGTCAGCGAATGGCCGGCACGGCCTTGAGTGCGCGGATTGCGCCCTCGCCGATCGCTGCGCCGAACTTCTTGGCCAGGCGCTCCGCGACGTTGTCGCGGCGGGTGTAGTCCACCAGGTCTTCGGCCTTCACGACTTCGCGCGCCACGTAATCCAGGTTGCCCAGCTGGTCGGCCAGCCCCATCTCGACGGCTTGCTGGCCGCTCCAGAAGAGGCCGGTGAACAGCTCCGGCGATTCTTTCAGGCGCTTGCCGCGCCCGGCCTTCACCACGTCGATGAACTGTTTGTGGATCTGGTCGAGCATGGACTGCGCGAAGACGCGGTGTTTCTCGGTCTGCGGGCTGAACGGGTCGAGGAATCCCTTGTTCTCGCCCGCGGTCATCAGGCGGCGCTCGACGCCGAGCTTCTCCATCAAGCCGGTGAACCCGAAGCCGTCCATCAGCACGCCGATGCTGCCGACGATGCTGGCCTTGTCCACGAAGATCCGGTCAGTGCCGACGGCGATGTAGTACGCGGCCGAAGCGCAAGACTCCTCGACCACCGCATAGATCGGCTTCTTGTACTTGGCGCGCAGCCGCTTGATCTCGTCGTTGATGATGCCCGCCTGCACCGGGCTGCCGCCCGGCGAGTTGATCAGCAGCACCAGCGCCTGCGCACCGCTGTCCTCGAACGCAGCGCGCATGGCGGCCACGATGGTTTCGGCACTGGCATCGCTGCCCGAGGAGATCTCGCCCTTGATTTCGATCACCGCGGTGTGTGGCGCCGACTTGTCGGTGCTCGGCGTGCCCCGGTGCATCAGCGCCCACAGCAGGAACACGAAAAATGCGAGCCATGCCATGCTCTTGAAGGTGCGCCAGCGGCGTGTAGCCCGTTGCTCCTCGAGCGTCGCGAACATCAACTTCTCGAACGTCTCCCGCTCCCAGCCCGGTTTGCGTTCGTCGTCTGCCCGCACCGGGGCGCGGGACGTTTCCGGGGTACCCGGCTCAGGCGGCAGCGATTCGTTCATTTTTCTAGAACTCGACAGGTTGGAGGTTGTAGCCAGTATGCCAGTGGACCACGCCGTCGCGCTCGCTGAGGGTGATCTTCACGAGGCCGCCCCGACACGGGCCGCCAGCGCATCCACCGGTATCGGGCTGGTAGACCGCGCCATGGGTGCTGCAGAGCAACCATCGCCCCGTGTCGTCGAAGAAACGGTTCGGCTGCCAGTCCATTTCCATCGCCACATGGGCGCAGCGGTTGAGGTAGGCATGCACGGCGCCTTCGTAGCGGATCGCGAATGCGCGGCAGGTCTGGCCGCCGAACACCACGTCGAAGGGCACGGCCTCGCCGCCGTCGGCGAGATCGCCGGAATTGCACAGCGCAATCTCCGTGTTGGCCATCAGGCGTTTTCCAGCAGCCAGGCTTGCAGTTCGGGCACCGAATGGGCAATGGCCAGCGGGTTGAGCGAATGGAACTGGGCATGTTCGTGCGCCCCGTAACTCACGCCCACCGCCGCGCAACCCGCGTTCACGGCCATTTGCAGGTCATGCGTCGTGTCACCGACCATCAAGGTGCGTTCCGGCGCTACGTCGAACTCACGCATCAGCTCGTGGAGCATCAGCGGGTCCGGCTTGCCGGCCGTTTCGTCGGCGGTGCGCGAGCCATCGAACATGCCGCGCAGTTGCACCGAATGCAGGGCATCGTCGAGCCCTCGGCGTGACTTGCCGGTAGCGACCGCAAGCAGGTGTTGGCGTTGCTTCAGCCCGGCCAGCAGTGGCAACACGCCTTCGAAGAGGGAGAGGTCGTCCTGGTGCGCGACGTAGTGGTGGCGGTAGCGCGCGCCCAGCTCGGCGTATTTCTCCTTCGGCACATCCGGTGCTGCATGCGCCAGCGCCTGCATCAACCCCATGCCGATGACGTACGAGGCCGCTTTGTCGGTAGGCTCCACGCCACCCACATCCACCACCGCCCGCTGGATGCAGCGGACGATGATCCTGGTCGAATCAAACAGCGTGCCGTCCCAGTCGAAGGCGATCAGGTCAAACCGGCGGTTTCTCGGGGGCGGCATGGTCGGCAAAACTCTTCAATTCCTGCGGCAGCCCGGCGAGCAACTCGATGCGCTCGCCGCCGGCGGGATGATCGAACTGTAACCGCCACGCGTGCAGGTACATACGCTTGAGGCCCTGTTTTTGCAGTGCCTTGTTGAGGTCGAAGTCCCCGTACTTGTCGTCACCCAGGATCGGGTGGCCCTGGGAAGCAAGGTGCACGCGGATCTGGTGCGTGCGGCCGGTCTTGATGGTCACTTCCAGCAAGGTGAAACCTTCGAGGCGCCGAGCGACCTTGACCAGCGTGATGGAGCGCATGCCGTCGGGGTCGTCCTTGGCCACGACCTTCACCCGGCGCTCGCCGTCTTCCTGCAGGTACTTGTGAAGCGGGACGTCGATCACCTTCTTGTTGGCGGGCCATGCACCGGCGACCAGGGCGAGGTAGGTCTTGCCGGTCTCACGTTCGCGAAACTGTTCCTGCAGGTGCTTGAGAGCGGAACGCTTCTTCGCCACCAGCAGGATGCCCGAGGTCTCGCGGTCCAACCGGTGCACCAGTTCGAGGAACCTGGCGCCGGGGCGCGCCTGCCGCATCTGCTCGATCACCCCGAAGCTGACCCCGCTGCCACCATGGACGGCGACACCCGCGGGCTTGTCGATGGCGACCAGGTGCTCGTCTTCCAGCAGGATCGGGAATTCACGGGCCGGCGCCGGCTTTTCCAGCTTTTCCGCGATCCGGTCCGAAACCCGGACCGGCGGCAGGCGCACCACATCGCCCGCCTCCACGCGCGTGTCGGCGCCGGCCCGGCCCTTGTTCACCCGCACCTCGCCGCTGCGGATGATCCGGTAAACATGGGTCTTGGGCACGCCCTTGAGCTCGCGGATGAGGAAATTGTCCAGGCGCTGGCCGGCCGAATCCTCCCCCACGGTCACATATTTCACCTGCGCGCTTGCGGGGGCCGCCATGCCCCCTATAATGTGTTTCACTAGCGTAACGCTGTAAGTGGTTGATTTGCCTTGGAGTTTAGTCCACGCACTGCCACAAGCCACGCTGGAAGGTCGATGCCAACGGTCCCTTAGCGCGCAGATTGCCAGCCAGATGCTGTCGATGGTCCGCCGAGGCAACGTGAAGCCGGCACTTTGAAACACTGATACGGAATACAGTTCGCGAAGCACGGCTTCGCGAGCGGACTAAAGCGAGAACCCCTGTGTTGATGGCACTCCTCCTAGCCTGCTGGCGGTGGCTTACAGCCCCGTCCGACGGCTTGGCCCTGCCATCTGCCCGCATCATGCGGGCCACGCACGCTACGTTTTTTGTAGCACCGC
>DATHWV010000421.1:0-2211 GCA_035460205.1 Ramlibacter sp.
GAGGTGAGGCGGTCGTCGCTGTTGAGGGCTTCATACGAGAAGCGGTCGCGGTCGGCCAGCCAGCATTCGTTGACGGCGTCGTTCTCGAACGGCAGCACGCGCATGACCTTGTTGTTCTTGACCTGGACGATCAGGTTGGAGCCGGTCGAGTCGTGGGGGCTGACCGACTTGCGGCGCGACAGCTCCCAGTTGCGGGCCTGGTAGCGGAACGGCTTGCTGGTGAGCGCGCCGACCGGGCACAGGTCGATCATGTTGCCGGACACTTCGGAATCGACGGTGTCGTTCAGCACGGTGGTGATCTCGGAATGCTCACCGCGATGGATCATGCCCAGCTCCATCACGCCGGCCACTTCCTGGCCGAAGCGCACGCAGCGGGTGCAATGGATGCAGCGGGTCATCTCCTGCATGGAGATCAGCGGGCCGACGTCCTTGACCGGCACCACGCGCTTTTCTTCCTCGTACCGCGAGGAAGAGGCGCCGTAACCGACGGCCAGGTCCTGCAACTGGCATTCGCCGCCCTGGTCGCAGATGGGGCAATCCAGCGGGTGGTTGATCAGCAGGAACTCCATGACCGACTGCTGCGCCTTCAGCGCCTTGTCGCTCTTGGTGCGCACGATCATGCCGTTGGTGACGGGCGTGGCGCAGGCCGGCATCGGCTTGGGCGCCTTCTCCACGTCGACCAGGCACATGCGGCAGTTGGCCGCGATGGACAGCTTCTTGTGATAACAGAAGTGCGGGATATAGGTGCCCGCCTTGTCGGCCGCATGCATGATCATGCTGCCTTCGGTGATCTCCACCTTCTGTCCGTCGAGTTCGATCTCAATCATGGGGTGACGCGCTCCGCGTTCTTGATCTTCGCCTCGAATTCGTGGCGGAAGTGCTTGATCATGGCGCGCACCGGCATCGCCGCCGCGTCGCCGAGCGCGCAGATGGTGCGGCCCTGGATGTTGTCTGCCACCGAGTTGAGCAGGTCCATGTCACTGGCCTTGCCGTGCCCGTGGTGGATGCGGTCCACC
This sequence comes from Ramlibacter sp., assembly GCA_035460205.1. Taxonomy (GTDB): domain Bacteria; phylum Pseudomonadota; class Gammaproteobacteria; order Burkholderiales; family Burkholderiaceae_C; genus Ramlibacter. The sequence goes on from DATHWV010000421.1 coordinate 1,017, forward strand.
ACGCGCCACAGCCAGCCCGTGCCTTCGCGGCAGGGCGTGCACTGGCCGCAGGACTCGTGCATGTAGAAGTACGAGAGGCGCAGGAGCGACTCGACCATGTCGCGCGTTTCGTCCATCACGATGACGGCGCCCGAGCCCAGCATGGAGCCGGCCTTGGCGATGGAGTCGTAGTCCATCGTGCAGCCCATCATGATGTCGGCCGGCAGCACCGGGGCGGACGAACCGCCCGGGATCACGGCCTTGAGCTTGCGCCCGCCGCGCACGCCGCCGGCAAGTTCCAGCAGCTTGGAGAACGGCGTGCCCAGCGGCACTTCATAGTTGCCCGGCAGCTCGACGTCGCCCGACACCGAGTAGATCTTGGTACCGCCGTTGTTCGGCTTGCCGCACTCGAGGTAGGCCTGGCCGCCGTTGCGGATGATCCAGGGCACCGCCGCGAAAGTCTCGGTGTTGTTGATGGTGGTGGGCTTGCCGTACAGGCCGAAGCTGGCCGGGAACGGCGGCTTGAAGCGCGGCTGGCCCTTTTTGCCTTCCAGCGACTCGAGCAGCGCCGTCTCTTCGCCGCAGATATAGGCGCCGAAGCCGTGGCTCGCGTGCAGCTGGAAACTGAAGCTCGAACCCAGGATGTTGTTGCCCAGGTAGCCGGCCGCCCTCGCCTCTTCCAGCGCTTCCTCGAAGCGCTCGTAGGTGGTGAAGATCTCGCCGTGGATGTAGTTGTAGCCGACGGTGATGCCCATCGCGTAGGCCGCGATGATCATGCCTTCAATCACCTGGTGCGGGTTGAACTGCAGCAGGTCGCGGTCCTTGCAGGTGCCCGGCTCGCCTTCGTCCGAATTGCACACCAGGTATTTCTGGCCCGGGAACTGGCGGGGCATGAAGCTCCACTTCAGGCCGGTGGGGAAGCCCGCGCCGCCGCGGCCGCGCAATGCCGATTCCTTGACGGTCGCAATCACCTGGTCTTGCGTCAGCGGCTCACCGCCGCCGATGCCCAGGATCTTCTTCAGCGCGGCATAGCCCTCACGCGCTTCGTAGTCCTTCAGGCGCCAGTTGGTGCCGTCCAGGTCCTTGTAGATCTGCGGGTTGATGTGCCGGCCATGGAAGCAGGTCTGCACACCGGTGGCCTGGAACTGCGCGAGCACTTGTTCGGCGTTCATGCCTGTGCTCCTTTCAAGCCGTCGATCAGCTGGTCGAGCTTGTC
>DATHWV010000422.1:0-3489 GCA_035460205.1 Ramlibacter sp.
CCGCGTGCGGCGTCGAGCATCAGCGCGATAGCCAGATCGGCCACGCAGTCGTTCAGCACGTCGGGCGTGTAGCCGACCGCGACGCCGCGGCCATTCGCATGCGCCACGTCGATGCGGTCCAGGCCCACACCGAAGCTGGAAATCACTTTCAGGTTGGGCAGCGAGTCGATCACGGCGTTGTCCACGCCCACGGCGGCGTTGGTGACGAGTGCGGTGAATTCCGCGCCATGTTCCTTCAGGTAGGCAGTGGCGTCGGGCTGGGAAGCGAGGTTGGTCACGTCATAGGTGCCGGCCAGCCGCGTTTCGAGCGCGGGAGTGATGCGGCCGGCCACGAGGAGTCTTTGCGCCATGGATTTCTTTCAGTCGAGGGTAATGCCGCGCTCGCGAATGATGCGGGCGTAGCGCTGGCGGTCGTTGTCGATCAGTTGCGTGAACTGCGCCGGCGTGGTGGCCGACGGGATCGCGCCCAGTTCGATCAGGCGGCCCTTCACGTCATCAGCCGCGATGACTTCGCGCACGTCGGCGGAGATCTTCTCCACCAGCTCGCGGGGCGTGCCAGCCGGCGCCAGCAGGCCAATCCATGAGATCGAGTTGAAGCCGGGCAGGGTGGATTCGGCCAAGGTCGGCACATCGGCCAGCGCGGACACGCGCTTGTCGCTGGTCACTGCCAGCGCGCGCAGCTTGCCGGCCTTGATGTGGCCGCTGGCTTCCAGCACGGTCATGAACGACAGCTGGACATGGCCCGCGAGCAAGTCGCTCACGGCCGGGCCGCCGCCGCGATAAGGCACATGCAGGATGTAGGTGCCGGTTGCCTCCTTGAACATTTCGGCCGCGAGGTGTGGCGCGCCGCCCGCGCCCGAACTGCTGTAGCTCAGCTTGCCGGGTTGGCTCTTGGCCAGCGCGACGAATTCCCTGGGCGACTTTGCAGCCACCTGCGGATTGACCATCATTGCCAGCGGCAATTCGGCCAGCAGCGAAATCGGTGCGAACGCCTTGTCCGGGTCGTAGGGCAGCTTCTTGTAGAGAACCGGGTTGATCGACTGTGTGCCGATGTTGCCCACCAGCAGCGTGTAGCCGTCCGGCTTGGCCTTGGCCACGAAGTCCGCGCCCACCTGCCCGGCCGCGCCACCGCGGTTCTCGATCACCACCGACTGGCCCCATTTCGCGCCCAGCTTCTGGGCGACGATGCGCGCGCCCGTATCGGTGCCGCCACCCGGCGGGAAGGGCACGACGATGGTGACAGGGCGCGTGGGGAAGGGCGCAGTCTGCGCGACTGCCAGCGTGCTGGCGGTCAGCGCGAAGGCGCAGGCGAGAAGGACGCGGCGCTGCATGTTCAGTCCGCCGTGATCTTGCCGACCTCGATCACCTTCTTCCAGCGCGCGAACTCGGTGGCCTGGAAGCTGGTGAACTGCTCAGGCGTGTTGGCGACGATTTCGAAGCCGATCTCGAGCAGCTTGGCCTTGACGGCCGGATCGGCCAGGCCGGCGACGATCGCGTCATGCAACTTCGCCTTGATGTCGGCGGGCAGGCCCTTGGGGGCTGCGAACGCCTGCCACGAAGTCACGGTGACACCGGGGTAGCCGAGTTCCGCCATCGTGGGAACGTTGGGCAACAGCGGCGAGCGCTTGGCGCTGGTGATGGCCAGGGGCTTGAGCTTGCCGGCCTGCATCTGCGTGAAGCCGGTGTTGATGTTCATGAACGTCGCATCGACCTGGCCACCGAGCAGGTCGGTCATGGCGGGCGCGCCGCCCTTGTACGGCACGTGCACGCCGGTGGTCTTGGTCTCTTGCCAGAACAGTTCGGCCGTGAGGTGGTCGCTGGTGCCGTTGCCGGCGGAGGCGAAGGACATCTTGCCGGGGTTCGCCTTCTCGAACGCGATCACGTCGGCCAGGCTCTTGTGCGGCGAGGCGGCCGGCACGGTCAGCACATTGGGCGCCTGCACGGCGACGGTGATGTAGTCGAAGTCCTTGGTTGGGTCGTAGGCCGTGCCCTTGATCAGGTGCGGGCCGATCACCAGCGGGCCGAGCGAGGTCACCAGGATGGTGTAGCCGTCCGGCGCCGCGCGCTTCACGGTGGCTGCACCCAGGGTGCCGCCGGCGCCTGCAGTGTTCTGCACGACGAAGGTGCCGCCCAGCTTTTCCTGCAGCTTGTTGCTCAGGCTGCGCGCGATCATGTCGGTCGACCCGCCCGGCGGGAAGGGAACCAGCAGCGTGACGGGCTTGGCCGTGGGCCAGGCCTGCGCGCCTGCAGTGAGCGCGGCCAGGCCGAGCGCGAGGGCAGTCAGTACTTTCTTCATGGGGATGTCTCCTGGGGAATGGCGCTTACTGCGCGCCGAGTTTGGAAATGTGCGGGCCGTCGCCGAACACCGCTTCTTCGCGGGTCCATGCACGGGCCTGTCCGGTCAGCGTGAGGCCGAGGCCGGGGCGTGTGGGCACCAGCATGCGGCCGTCCTTGATTTCGATGCGTTCGTTGAACAGCGGCTCCAGCCATTCGAAGTGCTCGACCCAGGGCTCGCGCGGATAGGCTGCGGCCAGGTGAACGTGCAGTTCCATCGCGAAGTGCGGGGCCAGCATCAGGCCCGCGTGCTCGGCCAGCGCCGCCACTTTCAGGAACGGCGTGATCCCGCCAACGCGCGGCGCATCGGGCATCAGGTAGTCGGCAGCGCGATGCCGGATCAGGTCGCCGTGTTCGGCGGCGCTGGTCAGCATTTCGCCGGTGGCGATCGGGGTGTCGAACTGCGCCGCAAGTGCCGCATGGCCTTCATGGTCATAAGCGTCCAGCGGCTCCTCGATCCACACCAGGTTGAACTGTTCGAAGGTGCGGCACATGCGTTGGGCCGTCGGGCGGTCCCACTGCTGGTTGGCGTCCACCATGATGGGAACCGCGTCGCCGAGATGCTTGCGCACGGCTTCGACCCGCTTGATGTCGAGCGAGCCGTCGGGCTGGCCGACCTTCAGCTTGATGCCACCGATGCCGCGCTCGCGCGAGGCCGAGGCGTTGACCAGCAATTGGTCGGTGGGCGTGTGCAGGAATCCGCCCGAGGTGTTGTAGCAGCGCACGGATTCGCGATGCGAGCCGAGTAACTTCGCCAGCGACAAGCCGGCGCGCTTGGCCTTCAGGTCCCAGAGCGCGACATCAAAAGCGCCGATCGCCTGCGTGGACATGCCGCTGCGTCCCACCGAGGCGCCGGCCCAGCACAGCTTGTCCCACAGGCGCGAGATGTCGCTCGGGTCTTCGCCGATGAGTGCCGGTGCGATTTCCTTCGCGTGCGCGAACTGGCCGGGCCCGCCTGCACGCTTGGAGTAACTGAAGCCCAGGCCCTGGTGCCCCTGTTCCGTTTCGATCTCGGCGAACAGCATCGCGATCTCGGTCATCGGCTTCTGGCGGCCGGTCAGCACCTTGGCATCGCTGATCGGGTTGGCCAGGGGCAGGTAGCTGGAAGACACCCGCACGCGGGTGATGCGGTCGCCCGCAACTGCATTCGTCGTC
>DATHWV010000423.1:0-1792 GCA_035460205.1 Ramlibacter sp.
CACGGCTTCTATCGCTGCGCCGCGCTTTTGAAATACGCCATCGAGCGGCGGCAGCCCAACCGCGTCGCCGCTGGTGGCGAATAAACAGACAAGGAGTCCCCATGGACCTTCAACTCAATGACAAGACCGCCCTGGTCACCGGTGCCAGCGTCGGCATCGGCCGCGCGATTGCGCTCTCGCTCGCCGCCGAAGGCGTGCACCTCGCGGTGTCGGCACGCCGTGTCGAAAAGCTGGAAGAGCTGTCGCGCGAAATCGTCGCGGCGGGTGGCAAGCAGCCGGTAGTCATCGAGTCGGACCTGTATGCGCAAGACGCCGCCGCGAAGTTGGCGGCGGCGGCCGTCGCTGGTCTCGGACGCGTCGACATCCTCGTCAACAACGCCGGCGGCTCGCGCAGTTTCAAGGACCTGCATGTGAGCGAGGAAGCGTGGCAGGAAGCGATGACGCTCAATTTCCACCGGCCGCGCCAGGTGGCCGACGCGTTAATCGACCAGATGATTGCAAGCAACTGGGGCCGCATCATCAACATCACCGGCAAGAGCGAGCCCGAACACATCAACGGTGCGTTCTGCGCCAAGGCCGGGATCCACAGCTGGGCCAAGGGCCTGTCGCGCATGGTCGGCAAGCATGGCATCACCGTCAACTGCATCCCGCCGGGCCGCATCCTGTCCGAGCAGATCCTGCGCAACTACACGCCCGAATACCGCGCCTGGCAATCGGAGCACGAGATTCCCGCTGGACGCTACGGCGAGCCGGAAGAACTGGCGAACCTCGTGTGTTTCCTCGCGTCTCCGCGCGCCAGCTACATCACCGGCGCCGTGATCCCGGTCGATGGGGGTTTGCGCCGGTACCAGTTCTGATCGCGCGCACTTAGAGTTTCGCCATCCAAGGAGTACCTCGTGAACGACATTTCATCGCCAAACCGCCGTGAGCTCATCGCCGCCGCTGTTGCTGCCGGCACCGCCGCCTTGCTGCCGTCAGCGCTGCGCGCGCAGACCCAGTGGCCTACCAAGTCGGTGCGCTTCCTGGTGCCGTTCGCACCGGGTGGCACATCCGAGATCGTCGCGCGCTCGGTGGCGGCGGAGCTGACCAAGCAACTCGGCCAGAGCGTGTACGTCGAGAACAAGCCGGGTGGCGCCGGCGTGGTGGCCATGGCCGAAGCGAAGCAGGCACAGCCCGACGGCCACACCATCATCCTCGGGCATGTGGGCACGCTCGCCGTGAACCCGTACATGCTGGCCAACCAGCCGTATGACGTGAACAAGGATTTCATCCCGGTCACCTTGCTGGCCAAGGTGCCGAACGTGTTCGTGATCCACCCGGACGTGCCCGCGAAGAACTTCAAGGAGTTCGTTGCGTACGTGAAGGCCAACCCCGGCAAGCTCAGCTACGGCTCGGCCGGCAACGCCAGCGCGGGGCACCTGGCAATGGAGTACCTCAAGCTCGTGACCGGCATGTTCATCACGCACATCCCGTATCGCGGCACCGGTCCGCAACTCACCGACCTGCTGGCCGGCCGCACGCAGGCTTCGTCGGCCGGCATGCCGGCCCTGTCGGCGCACATCAAGTCCGGCAAGCTGCGCGCGATCGCCGTGGGTACGCAGCAGCGCATCTCGGCCATGCCCGAGGTGCCCACGGTGGCCGAGATGGGCTACAAGGATTTCGAGACTTCGCAGTGGTACGGCATCCTCGCGACCGCGGGCACGCCGCCCGAAGTGGTGAAGAAGCTGCAGGAAGAGTCGCTGAAGGCATTGAAGTCGAGCGCGGTGACCGAGCGCTTCGCCAACGACAGCGC
>DATHWV010000424.1:0-8578 GCA_035460205.1 Ramlibacter sp.
CTTCGCCAGGCCCTGGGCCAGCCGGTTCGTGATGCCGTAGATCGAGAGCTGCGGGTTGGCGCCGATGCTGGTCGGGAAGATGGAGCCGTCATGGATCGACAGGTTGTCGAGCTGCCAGTGAATGCCATCGGGGCGGGTGACGCCTTGCCGCTCGCTGCCCGCCGCGCCGCACCCACCCATCACATGGGCGCTGACGACTTTGGTCAAGAGCGGCTTCATGGCCAGCTCGCTGATGGCCTGCTTCGCCTGCGACCACGTCTCATAGGGCCGCGCCAGTTCATGTACGGGCAGCACCTGCCGGGCGCCGGCAGCGAACTGGATTTCGGCCATTGCAAGCATCGCGCGGCGCGCGCCGTCCATGACGAAATCGGTCAGCGGGTAGTCCAGCACGGCACTGCCGTCGCTGCGCAAGCCGACCTTGCCGCCCGGCGCCTCGGGATGAAAGCCGTCGCGCAACAAGGCCAGCAGCACATGCGTGTGCGGGAACTGCGCCAGCAGGCCCGCCTGCTGGCGGCCGAAGCCCGTGACGCTGGAAGCGAAGATGACCGGATGCAGCGGCGGCGCCTCGAGCTTGAAGCCAATCGCTCCGTCGATCGGCTGCGTCTCCAGGAAGTGGTCGGTGTAGATCGTTTGCGGCGCACCCTGCCACCCTTCGACCCGCTGCGGCATGACGCCGGCGGACATCACCACCGGATGCAGGAAGGTGCGCACGCCCAGCCGCCCATGCGGGTCAGGGGCCTGTGACCTGAGCAACACCGCTGGCGAATTGATGGCGCCGGCGGCAAGCACGTAGTGTCGGGCGACGATGCGCGTGCCGCCCGACGAGAGCGGCGCCGCATTGGCCCGGACCGGCCCGCAAAGCAGCGCCTGGACGCTCCCATGCCCCAGCTCGAACCGCTCCGCACGCGTCTCGACCAGCAAGGTCGCGCCAAGGTCCAGCGCTGCGGGGATGGTCGTGACCAGCATCGACTGCTTGGCATTGGTCGGGCAACCCATGCCGCACGAGCCGAGGTTCCAGCAGCCCTTCACGTTGCGCGCGATGGCGGCCGCCCCGATGCCGAGCCTGGCGGCGCCGCGCCGCAGCAGGTCGTTGTTTTCGTTGGGAGGCGTGAGCCAGGGGCCGATGTTCAGGCGCTTTTCGGCTTGCGCAAAGTACGGCGCGAGGGCGTCGTTCTGGAACGTGTCGAGCCCGAAGTTCGCCCGCCAGTAGTCCAGCGTGGCCACCGGCGTGCGAAAAGAACTGGTCCAGTTGACAGTGGTGGAGCCCCCGACGCAGCGACCCTGCAGGATGTTGATTGCCTTGTCTTCGGTCTTGCGCGCCGCGCTTTCCTGGTAGAGCGAAGGATAGGCGTCAGACTCCTGTTGCCGGAAATCGGAACTGCTCTTGAGCGGCCCTTCCTCGACGATGACGACGCTCAGGCCAGCCCTGGCCAGCAGTTCGGCGGTGATGCCCGCGCCGGCGCCGGACCCGATGATCGCAACGTCGCAGGCAATCCGCGGCGGCGGCTCGGCGTACGGGCCTCCCAGCACTTTCCAGCCACGCTTCAAGCCATCCCGGATCGGGTCCTGCACATTGCTCATCGATGCCTCAGATCACTCTCGGTCCGGGATAGCCCAGCAGGCCCCAGGTTTGCGCGTCGGAAAAATAGGCGCCGCCCACGATGTCGTGCAGCGCCTGGTAGGCCTGCTGCCTGAGGCTGATGGCCGAGGTCCGCATGCCTTGCAGCGCCTGCTGGACATCGGCCGTGGCGGCACGCGGCCACGGCTCGGCCAAACCGGCGAGCGCGCGGCGTCCGCCCGCGGTGGACAACAGGGCCAGCAGCTGGGACAGCTCCGACTGGGCATGCGGTGGCAGCGCGGCGACCACCGCGTCAACGCGCACCAGCAGGGCTTCGAGCGCGCCCTGCAAGGCTTCGGGTGTGTCGGGGAGACTGCCCTCGAGCAGCGCACGGCCCGCAGCTACAAACACCTCGCGCCCGCCCGGCGACAACCTGGATTCGCGCAGGCCCGGCTGCAGCACGGCAACCGCTCCCCCACCGACGGCGAGGACGGCGGCAGACACCGCGCCAAGCGCCAGCAACTTCCTTCTTTGCATCGTTCGACTATCGCACGCAGGTGCGAATTCCAGCTAGAGCGCGCCGCCTAGATAGACTCGGGGTTTGCATGGAAGCCGCACGCACCATCCGCTCCGCCGTCGCACGGGTCTCCCAGTTGAGGCAAGCCGTGGACGCCGACCCTGCGCTGGGCACGGCACTTCGGCAGGTCAAGCGCCTGCAATCGCGTCGCTTTGCAGGCACTTACGCGGACTTGATGCGCGGCGGGCCGTACGCGGCGGCCGCCCAATTCTTCCTGACCGAGCTGTACAGCGACAAGGATTACGCGGAACGCGATGCGCAATTCAGCCGCATCGCAGGGGCCATCGAGCGTTTCTTCCCGGCGCAAGTGGTTTCGACAGCCGTCGGGCTGGCCGAACTGCACGCGCTGACCGAGGAGCTCGACCAGGCCATGGCCGTCGCGTGGCGGGCGCAGACGGACGACTCGGCGACCGAGGCATGGCGCTATGTTTGCGCCTGGCGAACGGTGGGCCGGCGCCCTGATCGCGAAAGCCAGCTGTCCGTGGTGATGGGCATCGGGGAGCAGATGGCGCGCCTGACCCGCACCCCGGGCTTGCGGACCATGCTCAAGATGATGCGCGGCCCGGCCGCGGCCGCCGGGCTCGGCTCCTTGCAGCGGTTCCTGGAAACCGGCTTCGACACCTTTGCCGCCATGGCGCGCAGCCCGCGCGGCGCGGCGGAATTCCTGGGCACCATCCGCCAACGGGAGACGGCGTTGATCGAGGCATTGTTCGACGCCGGATTTGTCGCCTGCGAGACGGAACTTGCCCGCACCCTAGGACAAGCCCCCTAACGATGCGCCGCCGCACCTTCGACAATCCTGCCCGAAGGAGCGTTGAATGGAAAAGCACTGGCTCAAGAGTTATCCCGAGGGCGTCCCCCACGAAATCCAGCCCGAGCAGTACCGCTCGGTGACGCAGCTGCTGGAGGAATCGTTCAGGAAGAACGCCTCCCGTCCGTTCTCCGTGTGCATGGAGCGCTGGATGACCTACGGCCAGCTGGACAGCCTGTCGGCCGCGCTGGGCGCCTGGCTGCAGTCGCAGGGGCTGGAGCCTGGGGCACGCGTGGCGATCATGCTGCCCAACATTCCCCAGTTCGCGGTCACGATGTCCGCCGTGCTGCGGGCCGGGTACACCTGCGTCAACGTGAATCCGCTTTACACCGCTCGTGAACTCGAACACCAGCTCAAGGACTCCGGCGCGACCACCATCGTGATCCTTGAGAACTTCGCCAAGACGCTGGAGGAAGTGATCGACCGCACGCCGGTGAAGCATGTCGTCATGGCGTCGATGGGTGACCTGCTGGGTTTCTGGTTCGGGAACTGGATCACCTTCGCCGTGCGGCACCTGGCCAAGATGGTGCCGGCCTACAAGCTGCCCCTGTCGGACGGGCGCAAGGTGACTGCATTCAATCGCGCGATCGCCCAGGGGAGCGGCATCGCACTCAAGCCGACGGCGCAGACACTCGACTCGATCGCCTTCCTGCAGTACACCGGCGGCACGACGGGCCTGTCGAAAGGCGCGGTGCTGACCCATCGCAACATCGTCGCCGCCATCTTGCAGGCGGAAGCCTGGTTCACGCCGGCACTCAAGCGCATTGGTGATGTCAGCAAGACCAACAGCATCGCGGCGCTGCCGCTGTATCACATCTTCGCCCTGACGCTTTCCCTGCTGGCCATCCGCTGGGGCTCGCACATCACGTTGATCCCCAATCCGCGCGACTTCGGCAAGTTCATCGAAGTGCTGAAAAAGCGGCCATTCCACCTGATGCCGGCGGTGAACACGCTGTTCAACGCGTTGTTGCAACACCCGCAGTTCAAGACCGTGGACTTCTCACAGCTGTGCGTTTCGCAGGCGGGCGGTATGGCAGCTTCCGAAGGCACGGCGCGTCAATGGCAAAAGGCCACCGGCTGCGCGATGGTCGAAGGCTGGGGCATGAGCGAAACCTGCGCCATCGGCACCAACAACCCGGTGACGAGCAAGGAGTTCTCGGGCACCATCGGATTGCCATTGCCCGGCATCGAGATCGCAATCAAGGATGACGACGGCAACTCGATGCCGATAGGCCAGTCCGGGGAGATCTGCATCAAGGGTCCCAACGTGATGAGCGGCTATTACAACCAGCCGGCAGAAAACGAGAAGGCTTTCACCGCGGACGGCTTCATGCGAACCGGCGACATCGGGATCATGGACGAGCGCGGCTACAGCAAGATCGTGGACCGCAAGAAGGACATGATCCTGGTCAGCGGGTTCAACGTGTTCCCGAACGAGCTGGAGAACGTCATTTCGCTGTGCCCCGGCGTGGTGGAGTGTTCGGCGATCGGCGTGCCGGACGAAAAACAGGGCGAGGCGATCAAGGTCTTCGTCGTGAAGAACGATCCCACGCTCTCCGAAGACGATCTCGCCAAGTTCTGCCGCCAGAACCTGACCGGCTACAAGGTCCCCAAGTACATCGAATTCCGCGACGACCTGCCCAAGACGAATGTGGGCAAGATCCTGCGCCGCGAGTTGCGGTCGGCAAGGTAGCCGGGCTTCCATCGGTTAGTCTTTCGCCATGCAGGCAACGCAAGGGCTTCCCGCAAGCATCACGGTTTTCGAGCGGGGATGGCTGTCGAGCAACAACATCCTTGTCCTGGGGCGCGAGCGCACTGCGTTGGTTGACTCCGGTTACGGCACGCACGCGCCGCAGACCGTCGCACTGGTGCAGCGCGCACTGGACGGACGGCCGCTGGACCTGTTGGTCAACACCCATTTGCACAGCGACCATTGCGGTGGCAACGCCGCGCTTCAGCGCGCCTATCCCGCGATGCAGACCCTGATTCCGCCGGGCCAGGCAGATGAGGTGGCCCGTTGGGACGCTACCGCACTGACCTATGAACCTACGGGGCAAGTCTGCGAGCGCTTCCGCTTTGATGCGGTGGTTCGCCCCGGAACCCAGCTCCGGCTGGGTGATCTCGATTGGCAGGTCCATGCGGCAGCCGGCCATGACCCGCACTCGGTGATCTTGTTTGAGCCGTTTTCGCGTGTCCTGATTTCGGCCGATGCGTTATGGGAGAACGGCTTCGGTATCGTGTTCCCTGAACTCGAAGGTGTTGCCGCGTTCGACGACGTGGCCGCGACTCTGGACTTGATCGAGGCGTTACGGCCACTGTGGGTAATCCCCGGGCACGGTGCCGTATTCGGCGGAGCCGACGCCGAGGTTGCGCAGGCGCTTGGGCGGGCGCGCAGCCGGCTCGCTGGTTTCGTGCAGGACCCGGCCCGGCACGCCCGTCACGCGGCCAAAGTGCTCCTCAAGTTCAAATTACTGGAAATCCAGGAGGTCACAACCGGCCAGATGTTGGCCTGGGTGCGGGAAACCCGGTATTTCGAACTCGTCCGGAGCCAGTATTTCGCCAATGTCGAGCCTTCCGCGTGGCTGGATTCACTTGTAGCCGACCTGGTCAGGACGGGTGCGGCGACAATGGCGCAAGGAACGATCCGCAATTTGTGATGCGAAGGAGTACCGCATGGCTCGCGAACAGAAGGCAATGAACATCGGCAAGCTGCCCGGGGAATTCGGCGGCCCTCGCCGGGTTCTCATTTCGGCGCTGGCCAGCGCCGGACTTGCTCTGGCGTTACTCGCTCCGGCCGGCGCCGCAGCGCCCGCTTCGGCTAACGCGGGAATCGGCTGGCAGATGGTTTCATCGGACGCTGAGGTCGACAAGGCCTTCGCATTGGCCAAGTCCACGGGCAAGCCGGTGTTCCTGTACTGGGGCGCCATCTGGTGCCCGCCGTGCAACCAGGTCAAGGCCACGCTTTTTTCACGCGCGGATTTTGTGGAGCGCTCGAAAGCGTTCGTGCCGGTCTATGTGGACGGCGACAAGCCAGGCGCCCAGAAAGTAGCCTCACGGTTCAAGGTCCAGGGCTATCCCACCATGATCGTGTTCAAGCCCGACGGCACGGAAATCACGAGATTGCCCGGCGAAGTGGACCCGGAGCGGTATCTGCTCACCCTGTCGGCGGGACTGAATGCGCAGGTTCCGGTGAAGGAACTCATTCGCCAGGCGTTGGCCAAGCAGGCTTTGTCGCCAGAACAGTGGCGGCTGTTGGCGTTTTATTCCTGGGACACCGACGAGGAGCAGGCGTCGAAGTCTGCCGATCGTCCGCAGCAGCTCGCGGACCTTGCCGCTGTGGCGCCGGCGGATCTTCCGCAAGTGCGCGATCGCCTTGCCTTCAAGGCACTCGCGATGCGGGCGGGTGAGAAGCCGGGAGCGGACGTCGCCGGATTGGAGGCGTCACGAAAATTTGTCGATCGCGTCCTTGCCGAACCGCGCACCGCGCGCGAACTGTCGGACATCCTGGTGGCGCAGGCCGAGCCCGTGGTCAAGTACCTCGCGCCCGAAGGCGATGGCAGGCGTGCGCTCGCTTCGCGCTGGGATGCCGCGCTGGCGGGAATGCTGGCTACATCGACGATGTCCAAGGTGGACCAGCTCGACGCCATCGACGCGCGGGTGTCTCTATGGAAACTGATGGAAGCTTCGGAGCAAGTTTCTGCGCCCCGACGTGCAGAAGTCTTGAAAGAAGTGGCGCGAGTGGTGGCGGCGACGACTGACAAATACGAACGCCAGGCCGTGGTGCCCAGCGCCGCCCATCTCCTGACCCAGGCGGGAATGATCGCCGAGTCGGACGAACTCCTGAAATTCGAGTTGAAGCAGGCCGTCGCGCCCTACTATCACATGCTCGGTTTGGCGAGCAACGCCAAGAAGCGCAATGACACCAAGGCTGCACTGTCCTGGTATGAGCAGGCGTGGAAGAAATCGGAGGGCCCGGCGACCCGAATCCAGTGGGGAACGGGCTATGCCAACCAGGTCATGGAGCTCGCACCGGCCGACTTGACTCGCGTCGAAAGCGCCGCCACCGGCGTGATCAGCCAGCTGGACGCGAAGAGCGAAACTTTCTATGAGCGCAACCAGCGCTCGTTGCGTCGGATGGCGACCCGGCTCGTGAAGTGGCAAGGGTCCGACCCGGCTCGCACACAGGTGGTGACCAAGGTACAGCAGCGCCTGGACCAGACTTGCAAACGCCTGCCTGCCGGCGACACCGGCCGCGCGAATTGCGAAGGCGTTTTCGCCCGCGCGACGTCCTAACCTTCTCTCTCGGCGCCAACGCGCGCCAATTGCCGAATTCTCTTCGGAAAAGAAAAAAGCCCCGTCATTTCTGACGGGGCTTTTTCACGGCGTAAGAGCCTGACGATGTCCTACTTTCACACGGGAACCCGCACTATCATCGGCGCTGAGGCGTTTCACTGTCCTGTTCGGGATGGGAAGGAGTGGGACCACCTCGCTATGGTCATCAGGCATAACTTTTTGTTCTCTTGACCAGGTCAAGAAAACGAATTCATAGAGCAAATCAGCTTCAATTTAGATTGCGTCAACTTGGCATAACACCTTGATCTGACGATCAAAGTTATAGGGTCAAGCCGCACGAGCAATTAGTATCAGTTAGCTTAACGCATTGCTGCGCTTCCACACCTGACCTATCAACGTCCTGGTCTTGAACGACTCTTTAGGGGGCTCAAGGCCCCGGCAGATCTCATCTTAGAACGAGTTTCCCGCTTAGATGCTTTCAGCGGTTATCTCTTCCGCACTTAGCTACTCGGCAATGCCACTGGCGTGACAACCGATACACCAGAGGTGCGTCCACTCCGGTCCTCTCGTACTAGGAGCAGGCTTCTTCAAATCTGCAGCGCCCACGGAAGATAGGGACCAAACTGTCTCACGACGTTTTAAACCCAGCTCACGTACCTCTTTAAATGGCGAACAGCCATACCCTTGGGACCGGCTACAGCCCCAGGATGAGATGAGCCGACATCGAGGTGCCAAACACCGCCGTCGATATGAACTCTTGGGCGGTATCAGCCTGTTATCCCCAGAGTACCTTTTATCCGTTGAGCGATGGCCCTTCCATACAGAACCACCGGATCACTATGTCCTGCTTTCGCATCTGCTCGACTTGTCAGTCTCGCAGTTAAGCACGCTTATGCCATTGCACTATTAGCACGATGTCCGACCGTACCTAGCGTACCTTCGAACTCCTCCGTTACGCTTTGGGAGGAGACCGCCCCAGTCAAACTGCCTACCATGCACTGTCCCCGACCCGGATAACGGGCCTAGGTTAGAACCTCAAACGCACCAGGGTGGTATTTCAACGTTGGCTCCACAAGATCTAGCGACCCTGCTTCAAAGCCTCCCACCTATCCTACACAGATCCGTTCAAAGTCCAATACAAAGCTACAGTAAAGGTTCATGGGGTCTTTCCGTCTTTCCGCGGGGAGATTGCATCATCACAAACATTTCAACTTCGCTGAGTCTCAGGAGGAGACAGTGTGGCCATCGTTACGCCATTCGTGCAGGTCGGAACTTACCCGACAAGGAATTTCGCTACCTTAGGACCGTTATAGTTACGGCCGCCGTTTACTGGGACTTC
>DATHWV010000425.1:0-1705 GCA_035460205.1 Ramlibacter sp.
CTGATCGGCGCATTCAACCCGGCGTGGCTGGAGCAGAAGGACGCTGAGGGCATCACCATGCGCGAAGCCATGCAGCACGCCGGCCTGCCCGCCACGCTGGAGGGGATTGGTGCCCTGCGCCGCGATCCGGCCGGCTACCTCGGCTTCGTCGAAGTCCACATCGAGCAGGGCCCGGTACTCAACGAGATCGACCTTCCCTTGGGCATCGTCACCTCCATCAATGGCGGCGTGCGCTACCTGTGCGAGGTGCAAGGCATGGCCAGCCATGCCGGCACCACACCGATGAACCGCCGGCGCGATGCGGCGTCGGCCGTGGCCGAACTGGCGCTGTACCTCGAGCAGCGGGCCGCGAAGGACGGCGATTCGGTCGGCACCATCGGCATCTGGACCGTGCCGGGCGGGTCGACCAATGTGGTGCCGGGACGCTGCCAGTTCACGCTGGACCTACGCGCGCCCAACGATGCGCAACGCGACGCGCTGGTGCGGGACACCTTGGCGCAACTGAAGTCGATCTGCGAGCGGCGCGGCCTGGGCCACACGGTGGAGGAAACCATGCGGGCCGCTGCCGCCCCCAGCGCGCCGGATTGGCAAGCCCGCTGGGAACGCGCGGTCGATGCCCTGGGCGTGCCGCTGTACCGCATGCCCAGCGGCGCGGGCCACGACGCCATGAAGCTGCACGAGGTAATGCCGCAGGCCATGTTGTTCGTTCGCGGCCAGAACTCCGGCATCAGCCACAACCCGCTCGAGAGCAGCACCAACGACGACATCCAGCTGGCCGTGGAAGCCTTCGGACTGCTGCTGGACAAACTTGCACAAGAAGAACACCGATGACCGATTACGACAAGCTGGACGCCTGGGTCGATGCCCATTTCGACGAGGAAGTGGTCTTCCTGCAGCGGCTGGTGCAGGTGCCCACCGACACGCCGCCAGGCGACAACGCGCCGCACGCCGAACGCACTGCGGAACTGCTGAAGAACTTTGGCTTCGAGGCCGAGCGTCACCCGGTGCCGCTGGCCGACGTGCATGCCTACGGCCTGCAGTCCATCACCAACCTGGTGGTGCGCCGGCCCTATGGCAAGGGCAGGACGATCGCGCTCAACGCCCATGGTGACGTGGTGCCGCCCGGTGAAGGCTGGACGCACGACCCCTACGGCGGAGAGATCGTCGACGGAAAGATCTACGGGCGTGCCACTGCGGTGAGCAAGTGCGACTTCGCGACCTTCACCTTCGCCGTGCGCGCGCTGGAATCGCTGAAGGCGAAATTGAAGGGCGGTGTGGAGTTGCACTTCACCTACGACGAGGAGTTCGGCGGCGAAATGGGGCCGGGCTGGCTGCTGCGCAACGGACTCACCAAGGCCGACCTGATGATCGCGGCGGGCTTCAGCTATGAAGTGGTCACCGCGCACAACGGTTGCCTGCAGCTGGAAGTGACGGTGCACGGCAAGATGGCCCATGCAGCCATCCCGCACACCGGCGTCGACGCGCTGCACGGTGCGGTTCAGATCCTCAATGCACTCTATGCACAGAACCGCATCTACAAGTCGGTAACCTCGCGGGTGGAGGGCATCACACACCCTTACCTGAACGTGGGCCGCATCGAAGGCGGCACCAACACCAACGTCGTCCCCGGCAAGGTGGTGTTCAAGCTCGACCGCCGGATGATTCCCGAGGAGAACCCGGAGCGGGTGGAAGCGGACATCCGCGG
>DATHWV010000426.1:0-1967 GCA_035460205.1 Ramlibacter sp.
CGCCTCCAGCTCGGTCTCGCGCACGCGCTTGTCCTTCAGCTCCAGCGTGTAGCGCATCTTCTGGGTTTCCAGCTCCTCGGCCAGCAGGCCTTCCATGCCGCGCTTGTAGTCGGCCGGCAGGTCCACCTTGCCCATCAGCACTCCGCGCAGCACGATACCGTCGGCGGCCAGGCGGGGCTTGAGTTCGGACTCGATCACCTGCTGGATCTCGGCGCGGCGGGTCGAGAAGATCTCGCGCACCGTGTAGCGCGCGAACACCTTGTAGATCACGCCTTGCACGGCCGGCTCGACGATCTCGCCGGCATAGTTGTCCGGCAGGTTCTTCGACGTCGCCGCGATGCGCGCCGGGTCCAGCGCGTAACGCACGGCCAGGTCCACGCCCACCGACAGGCCTTCGACCGATTGCAGCGGGGCCGGGCCGTTGGAGCGACTCACCTGTTCCGCGCGATAGACCTGGTCGCGCAGCGAGTACAGGCGCATTTCGTACAGGCCCGGCAGCACGAACACGCTGCCGTCATGCCATTGCGTCACCGTGCCCGTCAACTGGTTGGTGCGCACGCCGACGTCGCCGCGCGGCACGGTCTCGACCGGGAAGTGCTTGTACAGCACCCAGCCGGCCAGGGCAGCGGTGCCGACGAACAGCACGACGCGCTGCGCGCCGGCCAGCCGTGAGTAGGTGCCCTCCGCGGTGAAGTGGGGGTCCGGGCCGATGGCGCCGGCAGTCGTGGCGGCGGGACGGAAGACGCGGGCCAGCTTGCGGCGGGCGGCGCGGGCGAAGACTTTGAGGCGGTTCATCGTGGTTCCTTGGTGTGAGTGAGCGGGGTTGGTGAAATCGGTTAGCAGCCGCCGACCGCGATGAGTTGCGCGCTGGGCGGGTTGAGGCCTGGCTTGGCGCGGGTGGACAGCAGCAGGAAGGTGTCGTCGCCCACTTCCACCAGGAAGTCGGGCATTGCGTCACCGTCCAGGTCGGCCACCGCGTGGACGAGGGTGGCGGACGCCGGCAGGCCGAGCGTGTAGCGGTGCGTTTCACCACCGTAGGTGATGGCGTAGTGCGTGCCCTGTTCGTCGCTTTCGACGACGAAAGAAAAGCGTGTCTTGCCCATCTTCAGTTCGTACTGCTTGTCGACCTTGGGCCGCAGGATCAGGTTGGTGAAGCGGTACGTCGGGCGGTTGCCTTCCACGAAGCGCGTGCCGGGGACGCGAACGTAGATTGCGCCGTCCGGCTCCGCCTGGTCGGGTTCGGCGGGCTTCATGGCGCGCACTTCGATGGTCCGGCCGGCCGGGGTCAGGCGATACCAGGCATCGACCGGCCAGTCGGGTGAAGGCACACCCGCGACTTCGCTGCGCCAGGCCGGCGCCTCGAGCATGTAGCCGTCCTCATGGATGCCGGCCGCCCAGGCCGCCGCGGCGGCGATGGCGCCCAGCCAGAGCAGGGCGAGCTGGCGCAGGGCGCCAAGGGTCTTCTGTGTGAGTTGGGTTGCCATTTGCCTTCTCCTTCATCGGTGGTTGCGATGAAGCCCATTCTTCGAAGAAGGGGCGGAGCCAACAATGCGCACGCGGGGGCACTTCGTTCCGGCCCCGGAAGAAACACTCACACCGCGCCGGCCGGGGCGCCGGGATAATCGCCGCAACCCAGCGGAGCAGCCCTTGACCCTCGTCGCCGTGATCGAAGATGACCTGCCCACCAGCAACCAGCTGGCCGGATGGATACGGGCTGCGCGGCCGGACGTCACGGTGCACCAGTGGTTCAACCGCGACGAGGCCGAGGCCGCCCTGGTGCGCGAGGCCTACGACGTGGTGGTGCTGGACATCGAGCTGGGGCGTGAGCGCCATGCGGGCGTCGCGCTGATCAATGCGATCAACAAGCAGCGGCAGGGCACGCCGGTGCTCGTGGTCTCGGCGATGCCGGCGGCGATTTACCGCAGCATCATGAAGGCGCTGGACGCCTGGGACTACCTGCAGAAGAC
>DATHWV010000427.1:0-12741 GCA_035460205.1 Ramlibacter sp.
GCCCGGATGAAGTCCTTGGCGATTTCCAGGATGGTGAGTGTGGCCAGGCCCAGGAAGTCGAACTTCACCAGGCCGGCGGACTCGACGTCGTCCTTGTCGTACTGGCTCACGGCCGAATCGCTGCCCGGCTGCTGGTACAGCGGCGTGAAATCGGTGAGCTTGCCGGGGGCGATCAGCACACCGCCCGCGTGCATGCCGACGTTGCGGGTGAGGCCCTCGAGCTTTTGCGCCAGGCCGAGCAAGGTCTTGACCTCGTCTTCCTTTTCCAGGCGCTCGGCCAGCAGCGGCTCCATCTTCAGTGCGTCGGCGATGGTGATGTGCTGGCCCGGCTTGTTGGGGATCAGCTTGCTGATGCCATCGCAGAACGTGTAGCTCATGTCCAGCACACGGCCCACGTCGCGGATCGCCGCGCGCGCGGCCATGGTGCCGAAGGTGGCAATCTGGCTCACCGCGTTCTTGCCGTACTTGTCCTTGACGTAGTCGATCACGCGGTCGCGGTTGGACTGGCAGAAGTCAATGTCGAAGTCGGGCATGGACACCCGCTCCGGGTTCAGGAAGCGCTCGAACAGCAGTTCGTACTGCAGCGGGTCCAGGTCGGTGATCTTCAGCGAATACGCCACCAGCGAGCCGGCGCCCGAACCCCGGCCCGGGCCCACGGGGCAACCATTGTTCTTGGCCCAGTTGATGAAGTCGCCCACGATCAGGAAGTAACCGGGGAAACCCATCTTCAGGATGGTCTCGATCTCGAACTCCAGCCGCTGCACGTAACGCGGCATTTCCTGCCCGCGCCGCGCCGCGTCGGGATAGAGGAACTCCATGCGGTCCTTCAAGCCCTCGTGCGACGCGAAGCGGAAGTACTCCTCGATCGGCATGCCGTTGGGCGTGGGGTAGTCCGGCAGGTGGGGCTTGCCCAGTTCCAGCACCAGGTTGCAGCGCTTGGCAATTTCGAGCGTGTTGGCAATTGCGGACGGCAGGTCGGCGAACAGCTGCTCCATCGCAGCTTGTGGCTTGAAGTACTGTTCGCGCGTGAACTTGCGCTGGCGACGCGGGTTGCCCAGGATCTCGCCCTCGGAGATGCACACGCGTGCTTCATGCGCTTCGTAGTCGTCTTCGCGGGTGAACTGCACCGGATGCGTTGCCACCACCGGCAGGTTCAGTCGCGCAGCCAGTTGCACCGTCGCGGCAACATGCGGCTCGTCGTCGGGGCGGCCGGCGCGCTGCACCTCCAGGTAGAAGCGGTGCGGGAAGATCGATCCCAGCTCCAGCGCCGCGTCGGCGGCCCGCTGCTCGTCGCCCTGCAACAGGGCCTGGCCCACCGGGCCGGCCTGCGCACCCGACAGCACGATGAGTCCCTCGCCCAGCTCGCGCAGCCATGCCAGCTTGCACGCGCCTTGCGCCTTGACCACGTTGGCCGTCCAGGCGCGGGCCAGCAACTCGCACAGGTTGAGGTAGCCCCGCTTGTCCTGCACCAGCACCACCATGCGTGACAGGACGGCAGGGTCCTTCGCCAGGCCCTGGACCAGGATTTCCGTGCCCACGATCGGCTTGACGCCGGCGCTGCGCGCGTCCTTGTAGAACTTGATCGCACCAAAAAGGTTGTTGAAATCGGTGATCGCCAGCGCGGGCTGGCCGTCCGCCGCCGCGGCCTTCACGACTTCGTCGATCCGGTTGGTGCCGTCGACGATGGAGAACTCGGTGTGCAGGCGCAGGTGGACGAACATGAGCCCATTTTACGGTTGCGCAGCGCGCGCCGGCGCAGCAAAAACGTGCTACACGATCGTGATTCTTTTAGCACCGTCCAGCGAGCGCGCGGCCTTCTCCAGTTGCGCCAGCAGGCCCGTCAGGCCCGTGGACGAGGTGTTGCACTGGCCGCACGCGATGCGCAGGTCGAACTCGTTCACCGCCTGCAGCGGGTCGGACATGCGCGAGCAGGTGGCGAGCACCTGCGTTGCCAGCGACTGGATCTGGTCGACGTCGATGGGGTATTTGTTCACGCAGGCAAACCGGGTCTTGCTCAGGCGGCCGATGGACCACTCGTCACCCAGCACCGATCGCAGCGACGCCGCGAATCGCACCAGCGCTCGCTCCGTGAGCACAAACCCGTAATCGGCACTGCTCCGGCCCAGCCCGGGGAGCAGGAACAGGATGACCCACGCCGGCGTGGGCTGGGAGTCCTGCCGCAACTGTGCCTCGTCATAGGCGAGCTGGAAGCCCGGGTAGGACAACAATGCGGTGAGCGGGTCACGGTGCGCGCTGGCCGCCGTCTGGCCCAGCACGTCGCGGCCGTAGCGCACGCGCGAGAAGGTGGCGTGCCGCACCAGCAGCGTGCTGCCGAACAGGAAGGCCGCTGCCACTGCCGTGCTCAGGTCCAGCGCGCCGATGTCGAGGTCGAAGTAGCCTACGGCCGTGGCAACCGGGTAGCACAGGACCGCGCCGGCCACCAGTGGCACGTACCGCTCGCCGGCGAGCGCGCTCGCAACACAGATGCCAAGCGCCAGCACGACCATCAGCAGCGCCCAGGCCACCGACCCGTTCGCGCGCCAGGCATTGGGCAGGTACAGCGCCTGCACGACCGCATAGGCGAGGGCGACGGCGGGCGCGCCGATGGTGAGCCAGCGCCGCCAACGGCCGAGGAAGCGTGCGTCCAGCGCCTGCAACGCCATGGCGAAGACCAGCGCACTCAGCACCACCGACGTGAAGTGCTTGTTCCCGTCATTGAACAACGGTGACTCCGGCGTCAGCCAGATCGCCGTGTCACCGTTGAAGCACATCACCGTCCACAGCATCCAGATGGCCACCCCTGCCAGGAACCAGCTCGCCCCGAGGCGCAACGTGAAACCCGCAATGATGCACACCACGACCACCATCAGGCCCAGCCCCATCACCAGGCCCGACAGCACCGACTGGCGCGTCTGCAGCTCCCGGTACATCGCGTCCGGCATGATCAGCACCTCAGTGGAAAGCTCACCATCGTTCAGGCCGGTGACGATCAGGTCCACCGGCTTCTCGCCGATCATCAGCGGAAAGGCCGGGACCGGCCCCACGAAGGGCCAGCGTGACAGCGCCACCCGGTCGCCGGCGAGGGCGGACTTCCAGCTGTCGCCTTCCTCCTGGCGGTGCCAGACCTGCACCTGGTCGACGCGCGACGAGGGAACCACCACGACGAACTGGTCTTTCTCTCGCGTGCCGTGGAGCGTGGCGCGCCCCACCTGCATTTGGCCGGACTGCAGCGTCCAGCGGCCGGAAGCGGCAGGCGTCGGCGCAGGGGCCGGCTGGGTCCAGAAGACATCGGGGTTGAACGGCGCCGTGGCAGGAACCTGCTGCGTGGCCATCGCCTCACCCAGGTTGACCACCGCCCGGGCATGGCTGAGCACGATTTCCGGCACCGCGGCGGCGCAGCACGCGCACAGCGCCAGCGAGAGCCCAACGAGAAGGCGCACGAGGGGCACGATAATCGGCGCCGTAACACGCCTGTAGTTGTGCGTCCAATCTAGTCCTTTCCGCCCCTGCCTACAAGCCTTGGAAGCCGTCCTCAACATTGCCGCCTACCGCTTCGTGCGCATCGACGATCCCGCTGTCCTGCGCGAGCGCTTGCTCGACCTCGCGCGCACGAACATGTTGCGGGGCACCATCCTGCTGGCGGAAGAAGGCATCAACTTCTGCCTGGCGGGACCAGAGGCTGCCACGCGCGCCTTCCTGTCGGAACTGCGGGCGGATGAGCGCTTCACGCCGCTGGAGGTCAAGGAAAGCCGTTCCGCCCACCAGCCGTTTCGCAAGATGCTGGTGAAGGTCAAGCGGGAGATCATCCGGATGAACCATCCGGCCATCCAGCCGGCGCAAGGGCGCGCGCCCGCCGTGGATGCGCGGACGGCACAGCGTTGGCTGGAACAGGGCCACGACGACGAGGGCCGACCGGTGGTGACGCTGGACACCCGCAATGCGTTCGAGGTGGACCATGGCACGTTCGAAGGCGCCATCGATTGGCGGCTGGCCAAATTCAGCGACTTCCCGGCCGCGCTGCAGGCGCACAAGGCCGAACTCGAGAGCAAGACGGTGATCAGCTTCTGCACCGGCGGTATCCGCTGCGAAAAGGCGGCGATCTACATGCGCGAAGCCGGGTTGCCGCATGTGTGGCAACTGGACGGCGGCATCCTGAAATACTTCGAGGAAGCCGGCGGTTCGCACTTTCGCGGCAACTGCTTCGTCTTCGACGAGCGCGAAGCGCTGGACCCCGGGCTGGCCCCTACGAAATCGGCTCCGGCGGAGTGAATCGCGCGGCCGGCAGCGGGATGAACTCGCTGTCGCCGGGCACCTCGCCCATTCGCTGGGCCTCCCAGTCATCGGCTGCCTGCAGGATGCGCTCCTTGCGGCTGGAGACGAAGTTCCACCACATGTGGCGCGGCCCGTCGACCGGCTCGCCGCCAATGATGACGAAGCGCGCGCCCTCTTCCGATGCCAGTTGCACGGGTGCGCCCGCAGCCAGCATCGCCATGACCCGCTGCGGCAGCGCGGCGCCGTCAATCGACAGCACGCCTTCGACCGGATAGACCGCCATTTCTTCCGCCAGCGAGGGCAGTTCCAGCGCCGCGCCCGGCGCCAGCTGGACATCGAGGTAGAGCGTGCGCGAGAACGCGGCGACCGGAGACACCGCACCGAAGGCCTGCCCGATGAGCACGCGAACGCGAGCGCCGCCTACGGTGACTTCGGGAATGGCCGAAGCCGGTGTGTGGACGAACGAAGGCTCGTCCTCCTCGTGCGCGGCCGGCAACGCGGTCCAGAGCTGCAGGCCGTGCATTTCATAGGCCTTCCCGCGCAACTGCGGCGGTCGGCGCTCGGAGTGGACGATGCCGCGGCCCGAGGTCATCCAGTTGATCGCGCCCGGCTCGATCAACTGCTCGGTGCCCAGGCTGTCGCGATGCATCATCGCGCCGTCGAAGAGGTAGCTCACCGTCGCGAGCCCGATGTGCGGGTGCGGCCGCACGTCATGGTTCACATCGGGCGGCACGGTGACCGGGCCGAAGTGGTCGAAGAAAATGAAGGGCCCGACGCTGCGCTGCCTGGCGGAAGGCAGCACCCGCCGCACGACGAAGCCTCCGCCCAGGTCCTTCTCGTGGCCCGCCAGCTGGATTGCGATGCCCATCAGCGTCTCCTTGCATCCAGGCTGAAGCGGCCGGCACCGAAAGCCGTGAGCAGCAGCAGCCCGCCGATGATGGCGATGTTCTTGTTGAAAGAGATCTTCTGCATCATCTGCTGGGCCTCGGGCAGCGCCCAGTAGTTGTGGAAGATCGGCGTGATCACGGCGACGAAAATCGCCAGCCCCAGCGCAGCCCAGCGCGCCTGCCAGCCCACCAGCACCGCAAGCCCCAGGCCGACGTGCGCGAAGATGGACGCGACCACTGCCACCTCGGCCAGCGGCAGCCCCTTTGATGCGATGTAGCCCGCCGTTCCGGCAAACGCCGTCATCTGGTGAATCCCCTCGGGGATAAAAAGCCAGGCAATGAACACGCGGCCCACCAGGGTCAGCGCGTCCTGGGCGGATTGGGATGGGTTCATGGGGCGCTCCTTTTTGGGGAAGGATTCAAGGTTCGAGATCGAACACCAGCACTTCGGCCTGCTTGCCGCCAGACAGCTGGACCGCCGGCTCGTCCTGCAGCATCGCAGCGTCGCCGGCCACCAAGGGCTTGCCATTGACGCTGAGTTCGCCGCGCACGACGTGCACATAGCCTTTGCGCGAGGGCGCCAGCGGCAAGCTGGCCGTTTCGGCGCCGTCAAAAAGCCCGGCGTAGACGCGCGCGTCGGCATGGATCAGTACCGAGCCCTCGGCACTGTCGGGCGATGCCACCAGCCGCAGCTTGCCGCGCTTTTCAGAATCGGCAAAAGTCTTCTGCTCGTAGCTGGCGGGGATGCCCGTGACGTTCGGTTCGATCCAGATCTGCAGGAAGTGCGTGGTCTGGTCCTTCGCGTGGTTGAACTCGCTGTGCTGCACGCCGGTGCCGGCGCTCATGCGCTGCACGTCGCCGGGCGGGATGCCCTTGATGTTGCCCAGCGTGTCCTTGTGCGCGAGGTTGCCTTCGAGCACGTAGCTGATGATTTCCATGTCGCGGTGGCCATGCGTGCCAAAGCCCGTGCCGGGCGTGATGCGGTCCTCGTTGATCACGCGCAGGTTGCCGAAGCCCATGTGCTGCGGGTCGTAGTAGTTGGCGAACGAGAAGCTGTGGTACGACTTCAGCCAGCCATGGTCGGCGTAGCCGCGGTCCTGTGATTTGCGAAGCGTCAGCATGGTGGCCTTCCTTGGAACATCTTCCGAAGATGATGCCATCTTGCAAGAAATCCAGCCCGCCTTGTGGCCATCCGCCGGTACCGCAGGTAAACGCCAACCCGGGCCCTTGCGCGCACATGCCACAATGAACCACAAGATGGCTACACGACCCAAAAAGATCGCCGTGATCGGCGCAGGCATTGCGGGCCTCGCCTGCGCCCGTACGCTGGCGCAGGCCGGCCATGAAGTCACGGTGCTGGAGCGGTCGGCGGGTGCGGGGGGCCGCATGGCCAGCTGCGAGTCGGCCTTTGGCACCTTCGACCACGGGGCGCAGTACTTCACGGTACGCGACCCGCGCTTCCAGCAGGCGCTGGCGACATCGCCCGGGCTGTGCAAACCCTGGAGCGCGAATGCGGTGCGCGTGCTCGACCCGCATGGGCGTGTGGCCGAGGCCGCGTTGCCCGCGCGGGAGGCGCATTGGGTCGCCGTGGCTTCCATGGACGCCCTGCCCCGCCATTGGGCGAAGCCGCTGGCCGCCGCCGGCCGGCTGGAACTCGAGACCCGGGTCACGCAGATCGAACCCGACACGCTCGACCACGGGCGCTGGCAACTGCAAACCAGCGGCCCGCAGGATTCCACCCATGTGTATTCCGGATTCGACGCGGTCGTGTCGGCGGTGCCCAACGCGCTCGCGCGGGGCCTGGTCGGAACGAACGTGGCGCCGCGCATCGCGGGCGAGTTGGCAGGCGTGGACGTCGCGCCCTGCTGGACCTTGATGCTGGCCTTCCCGCAGGCGGTGCAGCCGACGCTGTCGCACCTCGGTCCGCAATGGAATGCCGCGCTCAGCACGCACCATCGCATCGCCTGGCTGGCGCGCGAATCGTCCAAGCCGCAGCGCAGCGCCGTGGAGCGCTGGACCGTACAGGCCAGCGCGGCGTGGTCGCAGGAACATGTCGATGACGACGCACCGCGCGTTCAGGCGAAGTTGCTCAAGGCTTTTGCCGAAGTGACCGGCATCCATGCCGAGCCCGCCCATGCGCAGGTGCATCGCTGGCGCTGGGCCAAGACGCAGAAGCCGCTGGGCCGCAGCCACCTGTGGGACGCCAAGTCAGGCATCGGCGTCTGCGGCGACTGGTGCCTCGGCCATCGCGTCGAGGACGCGTTCATCTCCGGCCTCGAACTCGCGCTGGCGGTGCACAAGGCGTAGAAGGGATGGCGAGCGTCGGCCGATATGTGGGGCGTTTTGCGCCCTCGCCGACCGGCCCGCTGCATGCCGGATCCCTGGTGGCGGCGCTCGCCAGCTGGCTCGACGCACGGGCGCACGACGGCCGCTGGCTGGTTCGCATCGAGGACGTCGACACACCCCGTTGCATCCCCGGCGCCGCCGAAACCATCCTGGCGCAGCTGGCGGACTGCGGCCTCATGCCGGATGAGCCACCCCTGTGGCAATCCACGCGCGGCACTCTGTACCAGCGGGCGCTGGATGACCTCATAGCGAGAGGCCTCGCCTATCCCTGTGCCTGTTCCCGCAAGGACGTGGAGGACGCGCTGGCCGCCCTGGGCCGCGCGCACCAGCGCCATGCCGAGCTGGTCTACCCCGGCACCTGCCGCGACGGACTGGGTGGGCGGACCGCACGCGCATGGCGGTTCCGGACGACCGCACCTGCGGTGCACTGGCATGACCGCCGCCTGGGTGCGCAACAGCAGGACGTCGAGCGCCAGGTGGGCGACTTCATCCTCAAGCGGGCCGACGGTGTGTGGGCCTACCAGCTGGCGGTGGTGGTGGACGACGCCCGGCAAGGCGTGACGCACGTGGTTCGCGGCGAAGACCTCGCCGACAACACCGCACGCCAGTTGCTGCTGCAACGCGCGCTGGGCCTGGTTGCGCCGTCGTACCTGCACACGCCGCTGGTGCTCGGCGCCAATGGCGAGAAGCTGTCCAAGCAGAATGGTGCTCAGCCGCTGGACACCGGCGCTCCGCTGGGCGCGCTCGGCGCGGCCGCCCGGACGCTGGGCCTGGCCGCACCGGCCGCGGGCACGATCGCGCAAGCGCTGCAGTCCTGGCAGGCGCAATGGCGCGCTGCCTACAATCGGCCGGGTGACTGAAACCGGCAAGCCTCCCACCCCCGCGACCAACGCCCCGCCCGACGGCGTGGCGCATCCCCGTACCATCCGCAGCTTCGTGCGCCGGGCGGGCCGCACCACCACCGGGCAGGCCAAGGCCTTCACCGACCTCGGCCCGCGCTTCCTGCTGCCCTACCAGGCGCAAGCGCTGGATTTCCGCGGAGCGTTCGGCCGTGATGCGCCCACGATCCTGGAAATCGGGTTCGGCATGGGCGAGGCCACCGCGCACATCGCGGCGTTGATGCCGGAGAACAACTTCCTGTGCTGCGAGGTGCACGAACCCGGCGTGGGCGCGCTGCTCAAGCGCATCGGCGAGCAGGACCTTGCCAACATCCGCATCCTTGCGCACGACGCGGTGGAAGTGCTGGAACACATGCTGCCGCCCGCCAGCCTGGCGGGCGTGCACATCTTCTTTCCCGACCCGTGGCACAAGCTGCGGCACAACAAGCGCCGACTGGTCCAGCCGCCGCTCGTGGCCAGGCTCGCATCGCGGATCCAGCCCGGCGGCTACCTGCACTGCGCGACCGACTGGGAGCCCTATGCCCAGCAGATGCTGCAGGTCCTGTCCGCGGAACCGCTGCTGCAGAACACGACGCCGGACTACGCGCCGCGGCCGCACTACCGACCGCTGACCAAGTTCGAGAACCGCGGGCTCAAGCTGGGTCACGGCGTCTGGGACCTGGTCTTCCGAAAAGCCAGTTGATGCAGAAACTCCAGGTTCGCGCGCTCTACCTCGTCTTCTTCCTCTCGGGGTTCTGCGGGCTGATCTACGAGTCGATCTGGTCGCACTACCTGAAGCTGGTCGTCGGGCACGCGGCCTATGCGCAAGCCGTGGTGCTGGTGGTCTTCGTCGGCGGCATGGCGCTCGGCGCGTGGCTCGCGAGCCTCTTCACGCAGCGCCTGCGCCGCCCCATCCTGGCCTATGCCGCCATCGAGGCGGCCGTCGCGCTGGTGGCTTTTGGCTTCCATGGCGTCTTCGTGGACGCATCGGGTTGGGCACTGGACTCGCTGTTGCCGACCCTGTGCGACGCCGACGGTCCGTGCATCGCCACCTGGCTGCTCGCGGGCGCCCTCATCCTGCCGGGCGCCGTGCTGCTCGGCTCCACATTCCCCCTGATGAGCGCGGGCATCCTGCGGCTGGGCGTGCCGACCGGGCGCGGCCTGTCCCTGCTGTATTTCCTCAACAGCGCCGGCGCCGCGCTGGGCGTGCTGGCGTCGGGGTTCGTCTTCATCCCCGCGTTGGGCCTGCCCGGCACCTTGTTGGCTGCCGGCGTGCTGAACGTGGTGGTGGCGCTGGGCGCCTGGCTCGCTGCCAACCTGTCCGGTGCAGCCTCCGCTGCACCTGGCGCCGCGCCGATGGAAAGCGGCGTGTCCACCGCGAACCGCTGGCTGCTGGCGATCGCGTGCATCACCGGCCTGTCGTCCTTCATCTACGAAGTGGTGTGGATCCGCATGCTCACCTTGGTGCTGGGCGCGGCCACGCACTCCTTCGAACTGATGCTGGCCAGCTTCATCTTCGGGCTGGCGCTGGGCGGCTGGTGGGTGCGCGACCGCATCGACTCGCAGGCGCGACCGGAACGCCTGCTGGCAATGGTGCAGATCGCAATGGGTGTGCTGGCCGTGGCCACGTTGCCGCTGTACAGCTGGTGCTTCGATGCCATGGCGTTCACCTTGCAGGGAGTCGCGCGCAGCCCGGAGGGCTATGCGCTGTCCATGGGCGTGGGTGCGGCCATGGCCATGGCGGTCATCCTGCCGGCGACTTTCTGTGCCGGCATGACCCTGCCGCTGGTCACCGCCGTGCTCCTGCGGCGTGGCGGGGGCGAGCGTGAAATCGGGCGCGTCTACAGCGCCAACACGCTGGGCGCGATCCTCGGCGTCCTGGTGGCCGTGTATTGGCTGGTACCGTCGGCGGGATTGAAATGGGCGCTTGCCGTCGGGGCCGCGCTCGATGTCGCGCTTGGCGCGGCGATCCTGTGGTCGCTGCGCGGTGCGGGCAGCCGGTACCGGCCGCTGGCGGCCGTCGCCGCCGCGTTGGCGGCGATCGTTGCCATTCCCCTGTTCGTGCCGCTGAAGCCCGAGCAGATCGCCTCGGGCGTGTTCCGCACCGGCGACGTGAATGTCGGCAAGGACCACAAAGTCGTGTTCCACCGCGACGGGCGCACGGCGTCCATCACCGTGCTGGAGCACAAGGTGGGCACGCGCGGCCTCGTGACCAACGGCAAGCCTGACGGCACCACTTTCCCGCTCGGTGACAAGGTGACCCCGGACGACCGCACCGTGGTCATGCTCGGCGCCCTCGGTCCCGCCCACCATCCGCAGGCGCGGCGTGCCGCCGTCGTCGGGCTGGGCACGGGGATCACGACGTCGGTGCTGCTGCGGTCGGGCCGGCTCGAATCGGTGGAGACGATCGAGATCGAACCGATGGTGGTGGAGGCGGCGGTGCATTTCCGGCCCCGCAATGCCGACGCGCTGGACGACCCACGCAGCCGCATCGTCATCGACGACGCCCGGGCCCACCTGGCGCGCTCGCGGGATGGCTACGACCTCGTGATCTCGGAGCCGTCCAATCCCTGGGTCAGCGGCGTGTCGGGCCTGTTCACTTCCGAGTTCTACGACCAGGTCGCGCGAAAGCTCGCGCCCAAGGGCCATTTCATCCAGTGGCTGCACCTGTATGAAGCCAGCCCCGAGATGGTGAGCTCGATCGTCCGCGCCTTTTCGGGCACGTTCCCCGAGTACAAGGTCTACGCGTCGAACACGGCGGACATCCTGCTCGTGGGACGCGCCGACGGCGGCAAGGTCGAACTCGCGGCGGATCTCTTCGCGCACGCGGGCCTGGCCGGGGAACTGCGCCGCATCGGCATCTCCAACCTCGCGCAGCTCACCGCGCACCAGGCCGACCGCAGCGGGATGGTGCAGGTGCTTGGGCACACCTACGGTTCGCCGCCCAACTCGGACTTCTTTCCCTATGTGGACAACCGCGCCGCCCGCGACCGGTTCATGGGCAGCAATGCGCAGCCGCTGTTCCAGATGGACCAGTCACCGGTCCCCTTCATGGAGTTCGGCCGGCCCCCTTCGGCCTACCTTGGGGAAATTCGCACGAGCGACCCCGACATGCCGCGCAGGCTGGGCGACCTTGCCGGTTCGTGGCACGGCAGCCGCTTGCTGCGTGGCGAGCAGCTGGACCCGGCCGAACGCCGCTACCTCGGCACCTACGCCAAGGACTACGAGCTGGTGCGCGGATGGCTGTGGGGTTGCCAGCAACTGACCGACCCGTTGATGTGGGACTCCGCGCTCAGCGTCTCGCGCGAGGTGAACGCGGGGCTGCACCCCCGGCAGGCACGCGCGCTCTGGGGCGAGGTGACGACCGGCCGCTGTGCCCGCACGTTCGGCCCGGAACAGCTGCTGTGGGTGCAGCTGTTCCAGGCCGTCGGCGAGCGCGACCCGAAACGAGTCGGTGCGCTGGCCGATCGCCTGCTCACCCAGCCGGCCTTCAGCCTGCGCCAGCAGGAGTACCTGATTCTCGCGGCCGTCGGCTCACGGCTGGCCCTGGGACAACAGCAGGAGGCGCGCGAATTGTTCGGGAAACTGCGTACCACCTTGCCCATCCAGCGCATGGAAATGCCCTGGTTCCGCTACCTGCGGGCCGTCCTGTCGCTCAAGGCGAAGGCCTGAGGCGCGTATGTCCTTCTTGCATGGCTTTATCCGATAGTGGCCATATCCCCATGTTGTCGGCAGGCCGTGCAAGGGGTATCGTCGGGCACTGAATTTGCATAGTTGGGACGACAGGAGCAGCAAATGGATTCCGCACGACGAACGATTCTGGGCACCGCCATGGCTGCGGGCCTTTCCGCCCTCACGGGCCAGGCCTGGGGCCAGGCCAAGCCGGCCGCCGGCCGCAAGATCATCCTGGGCCAGTCGGTCCCGCTTACCGGTGCGGCCAGCGAAATCGGCCTGGCCTTCGCCGCCGGCGCCAAGCTTTACGTCGATGCGTTCAACGGGCGCAAGAACAACCCCGGCTGGTCGTTTGAGCTGCGCCAGGTGGACGACGGCTATGACCCCGCCAAGGCCTCGGCCAACGCGAAGAAGCTGATCGCCGACGGCGCCGACCTGCTGTTCGGCTTCGTCGGCACGGCCAGCAGCGATGCGGGTGCGGCCGTGGCCAAGCAGGACGGCACGACCTTCTTCGCGCCTTTCGCCGCGTCCGACGCGCTCCGTGACGCCGCCCACACCAATGTGTTCCACGTGCGGCCCAGCATGGCCGACGAAGCCTTCAAGATGGTGCGCCACTGCGCGACGCTGGGGCAAACCCGCATCGCCGTCCTGGCCGAAGACGACGCCATGGGCCGGGCGGGCCTGGC
>DATHWV010000428.1:0-7578 GCA_035460205.1 Ramlibacter sp.
TGGGCAGTGCCCTCGGCGGCGGGTCGGGGGGCCTGGGTGGCGGCCTCGGCAACGTGCTGGGCAACGTCTTGGGTGGCGGCTCGCGGGGTGCGGCCGACAACGACGACGCGCCGCTGGCCGGCAAGGGCGCGCTGCTCGCGATGCTGCTGCCGCTGGCGATCCAGCTGATCCAGCGCAACGGCGGCGTCGGCGGCTTGATGGACCAGTTCAGGCAGGCCGGCCATGGCCAGCAAGTCGCGTCGTGGGTGTCCACGGGAGAGAACGAGCCGGTGGACCCGCAAGCGGTGGGCGAGGTGCTGGGCCTGGACGAGCTGTCGCAGCTCTCGCAGCGGCTGGGTGTGTCCAGCGACCAGGTGGCCAGCGGGCTGGCGCAGATCCTGCCGCAGGTGGTCAACCACCTTTCGCCGTCGGGCGACATGCAGCCGGACGCTGACGACACGCTCAACGCCGCGCTGTCGTCGCTCACGCAGAATTTCGGGCGCTGATTTCGGCCTGATGGACCCGCAGCTGCTGCAATTGCTCGTCACCCGCGAGATGCCCTACGGCAAGTACAAGGGCCATGTCATCGCGGACTTGCCGGGCAACTACCTGGCGTGGTTCGCGCGTGAAGGCTTCCCGCGCGGTGAGCTGGGGCGCCTGCTGGCGCTGATGCTGGAGATCGACCATAACGGGCTGAAGCCGTTGCTCGCGCCGCTGCGCAAGAGCACACCACGGCCCTAGTTGCTGGGCAGGCGCTACTTCGATGCCACGTCGCACATGGGGCGGCCTGCGATCCGCCGCCCCGCTTGGTCGGTTGACCAGCTGACAAATGCACGTTCGGCACCGGCATCGGTCTTGCGGAGGATGTCGATGAACTCCGCTGTGCGTTCGCGCGCCGGCTCCCATTTGATCGTTGGCTGGCTCGGGACGAACGTACGAGTTTGCTGTTCGAGGGCAACCAGGCGGGCCACTGGGAAGTCGGCGCCCAGCTTGCCTTCCAGCGCTGCCCGCGCGAAGCGCTGCACCAGCACGAATTCCTCGAGGGGCGTCATGAACTCCGTGTACGACGTGCCGAGTGACGATTTGAGATACGGCGGCAATCTGGAGGCCACCTCGGTCCTCAGCGCCGATAGCTGCGCTGGGGGGAAGTCCAATGGCGTAGCCGTTGACTCATCAGCGTCACCGCCGTCACTTCGGACGGCGAAGGTCGTGTGGACCCACAAATCGACGTGGCCCAGGCGGTCCTGTGTAGGGCGCAGCCATGCAAAGTCCGAGCCGAGTGCAACCTTGCGCTCACGCACCTGGGAAGTGTGGTCTTCCGGAAACCAGTACTTCCCAGTCAGGCTTGAGGGCTTCACCTGATTGCACAGGCAGGATGCCAGCGGTTCATCGCCTGTCGCGCATGCGGTAGCCTGCTTGATGAACTGGGTCGAGCCGGCGCCGGTCGTTTTCGGATCATTGAGTAGTTTGTCGATGGAGAGCTTCAACTCTGGCGAAAAGCGTACCGGCGCGAATGCCTCCTTGTTCTTTGAAAAGATTTCTTCAAGCGTCTGGCGTGGGCAA
Organism: Ramlibacter sp.; assembly: GCA_035460205.1. GTDB lineage: Bacteria > Pseudomonadota > Gammaproteobacteria > Burkholderiales > Burkholderiaceae_C > Ramlibacter. The sequence goes on from DATHWV010000428.1 coordinate 1,543, forward strand.
GTGGGCGCGGGAGTGAGCGCTACGCGCTCAGCGATGCCCACTATCCTCAACCAACGACTCATGTTCTCGCGATCCGAGCGCAACTGCACGAAAGACGCTGATGCGGGCCGCGCTTTGGGATCGAAAGTGAACGTGTCGACAAATCGATCCGCCTCGACGACGCGACAGCCCAGCGGCGTATTGGTCAACGCGGGATGGAGGTAGGTGATTCGCTGTATCGCGCCGCCACCCCCTGTGATGGTTGTGGCAACTACACGCGCATCCGCAGCGTATCGGATCGCCTGGTTCACGATGCCAGCTTCGAAGCTCCCGATGGACTTCCACTTTCCGGCTTCACGCAGTTCAATCGCTACGCGACTGCTGCGTGACGGCTCGGGTTGGGCCAGGTTCCAGCGCACGCCAGTGACATCCAGGGGCTTGCCCTCGAATTCCTGGCCGATCAGGACACCTCGGACCCGAAAGCTTCTCGACGCCAAGTGAATGTTCGTGGCCCGTGAACGCGCAAAGCTTGAACCGTTGGATCCGTGGGGGGCAGAGGTTCGGGAACCGCCGCCACCACCGCCTCCCCCTCCGCCGCCACCACCTCCCATTCCTGCGCCTTCGCCAGGTGGGAACAGGTTGTCATAGCCTCCCATTCGTTCGACCAGCGCTTCCCTGGCCGCCCGCGGCACACCCACCTCGGCGTCACCGACGCCCTTGGCTACCGCCCTGTACATCCTGGCTTCTTCCTGGACACCACGAGCCCCCGCCCAGACCGCGCCGTCCGCGCGCTGCAAGTCGCGGGCAAATTCACGCATCTCTGCCGAAGTCTTGAAGGTGTACCGCTCGGCCGCCCGTGCGTGGGCTTGGGCGCGGGCCGGATCGACGATCGCGTCGCGAACATACGCGTTGGCGGTGGCGTTCACCCAGGTCTTGACAGATTCCTTGCCAAACTCCTTGGCGAGTTTCTGTGCCTGCTTGCCAACTTCCGTGGTGGGATGCGCATCGATGCCGCCCATGACTTCGGTGAACATTTGCGACATGACCTTGGCCTGCGCGTCGAGCGGCGACATGGGACCTGTGTAGCGCGCCTCCAGACGCCCCAGCATGGCGTAAAAGCGATTTGGTTTCTCGCGATGCAGTTGCTCCACGTGTGGGGCAACGTGCTTCTCTATGTGCTGCTCAAGGGGTGAACGGGCATCGGGCGCCTCGTGGGCCAGCGCAGCGGCGGTGTCAGCCACCTCCTTGCGGACTTTGGCCGCGTCACCGCCGTATGAAGGTGCTTCGAGCTGAGACTGCGAGATCGCCGCACGGACGAATTCGGTTCGACTCGGCGCTGCCCTTGGCCCTCCAGCGAGGTTGTCGAGGGTGCCCGCGTGGATCAGTTCCCGGCTGATCTGGCGCGCCAGCATCCGCGACGCAGTCTGTACGGCATTCGCGGTCGGGGCAACACTGGATTCCTGCGGTTCGTCCTGAGCCTGCGGTTTTTGTGGAATGTCAGCAAGCTTGAGGGCCCCATCGAGGCTGTCTTCGCTGTTCTGCGCGAGCGCATTGACTTCAAGGCGATTGAGCGTTGGCTGCAGACCAGCTTCTATGGGCGCGCTGGCCCAACTCAGGAGCGACACAAAAAGCAGGCCGGACACCACATAGCCCAGCGGCTTGCGCACAAGCCCCATGTCCTTGGCAAAGCGCTCGCTTGCCAACGCGCGGGTCAGCTTTTGCCGGATGCCAACGGGCGGGGCGAGTTCTTCAGTGCTTTCCTGTCCGATAGCCGACTCGAATTTGACTTCGTTCCTCGCCAGCTCGACAGAAATGGTCGAGAGGAGTGATGACAGCTCCTGGCGAAGTGCTTCTATGGTGGCGGAGTCCAGCGGATAGGGTGAAGGCTCGACGGGTTCTGACGTTTCGTCTGTTGCGGGTGATTCGACGGGCGAGCTGGCTTGCGCTTGCAAAGCGTTCTCGTGCGCCTGCAAATGGCCAAGGATTGACTCGACGCGGTCCACGACGGGCTCAAGCTCCTTGTCCTGCCTCGCCAGGTCGAGCGTTTCAGAAGTGTTTTGCTTCAGACGCGAGAACACTTCATCGGCTTTTGTCATCCACGCTTGCAGCACACGCTGGCGGGCGTACCGCGCCGCCATGTAAAGAGAGATCGCCGCCCCGCCCAAGGAAACAATCAAGAGAAAGGTGCCGTACCCTTCGCTGATTGACTTGGCGGTGGCGTGGAGTGAATTCAGTGTGGCCAGGATGGCCGCTGGCACGACTGCCGAACTGCCGGCGAACAGTCCGGTGATCCACAACAGGGCCAGCAGTACAGCGACCGCTATGGCGCCTGCTGCGGATATGTCCCTGATCTTCTCCACCACCACAAGGCTTCCGGCCTTGGCTGACTTCTCGAAGATTCCCGCAGCTTTCCAACGGTCCTTGCTCAGGGGCAAGAGCCACCAGTTCGTGACGATCCACGTACAGGCCAGTATGGCCAGCAATGCCGTTGGCGCCATGACTTCCTCCCCTCTATCGAATCGAATCACTCTAGGACTGTCGCGCCGCCGCCGCATCCTCCACATTGAGGAGGAATGCTTCTCCTCAGTTTGTAGGGTGACGCGCGTTTCGCTGCCTGCTAGCGTTCCGCTGGGGCGCAAAGAGCGCCTCACAGGGGGACAAGAAATGCCAAACAATTACCTGCTGATGCGCGGCAGCCAAAGCCCTGCCGTGCTGGCCTTGCGAACCTGCCTGGCCACGGAGCTCGGCCCGGCCGACGCAGCAGTCTTCCCGGGCCTCACCACCGCCAGCGATGTCTTCGACCCCGAACTCGAAGCCGCCCTGCGCCGCTGGCAGTCGGGCACGGGCCTGACGGCCGACGGCATTGCCGGCCCTCACTGCTTCAACCTGCTGGGCATGCGTCCCACGGTCAAGCTGGAGATCGCGCCCGACCTGGCGCAGATGCGCGTGCTGTTCCCGCAGACCAAGCCGTCCAACATCGTCCGCTACCTGCCTTACGTGACTGACGCGCTGGAGGCCGCGGGCCTGACGGACAAGCCGATGATCCTGGCCGCGCTGGGCACCATCCGGGCGGAGACGGCGGGGTTCCTGCCGATTTCGGAATACCCCTCGCGCTTCAACACGCTGCCGGGACAGGCTGCGTTCAGCGCGTATGAACCCGGGACGTCCATTGCGCGCACGCTGGGCAATACGGCGCCGGGCGACGGCGCCCGCTACCGCGGCCGCGGGTTCGTGCAGCTGACCGGTTCGGACAACTACCACCGCTACACGATTGACATGGGGATCGACATAGCGTCGCAGCCCGACCTGGCCAACTCGCCCGAAGTGGCGGCCACCTTGCTCGCACTGTTCCTCGCCAACCACGCCGGCCAGATGCGAGTCGAACTTGCAGCTGGTCGCTACGCCGGCGCGCGCCGGCTTGTCAACGGTGGGTCGCACGGCCTGGAGGAGTTCAAGAGCGTGTTCACCGCGGCGCAGAAGCTGTGGCCCGTCGCCTTGCCCGTGGGCCGCGCGCGGCGCCGCGGCGCTGCCGGCGCCAAGGCAGCCGCCGCGGCAGGGAAGGTCGGACGCACGCGCAACACCCGCAGGGACCCGCCCGACCTGCGCGACCGCCTGTACCAGCCGCAACCCATCCCGCTGCCCGACCAGTACCCGCCGGAGTCGGACGTGCATTCGCGGTTCAAGGACTATGCGGGCATGGTGCTGGACCAGGGCCAGGAGGGCAGCTGCACCGGCTATGGGTTGGCGTGCTGCATCAACTTCGCGCGCTGGGCCAAGTCGGACTGGAGCCCGAAGATGGAGCGCGTCAGCCCGCGCATGCTCTACAACTTCGCGCGGCGCTACGACGAATACGCAGGCGAGGACTACGAAGGCTCCAGCTGCCGCGGCGCGCTCAAGGGCTGGTTCAACCATGGCGTGTGCAGCGAAGTCGACTGGCCCGAGCGTTCACGGCCCAAGTACGGCTATGCGCAGCGTGCGACGAAGGTCACGCTGGGCGTGTACTACCGGATCGATATCAAGTCGATCACCGACATGCAGGCGGCGATCATGCAGACGCACGCCATTTTCGTTTCGGCCTTCACGCACGAAGGCTGGGAGAAGATGGACACGAGCCCGGCGCTGAAAGGCGTGCCGTCCCACAAGGACCTGCCGCTGATCGAATTCGATGGCCGCGCCTCCATGGCGGGCGGCCACGCCTTTGCGCTGGTCGGCTTCAACTCACGCGGCTTCATCGTGCAGAACTCTTGGGGCGCGAGCTTTGGCCTGGGCGGCTTTGCCGTCATGTCCTATGCCGACTGGCTGACCAACGGCATGGACGCCTGGGTCGCGTCGCTCGGGGTTCCGGACGTGGTGCAAGGCCGGCTCGCGGCCGCAGCGCAAGGCAGCGGCGCGGTGGCGCAGGCCGGCAGCGGGCCCTGGCAGGCGCGCTGGTGGGACGAGCCCACGGCTTACCGCCACAGCATCGTCACCGGCGACGACGGGCGCGTCACCAACTACCTCACGCAGGACGAGCTCTCCCGCTCGCTGCTGTACCAGGCTTGCGCGCTGCCGGACCAGTGGTTCCGCACCGACCCGGTGGCCAGCCAGTCGCCGGTCAAGCGCCTGGTGATCTACGCGCACGGCGGGCTCAACAGCGAGAAAGACGCGATCAAGCGTGCCCGTGCGATGGGGCGCTATTTCACCGGCAACGGCTGCTACCCCTTGTTCCTGGTGTGGAAGACGGGCTTGTTCGAGTCGCTGGGGAACATCATGGCGGCTGAAATGCGCAACGCGCCGCAGATCGCGGGTGGCGCGTTCGACAAGGTTTTCGAGGCGACCGACAAGTTCATCGAGAAGACGATAGGGCGCGGGCCGGCGCGCCAGGTCTGGACAGAGATGAAGCAGAACGCCGAGTTCTCCTGCACGACCAATCGCGGTGGGGACCTGCTGGCCAGCGCGCTGCAGAACCTCGCGGCCAGCTGGGGCCCGGCGCTGGAAATCCACCTGGTGGCGCACTCGGCGGGTTCCATCCTGCTGGGGCACCTGCTGGAAGTGCTGTCGGCGCGGCAGGTTGCCAACGGGCCGACGGCGCAGCGGAAATTGAGCGACCACATTGCAACCGCCCACCTGTTCGCGCCGGCATGCACTGTGCAGTTCGCCAATCGGCATTACGCGCCCAACGACGCGCTGATGAAGAAGCTCTGGCTTCACATCCTGAAGGACGAACAGGAACGCGACGACAGCGTGGCCGCCATCTACCGCAAGTCCTTGCTGTACCTTGTGTCGGACGCCCTGGAGCCGGACCTGCGCACGCCCGTCCTCGGACTGGAGAACGTTCGCAAGCCGACGTACGCCGGGTGGGACGGCTCGTCCACGACCACGGAGGCGCTGGGAAGCTGGCGCGACGCCGTGCGGGCCACCGACCTGGACCAGCGGACCACCGTCGTGGCAGACCCCCGCGTGCCGCAATGGAAGCCCGGCAAGGGCGCGGCCGAATTGATCGCTGCCTCGCACGGCAGCTTCGACAACAACATTGAAGTCATCTCCACGACGCTGGAGCGCATCACCGGCAGCAAGCTGAAAGTGCCGGTCGACGATTTGCGCGGGTTCTGACGCAGCCGCGCTCAGTCCACGCCGAGACCCACCAGCGTGGGCCGTTCGGCGAAGTGGCACGCCAGCACGTCCAGCATGTGCATGGAAGGCATGCCGCCCAGCAGCGTGAACGCCTGCTTGGTCAATTCGCGCGGCACGGGGCCGGTGAGGTGGGCGAAACGTGCGCCGTGCTCGGGAAAGACGTCGAAGATGCCGTAGGTCCCGTCGGGCCACTTCAGCGCGAACCAGGCAAGGGTGTCAGTCTCTTGCTGTACCAAGGGTTCGGCGTTGCGCAGAAAGTGTTCAACTTTCAATTCGTTGCCTTGTTTCGCCCGGAAATTCAGCAGCACGCCGCAGGTGATCTCCTGGTCCGGCATCGCCGCCGGCATTTTGCTGGCAAGGATCTCCACGGTTTCCACCTCGGGTTGCCGTTCGAGGAGCTGCGAAGCACTGGTGAAGAGCGACGAGGCCAATTCGCCCTGCAGG
>DATHWV010000429.1:0-2455 GCA_035460205.1 Ramlibacter sp.
GCCATGCTCAGGTCGTCGCTGATCACCGCGCCGCCAAAGCCCAGTTGCCCGCGCAGGATGTCGTTCACCCAACGGCTTGAAAAGCCGGCCGGCCGCCGGTCGACCTTCGGGTACACCACGTGCGCCGGCATGACACTCGACAGGACCGTGTTCAACCACTGGTAAGGCGCGGCGTCATCGGCCAGGATGGCGTCGAGGCTGCGGCCATCGACGGGAATCTCGTGGTGCGAATCGGCCTTGACGAAACCGTGGCCGGGGAAGTGCTTGCCGCAATTGGCCATGCCCGCACGTAGCAGGCCGTGCATCAGGCTCTTGGCCAGCAGCGCAACGACGCGCGCGTCCGAATGGAAGGCGCGGTCACCGATGACGCCGCTCCGGGAGCCGCTGGGCCGCCCCGAGGCTCCCGCGCCCCCTCGGGGGGCAGCAAGCGCTTGCGCTGGCGTGGGGGCTTCATCTTCCCAGTCCAGGTCCAGCACCGGGGTGAAGCTGAAGTCGACGCCGCAGGCGCGCAACTCCGCGCCCAGGATGTAGCCCGCCGCGGTCGCGGCGTTGGTGGCCGCCATTGCGCCACTACCCTGCCCCGCCTTGTCCTTCATCCACAGTTCACCGAAGGCTCGCATGGGCGGCAGATGGGTGAACCCGTCGGTGCGAAAACGCTGTACGCGCCCGCCTTCGTGGTCGACGCAGATCAACAGGTCGGCGCGGATCGACTTGATCGAATCGCACAGCGATTCCAGGTGGGACCGGTCTTGCCAGTTGCGTGCAAAGAGGATGATGCCGCCGGTCAAGGGATGCGCCAGGCGCAGGCGGTCGACGCCCGTCAGGGCGGTGCCTGCGATGTCCAGGATGATGGGTGCGTGTTCACTCATGGGGCTGCTTTCTTCTCGACCACGACGAAGCTCGCCGCATAGTCGCTTTCGTCGGTGACGGTGACATGGGCGATCCAGCCCTTCGCGTCGAACCATTCCTTCAGGCCGCCGTGCAGGACGATCACCGGCTGGCCGCTCGCCAGGTTGGCGATCTCACACAGGCGCCACGTCATCGGCATGCGCAGGCCCAGGCCCACCGCCTTGCTGAATGCCTCCTTGGCGGAAAAGCGGGTCGCGAGGTAGCGCACGCCCCGTTCCGGCCAGCGGGCACTGCGGTGCTTCCACACCGCCAGTTCGCCCTCGCTCAGGATCCGGTGGGCAAAGCGCTCGCCGTGCCGCTCGAACGACGCACGGATGCGTCGCACGTCGCAGATGTCGGTGCCTATGCCCTGGATCATTGTTGCGATTGTTGCGAGGCGTCGAAGGCGCGGTCTATCGCCTGCAGGTAGCCCTTGATGGCGCCCGCATAGCCGAGTTCGAGCGCGTCGGAGACCAGCGCATGCCCGATCGAGACCTCGCGCACGGCGGGGACGGCTCGCAGGAAGTCAGTGAGGTTTTCGCGGCTGAGATCATGCCCGGCATTCACCTCCAGACCGGCCGCCTGCGCTGCGCGCGCGGCTTCGGAGAATTGCCGCAGCACTTCAGCCTGCCGTGGCGTGCCCCAGGCGCTGGCGTAGCTTTCGGTGTAGAGCTCGACCCGGTCGGCGCCGATGGCCTTGGCATGCGCCATCGCCTCGGGCACCGGGTCCATGAACAGGCTGACGCGAACGCCCAGCGCCGTCGCCTGCGCAATCACGGGCCGCAACCGATCGGCATCGGCCGGCAGGTTCCAGCCATGGTCACTGGTGAACTGGCCTTCACTGTCCGGCACCAGGGTGCACTGGTGCGGCCGCAGGTCACGCACGAAGTCCATCAGGTTGTGGAAGGGGTTGCCTTCGATGTTGTATTCGGCCTTGGGCCAGGCGCGCAGCAACTCGTGCAACGCCTTGACGTCGTCGCTGCGAATGTGGCGCGCGTCCGGTCGCGGATGCACCGTGATGCCGGCCGCGCCTGCTTCCAGGCAAAGGGTCGCGGCCCGCGTCACGCTCGGGATGCCCAGGTGGCGCGTATTGCGCACCAGCGCCACCTTGTTGAGGTTCACCGAAAGCGCAGTCTTGTGCAGCGAGAGGTTCATAGGGCTTGAAGATCGATCATCAGCTGGCGCGTGCGCAGCGTGGAGACACCGCAATGGTAGTGCAGCAGCGCACGCAGCTGGGGCTTGAGCTCGGCCATGGATTGCGCCGCCTGCTGCAAGGTGGCATTGAACGGCGCCGGGTCGTCCAGGGCCCGTTGCAGGGCAAGCCAGCGGCTGCCGGCCAGCGTGGCCCGGCCGTCTTCCTCGCGCGCGGCCACCAGCCCCGCCTCGGGCACGAGGCTGTACCGGGCATCCGCTTCGACCTCGCCCAGCGTCAGGGTCTGGACGTCCAGCGACGGGAGCAAGCCGATCTCGCGCAGCAGCAACAGCTCGAAGGCCCGCAGCGCGGGCTCCAGCGCCTCGCCATGCTCCGATGCCAGGACGCTCACCGCCGCGGCATAGGTGTCGTACA
>DATHWV010000430.1:0-4148 GCA_035460205.1 Ramlibacter sp.
CCGAGCCGGTCGCGGTGGCGCCGGTGATCGCGGCCCCGCCTGCGCCTGCCGTCGCCGAGCCGGCCTCGCCCAGCCCCACGCTGGCGGACGTCCATCCGCTGATCGCGAAGCTCCTGCAGGAAATGGAGAGCGGCTATGGCGACCGCATGGTGGGACTGCTCGAGCGCGAAGCGCGATCGGCGCCCGGCGCGCAGGAGCTGCTGTCGCACTACAACGGCCTGGTCGATGGCATGCGCCCGGTGCGACTGAGCAAAGTCCAGCTCAAGGCCGAGCCGCAGAACGGCCGCCTGCTGGTCACCGGCCACCTGCTCGTGCATGTGAGTGACCGCACTGTCGCGCCCAGGGAGTTGGCGGTGCAGGCTGAGTTCGCCTCGCGCAACGGCGCCGTCGTCATGACGCGGCTGGCGCGCGCGCGGGAGTAGGCATGGGCACGCTGGGCATTCCCCGTTCGCACAATCCGCAGGCCGTACTGGTGCTCGGCGGCTTCGGCCTGGCAGCGCTGGTGGCCTGGTTGTGCGTGCAAGTCAACCTGGAACGCGCATGCACCGTCCAGGACTCGCCGTACCTCCAGGTCTGCGCGCTGCCTGAGCCTGCCAGCATCGAGCACCTCGCTTCACTACGCTCACGTCTGGCCCGCAATCCCGGCGATGCCAATGCGCAGGTGCAGCTGGCCGTGTCCGATGGTTCGTCGGCACAAGCCGCGCTGCTGGCGGCCGCAACCAAGCTCGCGCCGAACCAGCCCAATGTCGTGATGGCGCATGCCGCTGCGGCGCTCGAGCGCGAAGACTGGGCCGGCGCCGTCGCACCCCTGGTCCAGCTCGTCGAGTACCGCAATGCAGCGCCGGCTGCCGCGGCGCTGGCGCGGCTCATCGCGGGCGGGCAAGGCGCCCTGCTCGCGCCGTACGTTACGCCCGGCAGCCAGTGGCTTCCGCGCGTCCTGGCACGGCTGCCGGAACTGAAGACCTCCTTCAACGCCGCACTGCCGCTGGTCGTACACGCTTCGCGGCTTGGCGTGCTCGATCGCGAAGCCGTGCGCGGCTATGTCCGGCAGCTCAAGGCCGCCGGCGCCTGGGGCGATGCCTACAGCCTCTGGCTCGCTTCGAAGGGCGGGCCGCGCAACATCCTGAACAACCCCGGCTTCGACGACGCGTTCGAGGCCGACGGCTTCGACTGGGAAGTGCCGGCGTCCGGACCACCCAGCCGTGCCGGCGCGATCATCGAACGCAAGGGCGCGCAGGAGCGCGGCTCTGCCCTGGATGTGCGTTTCACCGGCCGCGCGCTCGCCACGCCGCTGGTGCGCCAGTACCTGTTTGTTGGCGAAGGGCGCTATCGCCTGCGTGGCGACTACATGACACGCCAGCTGCGCATGGAGCAAGGCCTGGCCTGGACGGTGCAGTGCACAGCCTCGCCGGCGCAAGCCGGCCGCTCACTGCCCCTGGGGGACACCGGTGGCGGTTGGCGACCGTTTGCGTTCGAGTTTTCGGTGCCTGCGGACTGCGGCCTGGTGGCCAGCCTGCAACTCGAAACGCATGCCCCTTTCGAGGCCGCACTGGGTGCGCGCGGCCGCGCCGCTTTCGATGCGTTTTCACTGGAGAAACTGGCGCCCTGAGCGCCGCTTTTCGGATTGACCCCATGACCTCATTCACCTATAGTCGAGTCCCCCCATGCTGAACAAATTCCAGGCGCTTGGCGCCGCATTGCTTTGCACCTCCGCGCTGGCGCAAGCCCCTGCACCCGCGCCCGTGCTGGGCACGCTCGTCAACGTGAAGGGCCTTGTCACCATGAGCCACGGCACGGTGGTGACCAGCGTTGCAGACAACACCCCGGTGCTGGCCGGCAGTCGCTTCGTGGCCAGCTCGACCGGCTCCGCCACGTTGAAATTCAACGCGGGCTGCGAAGCGGAACTCAAGCCGAACCAGACGCTCACGCTGGATCCGGACTTCACTTGCGAAAAGCTCGCGGGCTACATCAAGCCCGTACCCGGGATGCCGGTCGCCGTCTGGGCAGGCCTTGCAGGCATCGGGCTCGTGGTCAAGGGCGACGTGCAAACGGTGCTGGGCATCCGCAGCGGCCCCACCGCTACCCAGACATCGGTGGGCGGCGGCGGCACCATTCCCGATTTGCCTCCCAGCGAACAATGACGTCGATGGTTCGTGACAGGCAGACAACGGGGCTTTGGGGCCCCGTTGCTGTTTCTGGCGGTGCGTTGCTGCTGCTGGCAGCGCCGCTCATGCGGGGTGGCAATCGCTTCGTCGCGCTGATCCCGCTGGAGATCCTGGCGCTGTTCGTCATCGCGACGCTGTGGGCGGGCTTCGTGCTCGAACCACGCGGGTCGCATCGCGCGGCGCCACGGCCGTCGCGCGCCCTGATCGTGCTGTTGCTGGGGCCCTTGTGGGTGGCCCTCGTCCAACTCACGCCGATCCCGTTCGATTGGTGGCTGCGCCAGCCGGGGCGCGCGATCTACGGCGAGACCTTGGCCGCCGCCGGCATCGCCACTCCCGCGTGGCTGTCGCTGTCGGTCAGTCCGGCGGCCACGGCAGCTTCCCTGCTGGCCGGGCTGCCGCTGGTCGCCACCTTCCTGCTCGGCTGGCGCGCATCGCTGGGGCAGCTGCGCTTCCTGCTCTGGCTGGTGGTCGGCATGGCGTTCGCGCAGGTGGCGCTGGGCCTGGGGCAGATTTCCGGGGGCGAGCACTCCGCGCTCTTTTTCGGCGTGCTGAGTTTCGGGCCGCCCGTCGGCACTTTCGCCAACCGCAATCACTACGCCAACTACATCGCCATGGCGCTGGCCGTGTATGTCTGGCTGTACTACGAAGGGCGGCGCTCAGTGAGGCGCCACCCGGGTTCGTCGCGCAGCTCGTTCAGCGGCCGCCATGCCACGGCCCTCTGGGTCTTCGGCGCGCTGGTGCTGGTGCTCGGCATCCTCATGTCGCGCTCGCGCGGCGCCACGTTCTTCGGCCTGACAATGGCGTTGTGCGGCCTCAGCGTCGCGGCACTGCGCCTGAACGGTGGTTCGCGCGGCCTGCGCTATGCGGTGCCCGTGGCGCTCGCATTGCTGCTGGGTGCCGGCGCGCTGATCGGCTTCGATGCAGTGGTTTCGCGCATGTCCAGCGCGCAGCTCGCGAGTTCAGCCGGGTTCCGTGGCGAACTGGTGCGCAGCACCTTCGCGGGCGCCGTCGAGTTCTTGCCCTGGGGCTCAGGCTGGGGCACGTATGACCTGGCGTTCCAGCGGTTCCTGCCGGCGCAGATTGCCGCGTACCCGAACCACGCACACCAGGACTATGTCCAGTTCCTGTTCGAAGGCGGCATCCTGTTCCTTGTGCTGGGGGCGTGCTTCCTGTGGCTGGCCGGGCACCGCGCGTGGGCGCTGGTGCGCATGGCCCGGCACGAACGGCTGGATCGCGATGCAATGGCCGCCGTGCTGTGTGGCCTGGGCTTGCTCGGCCTGCTCATGCATTCGCTGGTGGACTTCAACTTGCGCATCCCGGCCAACGCGATGGTCGGCGCCCTGCTCGCCGGCGCTTACCTGCGGCCGCTGTCGAATGAGCCGGCGCAGGGAGAGTGACTTGCGTCGCACGCAGGAAACCTGCGCGCGCTTGTGATGCAATAGGGCGATGAAACTCCTCATCTTCGCCGGCAGCACCCGCCAGAATTCCTGGAACCGCAAACTCGCGAAAGTTACGGCCGCGATGGCCGCCGCCAGCGGCGCCGAAATCACGCACATCGAGCTGGGCGACTTCGACATTCCCATGTACAACGCCGACCTCGAAGCCCGCGGCACGCCGGCCGATGTCGTGCGGCTCAAGCAACTGGGCTACGAACATCCGGCCTGGATCATCTGCACCCCCGAGTACAACGCCAGTTACCCCGCGCTGCTCAAGAACACGCTCGACTGGATCTCCAGCCCCATCAAGTCCGACCCGGTCTGGAAGGACGACTTTCGCTCCACGCGTGGCAAGGTCGTCGGCGTGCTCAGTGCCTCGCCCGGCGCGCTGGGCGGCCTGCGCTCGCAAAGCCACCTGGTGCCGCTGCTGATGAACCTGCATTTCTGGGTCGCGCCGACCAACTACGCACTGGGTCGTGCGGCCACCGCGTTCGACGAGCAGGGGCAACTGGTGGAAGACGCGGCAAAGAAGAAGGTACAGGCCGTG
>DATHWV010000431.1:0-2895 GCA_035460205.1 Ramlibacter sp.
CCAGCAACATGCACGCGTACGGCCCTGCCATCACCTGGCTGATGTCCAGGACCTTCACGCCCGCCAGCGGTAGCGGGCGACTTCCCGATGGCTGCATCAGGACTCGCCTTTCACGCCGCCGTCCTTGATGATCTTGGCCCATTTGACCTGTTCCGCGGCCATGAACTCGCCAAACTTCTCGACGGAACCACCGCCGTCCTGCGCGCCGGAAGCCGCCAGCTTCTCCATCACGTCGGGCATCTGCATGACCTTGTTGATGTCTTCGTTCATGCGTTTGGCCATGGCGGCGGGCATCTTGGCCGGGCCGGCCAGGCCGTACCAGGTGGTGGCCTCGAAGCCGGGGAAGCCGGACTCGGCCATGGTCGGCACGTTCGGGTAGGCGGGCACGCGCGCCTGCCGCGTCTGCGCAATGGCGATGGCCTTGCCGCTCTTCACGTGTGGCGTGGCTGCGGTCATGGTGTCGAAGCTGTACTGGATGGTGCCGCCGATCAGGTCGGTGAGCATCGGTCCCGAGCCCTTGTACGGCACGTGGATCGCCTTGACCTTGGCGGCCAGCATGAACATCTCCAGCGCGAGGTGCTGGGCGCTGCCGGTGCCGGCCGAGCCGAAGCTGATCTTGCCCGGATTGGCGCGGCACAACTCGACCAGGTCCTTCACCGTCTTGGCGGGCTGGCTCTCGTTGCAGATCAGGAGGTTGGGCGTCACGCCCACCAGCACGATGGGCGCGAAGTCCTTTGCCGGGTCGTAGTTCACCTTCTGCAGGCCGGGCGTGATGGCCTGGCTGTTGATGTGGGCCATCAACAGCGTGGCGCCGTCGGCAGGCGCCTTGGCGACGTAATCGGCGGCGATGGTGCCTGAGGCGCCCGCCTTGTTCTCGACGACCACCGTGGTCTTCCACATGTCGGCCAGCTTCTGGCCGATGACGCGCGCCAGGATGTCGGTGCCGCCACCCGGCGCGAAGCCGACGATGATGCGGATCGGCCCCGGCGGAAGCGTTTGGGCGCGCAGCATGGGCGCTGCAAGGGTGGCGGCGGTGGCCGCGGTGACGGTGACGAAGGTTCTGCGTTGCATGGTGTTGTCTCCTTGGGTACTACGAGCTTCAAGAAATCAGGATCACGCTGCCTTCTGCAGCGCAACGGGTGCCGGATGCCCGGCGAAATAATCCATCGCGGCCTGCACGCCGGAACCAGCGAGCTTGACGCCGGCGAGCTTCAAGCCCATTTCGCAGCCGGCCAGTGCGGCCATCAGCGTGAGGTCGTTGCAGTCGCCCAGGTGGCCGATGCGGAACATGCGACCCTTCACCTTCCCCAGGCCCGTGCCCAGCGAACAGTCGAAACGTTCATAGATGATGCGGCGCACGGCGTCGGCGTCCACGCCTTCGGGCGTCATCACGCCCGTGAGCACCGGCGAATACACCGACGGGTCGGCGCACTGGATCTCCAGGCCCCAGGCCTTGACGCCGGCGCGCACGCCCTCGCCCCAGCGCAGGTGCCGCGCGAACGTGCCTTGCAGCCCACCGTGCTCGGGGGCAAGCAACATGTCGCAGGCTTCGGCCAGGCCGTACAGCAGGTTGGTGTTGGGCGTGTAGGGCCAGTAGCCCGTCTTGTTCATCTCGATGATTTCGTCCCAGGCCCAGAAGGCCTTGGGCAGCTTCGCGGTCTTGCTCGCTTCGATCGCCTTGGGCGACACGGCGTTGAAGCTGATGCCCGGCGGCAGCATCAGGCCCTTTTGCGAGCCGCTGATCGTGACGTCCACGCCCCACTCGTCGTGCTTGTACTCGGCCGAGGCCAGGCCCGAGATGCTGTCGACCATCAGCAGGGCGGGATGCTTCGCGGCGTCGATCGCCTTGCGCACCGCCAGGATGTTGCTGGTGACGCCGGTGGAGGTTTCGTTGTGAACCACGCACACCGCCTTGATCGAATGCTGCGTGTCGGCCTTCAGGCGCGCTTCGATCATGTCGGCCTGCACGCCACGGCGCCAGCCCTCGATACCCGGCAGGCCGAGGAACTCGGGCTTCAGGCCCAGGCGCAGCGCCATCTTGTTCCACAGGCTCGCGAAGTGGCCGGTCTCGAACATCAGCACGGCATCGCCGGGGCTCAGCACGTTGGCCAGCGCGGCTTCCCATGCGCCGGTGCCCGAGGCCGGATAGATGATGACCGGGTGTTTGGTCTGGAAGATCTGGCCGATGCCCTTGAGCACGCGCAGGCCCAGCTCGCCGAACTCCGGGCCCCGGTGGTCGATGGTGGGCAGGCTCATGGCACGCAGGATCCGGTCGGGCACGGGCGACGGGCCGGGGATCTGCAGGAAGTGCCTGCCGGTGGGGTGGTAGTCAAGCGTCAGCATCTGGGGCCTCATTTTCAAAGTTCCGCCATTTTTTGCATACAAAATCCTTTTGTCAAGCATGATTCCACTGAAGCAGGCATTTGACTGATGTCATTTTTGAATACAAAATGCCCCCATGACAGCCGAAATCATCGCCATCCCGCGCGCCAACCTGCATGAGCAGGTGGCCAACCGCCTGCGCCAGATGCTGGTCGAAGGCCGCATCGCGCCGGGCGCCAAACTGAACGAACGCGAGCTGAGCGAGGTGCTGCAGGTCTCCCGCACACCCTTGCGCGAGGCCATCAAGATGCTGGCCTCGGAAGGGCTGGTGGAACTGCTGCCCAACCGCGGCGCGATCGCGGTGGAATTGACCGAAGACGATGTGCGCAACACCTTCGAAGTCATGGCGGGCCTGGAAGGCCAGTCGGGCGAACTGGCGGCCGAACGCATCACCGACGCCGAACTGGCGGAGATCCGCGCCATGCATTTCGAGATGATGGCGGCGTTCACCCGGCGCGACCTGTCCAACTACTACCGCCTCAACGCGATGATCCATCGCGCGATCAACGCCGC
>DATHWV010000432.1:0-2681 GCA_035460205.1 Ramlibacter sp.
CGTTCGTCGCCGGGTTGAAGACCTCGATCGCACGATCGCGGCCCGCACCGACCTTCTTGCCCGCGATGCGCATCGCATCGAGCTGGTGGTCACGAATGAAAGCGGCAGCCTGGCTATTGGGCATAGTTCAATGCAAGGTCAAACGCATCGAAATTGCGCAGGCGCCGGGTCATGTCCAGGCCCGGCAATTTGCGATTCAGGATCAGCGGAACCCGCTGTTCGCTGATGCCGCCATGCGAGCGCAATGGCGCATCCAGCCCCGACAGGTCGTGGCGCGAGGCCGAGGTGCCAATCACCGTGAACCGTTCCGAAACGCAGACGACGTCGCCGATGCGGTCGGGCGGTAATTCGAAGCGGCGCGCGGCCTCTTCACGGGTGTAGACGCACTCCATTCCCTTGACCTGCTGCAACCGGCTGACCACTTGGGATGGCGGGATGTCCGGCGGGAGGTAGATGGTCGCAAAGGAACCGAGGGCGCCGTGGTGAACGACATACGGATCGGTGATCGGCAGGATCACGCGTGCCTTGCCTGCGCCGAGTTCACGATCGCACCAGTCCTGCAGGTAAATCACGTCGGGCATGCCGTCCATCGCCACCTTGGCATTCATGCCGTGGTCGGCGGTGAGCGCGATCACGCAGCCCATTTCGTCGAGCCGGCCCAGGTAGCCGTCCATCATCGCGTAGAAGGAATTCGCGCCGTCAGTGCCGGGCGCGTGCTTGTGCTGGACGTAGTCGGTGGTCGACAGGTACATCACGTCGGGGCGGCGCTGCGCCATCAGTTTTACGCCGGCGGCGAAGACGAACTCCGAGAGTTCGGCGCTGTAGACGCTGGGTACCGGCATGCCGACCAGCGGGAGCACCTCGGCGATGCCGTTCTCTTCCAGTGTCACCTCATTGGACTTCTCAGAGGAGAAGCAGATGCCCTTCATCTTGTGGCCGAGCAGGCGGCGCAACTTGTCCTTGGCGGTGATCACCGCGACCGACTTGCCGGCGTCGGCCAGTGCCGCGAGCAGCGTGGGCGCGCGCAGCCACTTCGGGTCGTTCATCATGACCTCGGTGCCGCTGGCCATGTCGAACAGGTAGTTGCCGCAGATGCCGTGCACGCTGGGTGGCGCGCCGGTCACGATGGACAGGTTGTTCGGGTTGGTGAAGCTGGGCACCACGCAGTCGGCGATCAGGCCCGCGCCGCTGGCGAGCGTGCGCTTGAGCCAGGGCATGTGGCCGGTGGCCACGGCCTGCGCCAGGTAGTCGGGCTCGCAGCCGTCGACGCAGACCACCACCGTCGGGGAGGTGGGCAGCTTGTAGCTGCGGTTATTGACGTTCAGCACGCGCTTCCTTTCCGTTCTTCGCGCCATCGCGTTCGCGGGCACGCTCCTGGCGGCGCAGGTCGTTTTCGATCGTGCGCTCCTTGCTGTCCATCACATGGGCGAACATCGCCTTGCCCGCTGCATCGGGGTCTCCCGAGGCGATGGCCTTGATGATCTGGCGGTGCTCACCGGCCGAGATCGGCAGCAACCAGCCGTCGGCCAGGTTCAGGCGCCGGAACAGCGACAACTCCTTGATCAGCTTGCGGTAGATCGCTGTGAGCTTGCTGTTGCCCGCCATCTCCACGAGGCGGTCGTGGAACTTCAGGTTCAGCAGGTGGTAGTTGTACGCGTCCTCGGCCTTCACCGCCTTTTCCATGGCGTCGACCAGGGCCTTGAGTTCCTTCTGCTGCGCGGGAGCGATGTCGCGGGCCAGCTTGCGGCCCACCAGTTCATCCATCGCGGCGCGCAGGTCGAAGATTTCGACAGCCTCGTCGATCGGGATGTCGCGCACGAAGACGCCGCGGTTCTTCTCGTTGCGCACCAGCCCCGCTTCCTCGAGCATGCGGAAGGCTTCGCGCACCGGGCCGCGCGAGACGCCCATCTTCTGCGCCAGCGTCGCCTCGATCAATTTCGAGCCCGGGGCGTACTCGCCCTGCAGGATGGCGCGCTCGATTTCCTGCTGCACCACGTTGGTCAGCGAACTGCTCTGGAGCAGCGCGATGGTGGGGTGGAGAAGCGCATTCATGCCCTGCATTAGAGCACCGCCGCACGGATTGTCAACAATCTGCAAAAAACAATTGACAAGCCCCGCCGGCCCAGCGTTAAATGAAAAACGAAGGTGAACGCGAGGGGGAAGATGGCTTCAAAGCCGTCATCGCGGTGTCACCGTAGGTCCGCAGCATCGAAACCTTTTGCTCTTCTAGAGGAGTTCCCAATGCGTCCGTCGTCCGCCTTCAAACCCGTCCTCATCGCGTGCCTCGCCGCCTTCGCGGCCGGGGCCTACGCGCAGAAAACCCAGCTGCTGGTCTACACGGCGCTGGAAACCGACCAGATCAAGGCTTACCAGGAGGGCTTCAACCGCTCCTATCCGGATATCGAGATCAAGTGGGTTCGCGACTCGACCGGCGTCATCACCGCCAAGCTGCTCGCCGAAAAGGGCAACCCGCAAGCCGACGTGGTGATGGGGGTCGCCGCGTCCAGCCTTGCCTTGCTGGACAAGCAGGGGATGCTGGAGCCCTATGCGCCGCTGAACCTCGACGGCATCATGAGCCAGTACAAGGACAAGAAGAAGGTGCCGGCCTGGTTCGGCATGGACGTGTGGGGCGCCACCGTCTGCTTCAACACGGTGGAAGCCGGCAAGAAGAACATTCCCAA
>DATHWV010000433.1:0-2718 GCA_035460205.1 Ramlibacter sp.
ACCGCGTCCTGCGGCACGATGCCGATGCGCTGCCGCAAGTCGTGCAGGGCCACCTCGCGTGTGGCCACGCCATCGAGCGTGATCGAACCGTGGGCCGGATCGTAGAAGCGCAGCAACAACTGGAACACAGTGCTCTTGCCCGCGCCGCTGGGGCCGACCAGCGCCACCGTTTCGCCGGGCGCCACCGCCAGGCTGAAATCTTTCAGCGAAGGCAGCAGGGGCCGCGAAGGGTAGTTGAACGTGACGCCTTCGAACGCAACGGCGCCGCCGCCCTGTGCCGCCGGAAAGGGCCGGGGTTGCGCCGGCGATGTGACCGGTGAGCGGCTGTCCAGCAGTTCCATCAAGCGCTCGGTCGCGCCGGCCGCACGCAGCAGGTCGCCATAGACCTCCCCGAGCACGGCCACCGCGCCGGCCAGGATGATGACGTACACCACGGTCTCGCCCAGGTGGCCGGCCGTGATGCGGCCCGCCATCACGGCCTGCGTGCCCTGGTACAGGCCCCAGAGCAGCGCGGCGCTGGTGGCGATGATGATGAAGGCGATGAGGATCGCGCGGGCCCTGGTGCGCTTGACGGCTGTGTTGAACGCGTCGCCCGTCGAAGCATCGAAGCGCGCGGCCTCACGTTGTTCCGCCGTGTAGCTCTGCACCACCGGGATGGCGTTGAGCACTTCGGCTGCGATGGCGCTGGAGTCGGCGACCCGGTCCTGGCTGGCGCGCGACAGCCGGCGCACGCGCCGCCCGAACCACACGCTGGGCAGCACCACCACGACGAGAATGCCCAGCACCTGCGTCATCACATAGGGATTGGTCCAGACCAGCATGGCCAGCGCGCCAATGCCCATCACCGCGTTGCGCAGGCCCATGCTGAGCGAGGAGCCGACCACAGTCTGCACCAGCGTGGTGTCGGTCGTGAGGCGCGAGAGCACTTCTCCGGTCTGGGTGGTTTCGAAAAACTCCGGGCTTTGCTCCAGCACATGCGCGTACACCGCATTGCGCAGGTCGGCGGTGACCCGCTCGCCGATCCAGCTGACCATGTAGAAGCGTGCGGCGGAGAACAGGCCCAGCGCCACCGCCACGCCGAACAGTTCGATGAAGTGCTCACGCAGCGCAAGCAGCTGCGTGCCCTTGTCGGCTGCGGCCAGGCCGCCGTCGATCAGGCTGCGCAGGGCGACTGGAAACAGGAGCGTCGCCACGGCAGCCAGCACGAGGAAGAGGACCGCCAGTGCGATGCGCCCGCGATACGGCCGGACAAAAGGCAAAAGTCCCGAGAGGGAGCGGGGCGCGGGGGGTGCCGAAAGGGAAGGGGACGTAAGGTCGGCCATGAAGTAAAGTGGAATGGAGCATGCCATTGTCATCCGGAACACTGGCGAACACCCCGAAGGAGCGAACATGACCAAGACCATCGTCGGCAGCATCCTGCTCCTGGCCCTGGCCGGTTGCAGCGGTTACACCGTCACCCTGAAATCGAGTTCGGCCTGCGCCAGCAGTGGCGAGGCGTCGCACGCCTGCCAGGTCGAGCGTTACCAAAACGTCGGCGGCCGCTAGACCCGCAGGCGTCCCGAGTAGCCGGTCATCTCCAGGTAGCCCCGGCCCACGCGCCTGCCGTTGCTGTCGAACAGCTCGGACAGGCCCTCCCAGTAGATCGCACCCGTGGAAGCGCGGCTGTCCAGCTCCTGGTCGTCGACCACGGCCTTGACGGTGTAGAAGTCGGCCGGGGTGCGCACGATCCATTCCACCGGGTAACTGGCCCTCGACATGGGGCTGGTCCAACGGCGCTGCGGGCTGAACACCGCCTCGCCAGGGCTGAAGGTGTACACGCTGCCTTTCGCCGGGCGGAACGACCCGCCATCCCACAGCGTCGAGCCGTCCTGCCGTCGCAGGCGGAACGCCGTGAGCGCACTGCCGTCGTCGAGGTTCATGCCGATCCAGTCCCAGCCGACGGCATCCTTGTGCAGGATCTCCTCGCTCCATTCGTGGTCCAGCCAGGCTTTGCCGGTAACGGTTTGACGTTGGCCCTTGAGTACGATTCCGCCTTGCACCCCGAGTTGCGGGACGCTGTAGTAGTAGCTGGCTTGTGCGGTCTCAGGGCCCTTGCGCGACAGGCCGTCTTTCCCCTGGGCCAGGACGGGCTGCGTGGGAGTGCATTGCAGGTCGAGCGTGAAGTCCCCAGCGGGGATGCGCGCGTGCCAGGCGTCGCCCTTTCGCTCCAGCGACCAGTCGCGCAATCGCACGCGCGTGTCGCCTTGCGCGGCGGCGACAACGTCGAAGCCTTCGCGCGCGATGCGCTGGTCGTGCCACAGCTTGCGCCCCTGCACGTCGGTGACGGCGGCGTGCGCAAAAACGAGTTGCCGCGCCGCGAAGCGCGAAGTCATTTCCTGCGTGCCGTCCACGCGGGTGCGGAAGAACGTCACCTGGAAGCCGAACTCGCGATCGCCCGCGCGGGCCTGGCCGGTGATGTACCACCACTCCGTGCGAAAGCCGGGATGCGAGCCGTGGTCACGCGGAAAGGCCAGTTGCAGCGGCGGCAACGCGAGCGCGGGCAAGTCCGTCAGCAGTCCGGCTGACGCCAACAAGAAGGGCCGCCTGCGCATCACCAGTCCTCCTTCACCGCAAGCACCGCGTCGCGCCCGGCGGCGGCGCGGCCGGCCAGCCAGGCGGTCGCGGTGCCCGCCACCACCACCGCGGCACACAGGACCAGCAGGCGCAGCCATGGCACCA
>DATHWV010000434.1:0-1945 GCA_035460205.1 Ramlibacter sp.
GTCGTGGCCGGCCTGACGCCCGAACAGTTGAAGCCCTACGAGGCGAGGGAGTTTCGCCGCTTCATCACGCACAACCATCCCTTCTTCGACGCCTTGCACCAGCGAACGATTGAATGGGTGAGCGAGGCGGCGGGCGAGCCGGTGGAGGCCTCGTACAACTTCGTCAGCATGTACGGCCCGCACGGCGTGTGTCCCTTGCACCTCGATGCGCCACTGGCCAAGTGGACGCTGGACCTTTGCATCGACCAGAGCGTTCCCTGGCCCATTCATTTCGCGCCGGTCGCGCACTGGCCGATGCCCGGCGTGTACGGCAACGACTGGCAGTCGCAGGTCAAGCGCGAGGTCGGCGACGGCTTCACCACACACACCGTCTCGCCGGGGCAGGCCATTCTTTTCTCCGGCAGCAGCCAGTGGCACTACCGCGACCCGATGCCCGGCGAAGGCAACCAGCGGTCCTGTGACCTGCTGTTCATGCACTTCATTCCCGCGGGCACGGCGGAACTGGCGGAGCCCGCCAATTGGGCCGGGTTGTTCAGCGTTCCCGAACTCCAGTACGACGGCGGCTACTTCCTGCCGAGGCGCGCGGCCAACCCCGCCGTCACCCGCCTCAAGTGAAGGAAAGCCAGGGGCGTTGAGGCGTCGTTGAATTTCGCGCGCATGTAGTCCGCGGCCGGAAACATCGTCTCGCGCAGGAAGCGCAGCTTCGCCGACGGCCCTTGAAGCGCGCGGAAGTCCAGCCATTGCTGCCGCAACCTGCGCGACTGCAGGTAGGTCGATGCGGCCTCGGCGCCTGAAGCTTCGCCCAGCGCGCGCCGAACGAAGTCGGGAATCTCGGTGTGCCAGCTCGCGTGCGCACATTGAAGGCCGTCCAGCGTGATGGCGCGCAGGCCTTTTGCGCGCGCTGCGGCAATGAGTGCGTCCCACTCCGCGCCGGTGAGCCGGGCGGCCAGGAGGTGGATGTCGGCCAGCCAGATCAGCCGGTCCGGGTCATGGTGCGCCTCGCCCTGCACGTAATAGGGATTGGTGCGGTGCGTCGCCCGGTGCATGCACGCGATCAGCATCGAATCGACCAGCGAAGGTCCGCGCGCATGCGGTCCGAGCAAGGGCAGCGGCATCCCATCGCGGCGCAACTCGTCGTAGCTGAACAGGCGCGAAAGCACTTCGGAGTTGTTGATCTTCCAGTGCAGGTCCAGCGCGTGAACCCCGCCTGCCGCGGCGGGCCAGATGTAGGAGGCCTGGTAGCTCACATACTCTCCGGTCACGCCGAGGCTGCGGGTGAAGCCGAGTGAAAGCAACACTTCATGCACCTTGTGCCTGGCTGCGGCAGGCACCAGCAGGTCGGTGTCGCCGCGCTTTCGCAGCATGGGGTCGGGATAGATCGAATAGGCCAGCGCGGTGCCCTTGATCAGGATCGGGTGGACTCCGGCGTCGTGCAGCGCGGCCAGCGTCTGGTTCATGACCTGCTGGTGGTGCAGTTCCCACATCGCACCCTGCATCGCACGGCCGCGGAGTGTTCGCAACAGTCCGTCGGGCCAATCGGGGCGCCCGGCCAACTGTTGGTGCAAGAGCGCATCGATGCCGTGGATCTCGGCGACAGCGAGTACCGCCTGGGAGGCCGCGTCGCCTCCGGGCCACGGCCAATGCGGGTTCTCGCCACGCAAGGCGGCGCAGATCAGGTCGTGGGAGGTGGGCTCGACGGGTGTGGATGGCAAGCGGGCATTTTGCCCCGCCGGTAAAATTGGGGCTTCTCTCCCGTGCCGCGTTCGGCACGCCCTCCCATGCTCTATCCCGAACAATTCGACGTCATCGTGGTTGGCGGCGGTCACGCCGGGACCGAGGCCGCCCTGGCTTCGGCGCGCATGGGCTGCAAGACGCTGCTGCTCACGCACAACATCGAGACGCTGGGCCAGATGAGTTGCAACCCGTCGATCGGCGGGATCGGCAA
>DATHWV010000435.1:0-2711 GCA_035460205.1 Ramlibacter sp.
GAGTTGCACCGCTTCGGCCGTTACGAAGACTGCGTGGGCCGGGCGCGCGACATCGGCAACCGCGTCAAGGACATGGCCGCGACGCTGGCACCGGAGATCGAGCAGCGCTGGCCCAAGGTGATGCGGCGGGTGGCCGGCTACAACCTCGACATCTTCAACAACCAGAGCGAGAAGCCCTACACCGGCGACGGCTCAGCCAATCTCGCGCACCTGCTGGTCGGCAGCGAAGGCACGCTGGCACTCACGAAGTCGCTCACGCTGCAACTGGCCCCCCTGCCCCAGGCCAAAGTGTTGGGCGTGGTGAATTTCCCGACTTTCTACAAGGCGATGGACACCGCGCAACACATCGTCAAGCTCGGTGGCGATGGAACGCTCACAGCGGTGGAGCTGGTCGACCGCACGATGATCGACCTGTCGCTGCAGAACCCGGCTTTCGCGCCGGTGATCCGCACCGCCGTCATCGGCCAGCCCGACGCGGTGCTGCTGGTGGAGTTCTCCGGCAGCGACAAAACCTCGCTCATGCGCAAGCTCACCGAACTGGTGGAGTTGATGGGCGACCTCGGCCTGCCCGGTTCGGTGGTCTGCATGACCGACGACGCGCCGCAGAAGAACCTGTGGGAGGTCCGCAAGGCAGGCCTGAACATCATGATGAGCCTGAAGGGCGACGGCAAGCCGGTGAGCTTCATCGAAGACTGCGCCGTCCCGCTGGAGCACCTGGCCGAATACACCGACGGCCTGACGCAGGTCTTCCGCAAGCACGGCAGCAAAGGCACCTGGTACGCCCACGCGTCGGTCGGCACCTTGCATGTGCGCCCCATCCTGGACATGCGCACCGACGGCGCACCCAAGATGCGCGCCATCGCCGAGGAAGCGTCCGCGCTCGTGCGCAAGTTCAAGGGCGCGTACAGCGGCGAGCACGGCGACGGCCTGTGCCGCGGCGAATGGATCGAGTGGCAGTTTGGCCCGAAGATCAACGAGGCCTTCGCGCAGATCAAGAACCTGTTCGACCCCACGAACCTGCTGTGCCCGCAACGCATCATCGACCCGCCGCCCATGGACGACGCGCGGCTGATGCGCTTCCCGCCTTCCTACCGCGTGATCCCGCTGAAGCCCGCGCTCGACTGGAGCGCCTGGGACGTGCAGAACGACCCGGCCACCGAGCGCACCAGCGCGCCCGGCACCGGCGGCGACCCGGCGCACGGCTTCGCCAAGGCGGTGGAGATGTGCAACAACAACGGGCATTGCCGCAAGTTCGACGCCGGCACCATGTGCCCGAGCTACCGAGTCACGCGCGACGAGAAGCACCTCACGCGCGGCCGTGCCAACACGTTGCGCCTGGCCATGTCCGGCCAGCTGGGCCCGCAAGGACTGGCCAGCGCGGAAGTGCGCGAAGCCATGGACCTGTGCGTGAGCTGCAAAGGCTGCAAGCGCGACTGCCCCACCGGCGTGGACATGGCGAAGATGAAGGTGGAGTTCCTGCACCAGCACGGCAAGGTGCATGGCCGCCGCCTGAAGGACAAGCTCATCGCCCGCCTGCCCGACTACGCCACGCTGGCCAGCCGCTTCGCCTGGGCTTTGAACCTGCGCAACCGCAGCCCGCTGCTGGCGAAGCTGGGCGAGAAATTCCTGGGCTTTTCCGCGCGGCGCAGCCTGCCCGAGTGGAAGGGTCATCACTTCTTCAACGGTCCGCACGGCGCGGCCTCCGCCGCCGAAGTGCTGGCCGCGGCCCGGCCGGTGGTGCTGTTCGTCGACACCTTCAACGGCTTCTTCGAATCGGCCAATGCCGATGCGGCGCTGCATGTGCTGCAGGCCGCCGGCTACACGGTCCACATCGCCACCAAGGCGCAGGCCGACGGCAAACACCTTTGCTGCGGCCGCACCTACCTGTCCGCCGGCATGGTCGATGAAGCCCGGGCCAAGGCGCAGGAAGTGGTGCAGGCGTTGCTGCCCTTCGCCGAGAAAGGCATCCCCATCGTCGGCCTGGAACCGTCCTGCCTGTTGACACTGCGCGATGAAGTGCTGTCGATGGGCCTGGGCACGCAGGCACAAACCATTTCGCAGCAAGCGCTGTTGCTCGAGGAGTTCCTCGCGCGCGAGGCACAGGCCGGCAAGCTCGAAGTCCTGAAGAACAAGCTGCGCCCCCTGGACAAGCGCGTGCTGCTGCATGGGCATTGCCACCAGAAGGCGTTCGCGGCGGTGACGCCCGTGATGGAGGTGCTCAAGCTGATTCCCGGCGTGCAGCCCGAGCTGATCGAAAGCAGCTGCTGCGGCATGGCCGGCAGTTTCGGCTACGAGGCCACGCACCACGATGTGTCGATGCAGATGGCCGAACTGAGCCTGCTGCCCGCAATCCGCAAATTCCCGGGCGCGATCGTGGTGGCCGATGGCACCAGTTGCCGGCACCAGATCCAGGATGGTGCGGGCCGCGAGGCCGTGCACGCAGCCGTCCTGCTCGCTGCGCAACTCTAGCGGCCACTGCACAATGGGGCCATGAACGCCCCCACGATACGGGCCGCCCTGCCCGCCGATGAAGCCACCTGGCGCAAGCTGTGGCAGGCCTATTGCGAGTTCTACGACGCCAGCCTCGGGCCGGAGGTCACCAATCGCACCTGGAAGCGCATCCTCGATCCCGACTCCGCCGTCATGTGCATCGTGGCCGAAGTGGAGGGCCAGGTTTACGGATTCGCCAATTGCGTGGTGCACGAGAACAC
>DATHWV010000436.1:0-3018 GCA_035460205.1 Ramlibacter sp.
CTCAACGACTGGGTGCTGCAGACCCGCGAGACATCCGAGTTCCGCCAGCAAACCGAACAGATGGGCCGTTCGCTGGTGGAATGGCTCAAGTCGACCTACCCCGAGGTCGCCGCCCGCGCACCAACACCCCTTACCTACCCCGTCGCATTCGCGCTCGCTGCCTCCGCCGGCGAGGCGCCCGCCCGTGACTGCCTGCTGGCCTTCGCGTTCGGCTGGGCCGAAAACATGATGCAGGCCGCGATCAAGTCGATTCCGCTGGGCCAGAGTGCCGGCCAGCGCATCCTGCTCAAGCTGGCGGGCGAAATCCCTGCTGCGGTGGACAACGCACTGGCATTGCGCGACGATGAGCGCCAGGCCTTTTCGCCGATGCTCGCCATCCTCTCGGCCCAACACGAATCGCAGTACTCGAGGTTATTCCGTTCATGACGCTCCACCACATCGCCAACCGCACCAAGAAGCTGCCGCCCCTGCGCGTCGGCATCGGCGGGCCCGTCGGCTCCGGCAAGACCACCCTGCTCGAAATGCTGTGCAAGGCCATGCGCGACAAATACGACCTGGTCGCCATCACCAACGACATCTACACCAAGGAAGACCAGCGGCTGCTCACCGTGAGCGGCGCGCTGGCGGCCGAACGCATCATGGGCGTGGAGACGGGTGGCTGCCCTCACACCGCGATCCGCGAAGACGCGTCGATCAACCTCGAAGCGATCGACCGCATGCTGGTGGACTTCCCGCAGGCCGACATCGTGTTCGTGGAGAGCGGCGGCGACAACCTCGCGGCCACCTTCAGTCCCGAGCTGTCCGACCTGACGATCTACGTGATCGACGTCGCCGCCGGCGAGAAGATCCCGCGCAAGGGCGGCCCCGGCATCACCAAGAGCGACCTCTTCGTGATCAACAAGACCGACCTCGCGCCGCACGTGGGCGCCGACCTGGGCGTGATGGAGGCCGACACGAAACGCATGCGCCGTGACAAGCCCTATGTGATGACCAACCTCAAGACCCGCGACGGCCTGGCCGAAGTGGTGAGCTTCATCGAGCGCAAGGGCATGCTGGAGCACGCATGAAGCGCCGCCTGCTGCTGTCCACGCTCGTTGCCGCCGTGGCCCTGCCGGGCTGCGGCGGTGGTGGCGGCGGCACGGCGCCCACGCCGCCTTCACCCACACCGGCACCGACGCCGCCCCCCGCGCCCGCAGTGACGGGCCCCGCGTGGTGGGGCTTTGGGCGCGACGCGCAACACTCCACCCTCTCGGCCATGGCTGCGCAGGACCTCAATCGCATCGCCTGGTCGTCGCCGGTGGACCTTGCACCGCGCTACGAGAGCAACGGCTCGCTGTTGATCCACTACGGCTCTCCTGCCATCAGCACGCGCAACACGGTTGTCTTCGGCGTGAAGACCGGCGCGACATCGGGCTTCCGGCTGGAAGGGCGTGCCGGCGGCAACGGCGGCCTCATCTGGTCGGCCGAAACCGACTACCGCCTGCCGCCCCACGCCTGGGTGCCCAGCTACAACGTGGTGCTGACGCCTTCGGGCCAGGTGGTCGCGCCCGCCGCGGGTGGCCGTTTGCTGGTACGGGCCAATGCCGACGAAGCGGGCGCCACCTTGCAAGCCACGACCTTCTACGGCACCGATACGTATGCGGCGGCGCCTGACGTTTTCGACGCGAACGTCTGCATCAACACGCCGTTGATTTGCGACGCACAGGGCAATGTGTTTTTCGGGTTCCAGGTGAACGGCGCCAACCCCGCGGGCCTGTCCAGCGGCATCGCGCGCGTGGGCGCGGACGGCACGGGACGATGGATCGCGGCCAGCATGGCCGCGGCAGACCCTTCCATCGAGAAGCCGGCGACCAATTGCGCGCCGGCGCTGTCACCCGACGGGCTAACGCTTTACATCGCGGTCAACACGCCGCGCATCACCGGCACGCCACAAACGGGGTACCTGCTGGCGCTGGACAGCGCCACGCTTGCGGTGAAAGCCCGCGTGGCGCCGCGCGACCCGGCCACCGGCCGCCTCGCACGCATCACCGACAACGGCACCGCCTCGCCCGCGGTGGCGCCAGACGGCCGTGTGTTCTTCGGCGTGCTGGAGTCCACCTTTGGCGAGCACAACGGGCGCGGCTGGATGCTGCAATACGACGCTCTGCTGGCCACGACGCTGCTGCCTGGCAGCTTCGGCTGGGACGTGACGCCCTCGATCATCCCGGCATCCATGGTCGGCGGCTACACCGGCACGTCCAGCTACCTGATCGCCGTGAAGTACAACAACTACGAAGGTGTGGGCACCGGCGACGGCCGCAACCGGCTGGCCGTGCTGGACCCCGGCGCCAGCCAGCCCGACGCGTTTTCGGCGCAGGCAGTGATGCGCGAGGTGCTCACCATCCTGGGCCCGACGGTCGAATCCGTGACCACGGGCGGCGTGTACGAGTGGTGCATCAACACGATGGCCGCCGACCCGGCCACGCGCTCGATCATGGTCAACAGCGAGGACGGCCTGCTGTACCGCTGGGACCTCGCCAGCAACAGCTTCAGCCAGCGCATCCGCCTGACCGAAGGGCTGGGCCAGGCCTACACCCCCACGGCCATTGGCGCCGACGGGGCGGTGTACGCCATCAGCAATGCCCGGCTCTTTGCCGTCACCCGTTAAACTCGCTGTTCTGGAGAGTTGGCAGAGCGGTTGAATGCACCGGTCTTGAAAACCGGCGATGTTGAAAGACATCCGTGAGTTCGAATCTCACACTCTCCGCCAGGCGGCCCGCGGCTCTGCGGCTTACGCCAACCCCCTACACAGGTTAGGCCAGCCGCCTACGGCGGCTGCATCCCCCACTGGGAAAATGACCTGGCCGCATGTTGCGGCTGAACCTATTTGGACGAAGGATTGAAAATGTACGCGGCGAAATTTGCGGCGGCGGTTGTGCTGTGCGCAATGGCCTTGACCGGTTGTGGTGGCGGGGGTGGCGGCAGCACTGCGCCTGGTGCGGAGGTTCCGGCATCGACCGACCGCTTCGCCCCCGTGCG
>DATHWV010000437.1:0-6129 GCA_035460205.1 Ramlibacter sp.
AGCTCGAACAGCTGGCGCGCTTGCGGACCCATCTCCACGACGGGCGGCAAATTCTGCCCACCGGTCATCGCGGCTTCGACGGTCAGTTCCACCACCGGCGGCTGCACCACGCCGCCCGGGCCCAGCTTGCGGGTGCCCAGGCCGCCGGTGCGCGAGAGGCCGCTCTCCACCGCCTTGAGCAACTTCTGCATCGTGATCGGTTTTTCCAGGAACGACTGCGCGCCGATCTTGGTGGCTTCCACTGCCGTCTCGATGGTGGCGTGGCCACTCATCATGATCACCGGCATGGTGAGCAGGCTGGTGGTGGACCATTCCTTCAGCAAGGTGACGCCGTCGGTGTCCGGCATCCAGATGTCCAGCAGCACGAGGTCCGGCCGCGCCCGGGCTCGCGCGGCACGCGCCTGCGCCGCGTTTTCGGCCAATTCGACGTTGTGGCCTTCGTCGTTCAGGATTTCGGACAGCAGGTCGCGGATGCCCAGCTCGTCGTCGACCACCAGTATGTTTGCCATGTTTTCCAGGTACTCCCCGTGCGGCCAGCCGGGGCAGTGTTGTTAAGCCGCAACTGCGAATGATAACGATACTTGGGCGCCCCGGACCACGCCCTCTTCCACGCGGTTTTTCAGGTCCACCCGGGCGCCATGCTCGTCGGCGATCTTTTTGACCACCGCCAACCCCAGGCCGGTGCCCTTGGCCTTGGTCGTCACGTAGGGCTCGAAGGCCCGCTTGAGGATGTGTTCAGGGAATCCCGCCCCTGTGTCCTGCACGATCAACCGGGCCCGGCGGGACGTTTCGTTCCATTGCGTGCGTGCGGTCACTTCGCGGACCGGGCAGCCTTCGGTGGCATCCTGCGCGTTTTGCAGCAGGTTGTGGATCACCTGCCTCAACTGCTGTGCGTCGCCCATGATCATCGGGCACGACGGGTCCAGTTCCATGCGCACCGGCACATGGGCGGACGCGTCACCCCGCTCGCCACCCTCGCGGGCGTAGAGGTGCATGACGTCGGCGAGCAGTGCATTGAGGTCCACCGGCTTCAGTTCGGCCGCAGGCAGGCGGGCGTAATCGCGGAACTCGTTCACCAGCCGCTTCATGGCGTCGACCTGGTCCACGATGGTCTGGACCGACTTGGTGAGGATGGCCTGTTCGGCGGGAGCCACCTTGCCGGCCAACTTCATTTCCAGGCGCTCGGCGGACAGCTGGATGGGCGTCAGCGGGTTCTTGATTTCGTGCGCCAGCCGGCGTGCCACTTCACCCCAGGCCTGCGCGCGCTGGGCCGAGACAATTTCAGAGATGTCGTCGAACACCAGAAGGCGCAGGCCCTTGGCCGGCGGCTCGGCCGGCATTTCGGCGCCGCGCGCCACCAGCGTGATGGCGTGGTGGGGCGAGCCGGGCTGCGCGGTGTTGAGCTCGAACGATTGCTGCCAGTGGTCCAGGCCATGCTGCTTGCGCTCGTCCATGTATTCGTCGAACTGCTGCTGCACCGCCTTGGCAAAAACCTCCAGCCCTTCCACGTTCGCCAGCGGCAGCCCCTGGTACACGGCCAGTGGTGCGTGCAGGATGCGGGTCGCGCCCGGGTTGGACGACTGGATCAGGCCCTTGTCGTCCAGCACGATCACGCCGGCGGTGAGGTTGTCCAGGATGGTCTGCAGGTTGGCGCGCGCGGCGCTCACCTGGCCCATGCTCTTGTCGATGGCGGCCCGCGCGTCGGCCAGCTGCTGCGTCATCTGCGCGAACGAACGGGTCAGGCCGCCAAGTTCGTCCTTGCCCTGCAACGCGGGCTTGGGACTCAAGTCGCCGGCGGCCACTTCGCGCACACCGGCGGCCAGCACCAGCAGCGGCCGCGCGAGCTGGTTGCCCAGCAGGATGGCCAGCAGCACCGCGCCGAACACCGCGAGGAACAGGGCGAGCGTGAGCGTGCCGATGTACATGCGCCGCAAGCCTTCACGGCCCAACGCGCGCTCCTGGTATTCGCGGTTGGCTTCCTGCACCGCGATGGCATTGCCGACGAGGATGGGCGGCAACTGCTGCGTGACCTGCAGCACACGCGGTTCGGCAAGCACGCCCGAACTCGGTTGCGAAACCATTGCCATGGCCTTGATGCGCGCGTTGCCGACGGGCGCCAGGCCCGGATCGTCCAGGCCTTCGACGACGAACAGTGAGCGCTGTGCCCGCACGTTGCGCAGCTGCTGCGGCGAGGGGCGATCGGGGTTGAGCTGGAACCGCGATTGCCCGGCGCTGGCGATCAGCTGGCCGTTGCCGCTCCACAGGATCACGTCGTTGGCGGGGATCTGCTCGCGCAGGCGCTCCAGCGCAATCGCGGCGGAGGTGTCTGGCGTTTCGGCCAATTGCACGGCTGCCGCGCGCGTCTTGCTCGCGAGGTCGTTGGCCAGCGTGTCCAGCGTGGCGCGGCCCAGGTTCAGGCCGGCATCCAGCGCGCCTTCCACCTTGACGTCGAACCAGCTTTCAATCGAGCGTGAGACGAACTGGTAGGACACCACGTAGATCAGCATGCCGGGCATGAAACCCACCAGCGCGAAGATGGCCGCCAGCTTCACCAGCAGGCGGCTGCCGAATTTGCCGCGTCGCATGCGCGCGAACAAGCGAACGGCCACGTACACGATGGTCAGCAGCAGCACGCCGGCAACCACCACGTTGATGGCGAACAGCCGCCCGTAGTTGCGCTCGTAAAGCTCGCGGTTGTTGGTGGCCTGCGTCAGCAGGAACAACAGCACGATGCCGATGGCCACCATCACGGCGGCGGCAACGGCGATGGCCCAGCGGAAACGCGAGGAGCTGCGCAAGGGGAAGCGCTGGAGTCCTTCCGTGGGGTCGCTGATGCTCACCGCGCACTCTCGATGGCCAGGCGCTGGTTTCGCGTGACGTTGATGTTCCAGTCGGCATGGCCCACGGCGCCGATCTGGAAGGGCCGGGGCAGTTGCGAAATGTCGAGGCGGAAGCGGAAGTCCACGTTGTACTTGGCCTCGGGGTCGACGTCGCCGGCCTCGGCGATCTTCCAGTGCGAAATGCGCTGCACCGCGGCCAGCGCCTCGTCGCGGGTCTCGAAAGTCTGGCCCAGGGCCAGGCCCGAGTTGCCGATCGGGAAGGGCGACACGGTCAGGCGCCAGCGCCGCGTGAGCGGCTGGTAGGACAGCCGCATGTGGCGCGCCACCCCCGCAACCTGCTTGTCGTACCAGTACCAGCGGTCGCGAAACAGGAACGCCTCGGCGACGAAGAACATGGGGATGCCCTTGGCCAGCGCGTCGTCGATCACGGCAGGCAACTCGAACTTGACGCTGGACGACAGCAGCACACCTTCTTCGGTGCGCTCCAGGCGCAGCTGTTCGATCTCGGTGGATTGCGCATTCGCCCCCAGCGCGAAAGCCAGCAGGAAGACGGTGGCCAGCGCCGCGCGCACGCGCTCAAACGGCCGGCGCAGGGGACACCCGTCCAGCACGCTTTTCCAGCAGCGCGTAATAAAAACCGTCGTGGTCACCTTCCAGATTGTCCGGGACGGCATCCGCGTTTGCCCCGCTTTGGGGCGTCAAATGGCCCGGCGCGGGCCGCAAAAGAGCCTCTTTGTTGTGCGCAAGAAACGTTTGGACCTGCCCCTCGCCTTCGGCCCGGAATACCGAGCAAGTGCAGTACAAAAGCCGGCCTCCCGGCTTGAGCAAGGGCCAGAGCACGGCGAGCAGGTTTGCCTGCGTTTTCGCCAGTTGGGCGACATCGGTTTCTCGCCGCAGCCAGCGCACGTCGGGGTGCCTGCGAACGATGCCGGATGCGGTGCAAGGCGCGTCCAGCAGGATGGCGTCGAACGGCTCGCCGTCCCACCAATCCTGTGGCTTACCCGCGTCGGCTGCGACCACCTCGGCCTGCAATTCGAGGCGTGCCAGCGTCTCGTTGATGCGCGCGCAACGCAGGGGGTCGATGTCCAAAGCGACCACGCGCGCATCGGCCAATTCGAGCAGGTGCGCTGTCTTGCCACCGGGCGCGGCGCAGGCGTCGAGGATTCGCAGGGCTGCCGGTGCAACGCTCGCCAGCTCGCCGAGCAAGAGCGGCGCCGCGAGTTGCGCGGCCGCATCCTGCACCGACACCACGCCATCGGCGAAACCGGGAATGTCGTGGACCGGCCGCGGGCTCCGGAGCACCACCCCGTGCTCACCTACCGCAGTCGCCGCGATACCGGCCGCGGACAGCTGCTCGAGGTACTGCGACACGCTGGCCCGGCGTGCGTTGACACGCAGGGTCATCGGCGCCGGCGTGTTGTTGGCACCAAGGATTTGCTCCCAGCGCTGCGGATGGTCCTTCTTCAGTCGCTCGATCCACCAGCGCGGGTGGTTCCACTGCGCTTCCGGATTGGCATCGGTGGCGCCGACCAGCGCATCGCGCTCACGCAGGAAGCGCCGCAGGCAGGCGTTGATGAAAGCCTGCTGGGCCCGCGTGGCCGGATTTCGCTTGGCGGCCTCCACGGCCTGGTCCACCAGCGTGAAGGCTTCATACGGCGCGTCTTCCTCGCGCCAGCACAGCGCCAGCGCGGTGCACAGCAGCGCGTCGGCATGCTCGGGCGGCGGGCGGCGCGCCAGCAATCGGCGCAGGGCTTCGGCGCGCCCCAGCTGGCGCAAAGCCTGGAACGCCAGGGCTTGCGTGCCCGGACGAAGCGGGCCTTCCACCTGCGCGATGGCGGCGGTGGCGGAACGGCCGCCACGAACGTCGGCAACCACGCCGGCAGCGGCCTGCAACAGCCGCCACAGCGGCAATGAAGCCGGATGGTCGCCGCCGGTGCGGCCCTTGCCGGGCTCAGCCATGGGCGCGCACGCTGCGCCCCGGCTTGAAGCCGAACAACAAGGCCAGCAGCACGGCCGGAAACTGCGCGATGCCCTCGTTGTAGCGCTGCACGGCCTGGTCGAACTGTTCGGCGGCGGTGCGGGTTTGCATCACGATCTGCGCGCGCCGCGCGGTGAGCGTCTCGGGCAACTGCGGGCCGGCAAGATCGTGCGCGTCATCGCGCTCCGCGCGCTCCCAGGCCATGGACAGGACATCCTGCGCGGAGCTGAGCGCCGCTATACCCTCCGCCTCGAGCGGGCGATTGCGTGCGACGGCGAGCGAGGCGGCGAACTGGTCGGCAGCGCCGCGTAATTCGGCCCAAAAGGTGGGGTCGTCAGCCAATGGCGCGGGCTGCGTCATCTCAGGTGGCGGCAGGCATTCGTGCACCAGCGCTACCTGCTTGCCCAGTTCAGCCTCGAGCGCAGCGAAGGCGGTCTTGGCTTCAGAGCGCAAGCGCACCAGGCGGTTGTACGCGCCCACGCCCCAGAACAACAGCAGCGCCGCAAGGCTCCACAGGACAACGGAAGACGACAGCACCAACGGCAACCCCAAAAAGAGAAACGCCCCAGGCCTGGATGGCCTGGGGCGTTCAGTTTACGGTGAAACCGGGTTTACTCGGTCGCAGCGCCTTCGCTGGCCTCGGGCGCCGCGGCGCCTTCGGTGATGCCGGCCAGTTCGGCGGCTTCGGCATCGGCGATGGCGCGGCGCTCGGCCTCGTCCATCTGGTCCTTCGCCTTGCGGGCCTGGTGGTAGGCCATGCCGGTGCCCGCGGGAATCAGGCGGCCGACGATGACGTTTTCCTTCAGGCCACGCAGCTCGTCGCGCTTGCCCATGATCGCCGCTTCGGTCAGCACGCGCGTGGTTTCCTGGAAGGAAGCCGCGGAGATGAACGAGTCGGTCGACAACGAGGCCTTCGTGATGCCCAGCAGCAGGTTGCTGTAGGTCGGCGCGATCTTGTTGTCGGCGCGCAGGGCGTCGACGGTGTCCAGGATCTCGGAACGCTCGACCTGTTCGCCGGCGATGTAGCCCGACTCGCCGACGTTCTCGATCACGACACGGCGCAGCATCTGGCGAACGATCACCTCGATGTGCTTGTCGTTGATCTTCACGCCCTGCAAACGGTACACGTCCTGCACTTCATCGACGATGTAGCGCGCCAGTTCCTCGGCACCCAGCAGGCGCAGGATGTCCTGCGGATCGGCCGGGCCGTCCACCACGGACTCGCCCTTGTTGACCACCTGGCCTTCGTGCACCAGGATGTTCTTCTCCTTGGGCACGAGCTCTTCCCAGACCTTGCCGTCCGGGTCGGTG